>NZ_JAHWGR010000017.1:0-148690 GCF_020873825.1 Micromonospora sp. DH13
AACCGGCTCCTACGGAGCCGCCGCCCCGGCCGCCTACGGCGCCGGGGCGGAAAGTCAGCCGGCCCGCAAACCACGCCCCGCCCCGCGCGTCACCCCTGGTTCCGTGAGGAACCGGTGACGAGTCCCGAACTGACCGGAACCACGCGACATCTCTCCCGTCGGTCTCTTCCATCCTCGGAACACTTCACCGCGGACCGGTCGACGGTCGCCGGGGCGAGTTGCCGAACGGAACACGTCGGCCGCTTCCGGGTCCGGTGTGGGGAAGGAGTGAAGGTGGGTGAAGGGGGCGGCGGGTGGGTGCGGGGTTGGGGTTAGGGCTGCCTCCGGCGGGGGCCCAACGACTCCGGGATGGAGTTGCCGAACGGTTGCGGTCGTGGGTGGTTGGGGTGGGATGCCATCCCGTCCACCGCCGACCCAGGCAGAGCCGAGCAGACCAGGGCCAGGGTGACAAGGTCGTTCGTCCGGTAGGGCGCTCCACCTTGTCACCCTGGCCCTGGCCCGCTCCACGGTGTGTGGGTCGGCGGCGGACGGGATGGCAGGGGCGGGGGCGCGGTGCGCGCCAAGCGCGGCGAGTCAGCGGTACCTTGTCACCAGTAACCGGCGGCACAGGCGGAGGGATCTTGGGCGAGGAAGTGAATGAAATCGGCGCTGTTGATCTTTAGCGGCCCAGGTCAGAAAGTCTGTTCCCCGCGCACGCGGGGGTGATCCCTAGCATTTGGCATGCGGGACCCCGACGAACAGCTGTTCCCCGCGCACGCGGGGGTGATCCCGACCCCGAGGAGTGCCGCCCGGGGCTGTCCATCTGTTCCCCGCGCACGCGGGGGTGATCCCGGCCATCGTGACCCCGTTCGTCCCCGGGTCGACTGTTCCCCGCGCACGCGGGGGTGATCCCGCGTCGACGCAGCTCATCTCCGAGCGGCTGATCTGTTCCCCGCGCACGCGGGGGTGATCCCCCGGTCGATGACGAACAGCTTGCCGAGGTACGCTGTTCCCCGCGCACGCGGGGGTGATCCCCCCGGAGGGTCGTGCCGTCGTCGAAGGTGACGCTGTTCCCCGCGCACGCGGGGGTGATCCCGGGCCCCCGGAGGAAGGGGGCCCGCGCTGAAACTGTTCCCCGCGCACGCGGGGGTGATCCTCGCCATCTCGCCAAGCAGGGATGGCCGGCGGCCTGTTCCCCGCGCACGCGGGGGTGATCCCGCGACCAGGTCGATGCGCGCCGGCAGGTTCAGCTGTTCCCCGCGCACGCGGGGGTGATCCCCACAGGTCCGCGATCTCGGGCGGACAGAAGCGCTGTTCCCCGCGCACGCGGGGTGATCCCAATCCCTTTACGCGCATGGCGTGGTTCTTGCTCTGTTCCCCGAGCACGCGGGGGTGATCCCACCGTCCGGGCCTGGGTGTCGATGTCGAGCCACCTGTTCCCCGCGCACGCGGGGGTGATCCCCCCGGTCGTCCGGTGGCCGGTCGTATCTTCGGCTGTTCCCCGCGCACGCGGGGGTGATCCCGAAGATCACCCCGGACCCTTCGAGCCCTAGGCCTGTTCCCCGCGCACGCGGGGGTGATCCCAGCATCGTGTCGATGCTGACGGCCGGCGGGTGCTGTTCCCCGCGCACGCGGGGGTGATCCTCAGGCGCTCTACCACCAGCCGGCGGCGACCGGCTGTTCCCCGCGCACGCGGGGGTGATTCGGGCAGCACAGAGGCAGCGAAACGGTTGCCAGCCGTTGATGGTGCCCGAGGCTCGACGTGCACCACGGCCACCTGAGCGGCACCAGAAGGCAACGGCTTGCAGCCGATGATGCGCCATGTCGGCGTTCACACCGAAGAGGTCACTGGTTCGATCCCAGTATCGCCCACGCAGATCAAAGGCCACCTTCCATCGATGAAGGTGGCCTTTCTGCTGCCCGTACAGCAGCGAAGCACAGCAGTTCTCGTCAGTGCCCGAGTGACTCACCGAGGCGCTTGAGTGCCTCCCGGGTCGCCGTGGACGAGACCTGGGTGTAGATCTCCATCGTCACCGAGAACCGGGCGTGCCGAAGGATCTGCATGGCAACCCGTGGATGCACGTCGAGGTCGGCCAGGAGGGTGGCACAGGTCCGGCGGGCACGCCGGTTGCCGCACGCCTTGTAGAGCACCCGATCGGGCAACTCATCGGTGTGCTGCTCGGTTAGGACCCGTCCGGTGTCCCGGTCGACGGCGGTCATGGTTCCGGTCAGCCGGATCGGACGGGCACAACCGCCAGCGGTTCGAGTGTGTTCGAGCCAGCCGAAGTAGTCGGGGGTGGTGGCCCGATGCAGGGCCTGGGCGGCACGACCGCCGGCGACGCCGGGACGGTGCAGGGTGGACACGGTCTCTCCTCAGGGCGGGTGCCAGGGACGGGCGACGAACCGCCACCGGTTGTCGGAACGCTGTCCGTCGGTGGTGTTCGTGGTGTCTCCTGGCACCGCCTGGAAGGGCGGCTGACGCCGGAGGGCGGATGTGGCTGACCGCCGTTGGGGACGTGGATCTTCCAGTTTCTGGGCCTGGGTGAGGCCGGGACGGGTGGGGTGCCTGAAGGTCGGCATCCGGCGGGTTGCCGCAGGCGAGCCCCACCCGTCGAGGAGAGCGAATCCGGGCCATCGTGACGGCGGGAAGGCCGTGCTGGGCCACTCAGCGGATTTCGGGACCGACATCGCGGCCAAGGTGATCGAGAACCGGCGGGATCTGGCCCGCATCAGCGGCAGGAAGACCGCTCAGCATCTCCGTGGTCGAGTCCAGCGATCCGGCAGGAAGGCCGCACTGGCGTGATCGACGACCGCCAGAGTAGCACCGGGTACCGACTCGTCAACCCGTCGTGAACCTCGGTGCCGAGCGGGGCCGGACCGGCTACCGGCCAATGTGGGAGAACTTTCTGTACGTCTTTCAAGGCGGCCCTTGACGGGCCGCACGCGCCGCCGCCTGGGCGCGCGTCCGTCGCTCCGCTGGCGCTCCGACTCCGGCCACGCAACACACCCGGCGGCTGGCGCGGAGAGCGGGAACCCCAGGGGCCGCCGCAGACGGGATGGCGGAGGAGTGTGGTGAGATCCGTTGCCGGCAGCCCGCCGCGCCGCGCTTGAGCAGCGCGGCGCAGGTGACGCGCCGTCGGGTCCGCGCGGCAAGCCCCAAGCACGGGGGCGGTGTCCGCCGAGGGCATGCCGGTTGCCCAGGAGCCGGCTCCGCAGCCGCTCACGCCCAGGTCAACTGCTCACCTGGGAGGGGGAGGGTGGTCGCCGATGGTCAGCTCCGACCCCAGGAGCTGGGTCCGTGCCGGGCGAGGTCAGGTCAACTGCGCCACTGTGGCGGCGTCCGTCGGGGGCGCGGTCCGGGGCAGAACCCGGCGTCGGCGCGACACGAAAGCCGACTCCGCTCACTCCTCCGGCGTCCGTACGCCCGTCAAGGCCGGCTTGACGGGCGGGGAAATGATAGACAGATGCAAGAGGCGGCCTTTTGGTCCCTCTAAACTCTCTTCTTCATTGCTATGACGACCTGCTCGTGCATTGCCGACAGCACGTAACCTTTGATGGTCCGGTGGGTCGGTTGGTCGAGCTTCACCAATGTTTTCTTAACAAGATGGTGTTCCAGCGGGCTATCGTCGGTCCGGTCTCCCGGGTGGTATTCATATACCTGGACCCACAAGTCTAATTCGCTCGGATCGAGAGCGAGGATCCTCGCCCGCGACTCCACGCCGGGTCGGGGTATTGGTCCTGGTGCACTCATGTGCTCAGTCGATTTGTAAAGTGCATCAAGTTCACCCAATAGGTCTTTAAGCATTTCCAGCTCAAGAGCCTTTCGGCCCTGACCTTTGGCAATTTTGTAGGCTCTTATGGTCAAGAAGAGACCGAGTAAGCCCGCGCTAGTGGCAAGCGTGTAAAACAAGACTTAGCCAGTCAAGCCAGTCGCGATGCACATTGACATTGAAGCATGCGCAGTCAAGCCGTCCTTGGCGCACCCAATAGTCTTAACGCGCGTATCAGGGCAGGTCGCAGCGGGCTGGCTGTTGCCTGGAGGGCAAGGAATCTGCCGGGGCACACACGGGGCACAAGACACTGTGAAACGTCGGCAACCGGCCATCAACGACGCGAGCCCAGGAGCAGGCGTGACCAGTGCGCCGACCAGGCTGCCGCAGGTCACGGGAGAGGCAGTCTAAGTTCCGCTTCAACTCACCCTCATGGCCTCCGTGTGGCCTGGGCTAGCTGTCCTACCGGATAGTTGAGGTCGCCGGGCCGGGAAGTCTCTTCGCCTTCGTCGTGTGGTTCCTCGGAAGCGGTGGCGATCCAGTCCAGGACTTCCGGGTCGATCACTCCATACCCAGGGCTTTCGTTGCGGACTGCCAGCCGCCTTAGCAGCTCATCTCGTTCGACCGGGAAGTGCAACAGCCGCCACGTCGCACCGAGGCTTGTTACGAGCTGCTTGTACTCGTCGCGCTCGCTGCGTCGGCCGAGTCCGTGATCGAGAACGACCGTACGACCGGACTTGACCGCCGTGATTAGCTGGCGCCGAACCGCGTCCACAACGGGGCCTAGCAGGTCCAGGTGCTGCTCTGTGGGGTAGTCCTTCCCGAGCCGTCCATGGCGCGTCATCATCTGCTCATCCACGGACAGTCGCAGCACCCCATCGCGTTCAAGCGTGCGGGCATAGGTTGATTTGCCCGAGCCGGGTAGGCCGACGAGCAGATAGACCACGGGCGGCGGCTGCATCCGACTACTATATGCGCTCTGGCAGACACTGAGGGTGCGCTCGACAGCAGCGCCGACAGCAACAAGACCAGTCGTGAGCAACCGGGGATGACCGGATGCGGACGGTTGCCCGAGGTGACGGACGTGCGCGGACGTAGGCAGACGAGGTGCCCAAAACTTACAAGCGAGGGGTCTGTGCCTTCCGGACTGGGGTAAGGCCGTCGCCCAGACGGGGGAACGTCGCCCTCGGTTCCTGAGGGTGACGGTCGATGCCTAGCGCTTTCTTGGGTAAGGCGCCGAACGCCCGTATAGTCCAATAATCGGTTGTTTGCATGGATTTGGGCAGGTGGCTGGGTGCGTTGCCGGGGCGGGCCGTTCTTGCCAGTCGAGTGGACCGGCTGCTCGGTGCTTGCTTGCTCGCTGGGTGCCCGAAGTGGCGGTCAGCACCGGTGATCGGCGGAGGCGTTGCGACGGTGGTCGAGAATGACCGTGACGTACAGTCGCGGTGCGGGCGTAGCGTCAGGCCGAGATTCCGGCACCGGTGTGAGGGAGGGGCCAGGATGTTCGGTTCGAAGAAGAAGCTCAACGATCTGATGGCGCAGCTCAGGCCCGACCTGAGTCGGGAATCGCTCGGCGTCGGGCTTAACTTCCCGGGCGTCGCCCCGAACCCGCTCCTGAGCAGTGATGCCCGGAAGCGCAATGCGGAACTGCGCACGGGGGCGCTTGCGCTCGGCGTTCTCGTCGACTGGCGGGAAGTGAACAGCAACCCTCGCGTGGTCCTGATGTTCGACGTGGAGACCGCTGAGGGCATCTCGTTCCGCGGTATCGCAGACGAAGACCTCACGATCACCGAGCTCACCCGACTCGCCCCAGGACAGACGTTGCCCGTGCGCTACCGGCCGGCCGTCATGGACCACTACGTAGCCCTTGCCCGAGACGCGGACCCCGCCCATGTGCAGCAGCTCTCTGACCAGATCGCGAGCCGCAGGCGGACCTGAACCGTAGCCAGTGGCCGGATCCCTAGCGCTCTTCCAGGTAGCGGCGAGCAAGTCGTCTGATGATGACGGTTGACCTAGAGTCGGTAGCCGTGGTTTCGCAGTTACTTCGCCTCGCAGCCTACGGGGTGTGTATCGACGACGATGGCCGCATCCTTCTGGCCCGATACGTCTCCCCGGACCGGGCGCAACGGCACTGGACCTTGCCGGGCGGCAAGGTCGAACACGCCGAGGACCCTTACGACGCAGTCGTACGAGAGGTGGCCGAAGAGACCGGCTACACGGCCGATGTCGTAAGCCTCCTGGGTGTCGACTCCCGAACCTGGCACGTGGATTGGGCAGGCCCGACGGGCGGCGAGCTGCACTGCGTAGGCATCTTCTACAGCATTGCCCTCGTAGGCGGCGAACTGCGCCACGAGACCGACGGCTCGACGGACATGGCTGCCTGGGTCCCGATATCCGACGTCCCGGACCTCGAACGGACAGTCATCATCGACACCGCGTTGGACCTGCACCACAACAGGCCGGCGAGCGGCCACGTCGAGCCAGTCCCGATCGGCGGCCTGTGCGCTATTAACCCCGCCGTGCTGACCGCCATCCCGGTCATGACAAACGTGTGGTGGAACGCTGATGTGAAGCAGCAGCCGGGACACGACAGGAGCTGCCTATGATCTGTTGCCGAATTGGCCTGGGCTAGATCAAGGCACTCCGCGCGGCGCGGGCCGGGGCGCGGCAACCGGCTCCTACGGAGCCGCCGCCCCGGCCGCCTACGGCGCCGGGGCGGAAAGTCAGCCGGCCCGCAAACCACGCCCCGCCCCGCGCGTCACCCCTGGTTCCGTGAGGAACCGGTGACGAGTCCCGGACTGACCGGGACCACGCGACAGCACACCCGCCGGTCTCTCCCCCTCGTGGACCTCACCGCGGACCGGTCGACGGTCGGCCGGCGAGTTGCCGAACGGAACACGTCGGCCGTTCCGGGGCCCGGTGTGGGAAAGGAATGAAGGCGGGTGAGGGGCGGGGTTGGGGTTAGGGCTGCCTCCGGCGGGGGCCCAACGACTCCGGGATGGAGCTGCCGAACGGTTGCGGCCGCGGGTGGTTGAGGTGGGATGCCATCCCGTCCACCACCGACCCAGGCAGAGCCGAGCAGACCAGGGCCAGGGCGACAAGGTCGTTCGTCCGGTAGGGCGCTCCACCTTGTCACCCTGGCCCTGGCCCGCTCCACGGTGGGTGGGTCGGCGGCAGACGGGATGACTTCCGGGTTCAGAGGCAGGGATCGAGATGCCGTAACGTACCAATGTGGACTTTGGAGTGATCAACGACCGGTACGAGATCAAGCGCCGTCTCGGATCTGGCGGCATGGGAGAGGTTTGGCTCGCCTATGACTGCTTACTCGGCAGGAACGTTGCAGTCAAGTTTGTTGGCGAGAAGGAGCTTCGCGAAACGCCAGAGGCTCACAAAATTCTTCGAGATGAAGCTAAGGCCGCAGGAGGTCTTCTCGGATGTCCTCAGGTAGTAAGCGTTTTGGACCTCTTAGAGGCGTGCACTGAGATTCATCAGGGCCCCGCTTTGGTGATGGAATACGTGGAGGGGTGCAACGTTGCGGAATGGATAGGAACTTACGCTCCGCAGCTTGACGAAACCACGCGGCACATTATTGGTCTCTACATTACATTAGAAACCATTCAAGCTATTCAGGCGGCCCATGCGCGAGGGATCCTGCATCGGGACATCAAGCCAGGAAATATACTGCTGTCGGTTACTGGTAGGGTGAAGGTCGCCGACTTTGGTTTAGCCCGAGTAGTTGAAGCCATTACGCGCACCCATACCGTGTGGGGTAAGCAGACTCCTCTCTATGCCGCGCCTGAGCAATGGCGAGGCGAGAAGCCAGGAATGCAAACGGATATCTATCAACTGTGCGCAACGGTGTATCACTTACTTGCGGGGCGTCCGGCAAATCAGGGATCCAGCCTGCTCTCCTTGCTGCATTGGCATGAGTCGGGGGAGCTTACCTCTCTTTCGGAACTCGCGCCATCGCTCGACAGGTCTTTTGCGGATGAGGTCTGTAACGGGCTATCCCCGTCACCTGAGGACCGCTCAGATTTGTGGGAGATATTCGACACTGCATCCGTTGCATTCATGAAAAGACTGGATTTGTACGTAAACGTTGAAGGGTGTTCCGAAGACAAAGTTGCTCTAATTGAAAAGATTACTGACCTGGAGTTTGAGAACTCGGAAGGCGGGGCGGAGTTTCCTCACGCCCCCGAGGCTGCGCAAGAGGCCATAGCTGCCGTTCTTATGGGGGCTAATTGCAGACTGTCTTTCGCTTCAGATGCTGAGGTGGAAGAGGGTGTAGACGCCCAAGGGTAGGTAGCGGTAGTTTTGCATGTGTCGGTGCAAGGCTCGCCTGTGCGGCCACCCGTATAGCCATGCTGGCCGACGTGTGCGGCACGACGCCGGCGGGAGCCGACTGGCACGAGCAGTCCAGCGGCCGGCACCGACGGTGGCCGACAGCAGCTCTAATCTTGCAGGGGAGAGGCAGCAAGACGGCTGGTAAATGCCGACAAGGCCTGCCACTGGTCGGCGTAGCGGTCATGCTCAGCGGCACCAGACGGCAGCGGACGACAGGCCGCGGTGCGCCGTACCGGCGTTCACACCCCGAAGAGGTTACTGGTTCGATCCCAGTATCGCCCACACTGAATACGGCAAGCTCAAGGCCCCTCGATCGAGGGGCCTTGTTCGTGTCTGTCGATCAATGATGGTCGGGAGGCAGTGAACGATGCCGGTGTTCGGCGGTCGCGTTCGCTGGTTGAGTGCGCGGGTACCGGTTCAGCGTGGCGGATGTCTGATGCCCGGTACGTCGTCAGGGGCGACGGCCTCCCATGGCCCGGCATGACCGGCAGAGGATCCACTTAAGAACCTTGGTTGTGGTCTCGGATGACGTGAACACCCACTCGCTGCGCCCGCCGTTGCCTGCGCAGTCGGTGCACACTAGCCAGGGCTGCCATCCTTGCTCGGTCTCGTGAGTAGTGTTCGCGATGACCACCGCATCCCGGGCGGCGGTCTTGACCTCGCCAGCGAACCCAGCAGCCATCGTCTTGACCTTACGGCCCGGGATATACACCGCCTTCTGCCCGGCCAGCATCAACATCGCCCGCAGCAGCGCGGTCTCGCAGCCGACCAGGTCGACCGCTCACACCACCTCGTCATCCGCGCCGACCCGCCCGATCAAGTCCGCGATCGCCTGCTGATCGTTGGCCACCCGCGTCGACCACAGCACCCGCCCGGCCACGTCCACCGCCGCTGCGTGGTGAGCCTGCTTGCCCGCGTCCACGCCTATCCATACCTGCACCAAGCCGTCCTCCCGAAGCACCCATATCCAGGTCACCTCGGACGACCCCGCCGGCAGTTCCTTAGCAAGCGACGACTCACAGATCTCAATCAGCGGTCAAGGGCGCCCTGGGCCGGCTGGGTGGCCGCTCGTCCATAGCCACCTGACGGCAAACGACCTTGAGCCACACCCAACCAACCCGGCGGCCCGGAACATCATCCAGACGCAAGAACCCTAAGAAACGACCTTGTCGCCCTGGTCCTGGCCCGCTCCACCGTGGTGTGGGTCGGCGGCGGACGGGGTGGCAGGTTAGGTCAGGAGCTGGGCGGAAGCGGGTACTTCCACATCTGCTCCTCACCACCTGAATCCCTACTGAACCAACGAACTGAGATAGTGCTATCGCTCGTCTCCAATGTCGGAACAGCAAGGAACGTCAACGCCTCATCAGGTGCCAGAGTCTCGGCGCTTGGTGTGCCCATAACCATGGAGCGATGTGCGGTGACGCGTACATTTATCGCAACCTCGTTGCCCAGGTTCGTCAGCTGATAGGCATCTCTCTCAAGATGTTGGAGCGACCACGTTACACGCGGTGCAGTCGCAGCCCTCTGCCCAGCAGCAATAACCTCGAGAGCTTCGACCACCCGGCGCGTATAATCCTCGGTCAACCCGGCGGCCCGCTCCGCCCGACTTGCCGCAGCACGCGCCAACTTCGTCTGCTCTTCTTGGCCAATCCTGGTAGTTTTCTCCTGCCGGATCATGACCACGGTCGTCGCGATGCCCACCATCAGGGCCACAAGAACACCTGAAACAGTGGCTTGGTCCGCCACCTTTTGCCAGTCGAATTCCTGCGGCGCTGAAATCAGTAGCACGGGATAACAGTAAGGCCAGCGTGCAAGGCCTCACGACCGGGTGAACAGCTTGGCTTGACAGCCACTCATGCTGCCAAGGAAGCCGACCAGATCCGACGCCACACCGAGGTCACCGTTCGACTAGCCATCCGGGGATTTACTTGATCTTTGCAAGGTAGGGGAGTGAGGAGGCAGCGGGTGGAAACCTCGGGTCTGGCCGCCCTTGGGTTGCGACGGTCAGGAGGCTGCCCTACTTCGACCTTTTTCGATTCATCCACGCATCGACAGCCATCATGATCAAGAAGGAGAGGGCTGCGGCTGACGAGTCAGACTGCGGAAGCGTGCTCGTCTTGGCGGAGGCCTGCCTGGGCAGGTGGTCGGGCGGGAATGACGCTTCCACCTCCTGCTGCCAGTTGGTCCATGTGCTCAGAACCCGGCTGACTTCTTCGGCGTCGAGAGCCTGTGGCGGCTTGCATCGCAGGACCGATGGGCGTGTGCCGGTCTTGTCCTGAGTCACAAGTACTCGGGCCTCCAGAGCGTTTGCTGCGGGGATGAAGCTTGGTCCGGCCAACACCATGAAGCCGGTGGCCAACAACCGGACCGTGGCCATGTACCAGTCCTGTCCGTCGATGCTGCGGGCACTCTCGTCCAATACACCGTCGAGGGTGAGCGAGGGCGTGTTGAACCACCCCAGCCCGGAGAGGGTCTCGCCCGCGTCTTCGCCGTCCCCCAGCCGGGTGCAAATAAGGCGCGGGTTCAGCCATCCATCGTCGGTCTTGGAGGCGAACGTCGGCAGATGTTCGGACAGTGCGTCCACGAGCAACCCGATCGTCTCCTCGCGGGCCAGAAGCGCGGGGAGGAACTCCGGGTCGGGGTCGGCCTGCTTCGCGAAGCGACTCAGGACGTCGTCCATGGAGGTGAGGTGGAAGAAGCGGCCCTCTATGCCTGCGAGGTCGCTCTTCATCGGCTCCGGGTACTCCGTGCCGTTGCCAAAGTCCTTCGTGTTCGTGCTGACGAAGTAGACCTTGTCGTCCTCGTGCTTGCGTGCGTACTCGACGGCGGTCAGCCAGATCGCGGCATCACGGGAGCCGGTCTTTTCACCTTTCTGGCCGCCGACCCGCTTGCATGGCGCGAGGACGTTGGACTCCCGGAAGAGCGCGTTCCGTAGTACCTCCGCGCTCGGCTGGATGACCTCGACCATCTGCCGATACGTGTTCCGCCAGTGCTTGCGATGCCGCTCCGTGTCGACCTGGCCGAGATTAGGCACTCCTCCCCACGGAACGTGCCGCTTCAGCTCCTTGAGCGCCGAAGCCGCCTTTTCGTGCGTCTCGGTGTACTGGAGAGCCCGTTGCGAGGCCAGTTCCTCCATGACCACCCACGGGACAGCGACCCGGACACCGGCCGCCCTGAGAGCCCGGAGGAGATCGGCGGTGCTGCTGTCTAGCGTCACGCCCCAGAGGACGTTGGTGTCCAGGATGATCAAGGGTAGTGGCTCCGTCCACGCCGGTCCGACTCTGCGGGCACACGTTCTCAGATTCAGAACTCGGATGCAGTATCGGTTTGCCGTCAGCGAGGCCAGTGCCCCCTGGCGGTGCGGCAGCTCAGGCCACCGCCAGGGTCGCTGCACCGCGAGGCAGTCGCCTCGTCCTTCTTCTCGGGAGCCGACTTGTCGATGCTCCATGTCTCGACTGCATCAACGGCGATGTGCCTGATCGCCGGCGAATGGGTAGGGCAAGCGCCGCCAGGGGCAGTCGTTCTAGTGTGGGCCGCCTGCCTCAGTCCGCTGGCTTGGCCTTGACGTAGACGCCCTCGCCTTGGCGGCCTTCGACCAGGCCCTCGGTCTTGAGGACCAGCATGGCTCCACGGATCGAGCCGTAAGAGACGTCGTACTCGGCCTTCAGCTCTGCTGTGGACGGGAGCTTGTCTCCCACGGCGAGCTTGCCGCTCCGGATCTGCTCGCGGATGGCCTCGGCCACCCGCTCGTACTTGGCGGGCATCTGTACTCCTCGGGTCGCACCCCCGAGTAGATCACTTTCAGAAAGCCGCATCAACTATGTCGAGCCGGCTAGACCAGGTAGACATAGTTGATTAAGCTGCGGGTCGTGTTCGTCCTCGGGTCGCACCAGGAGGGGCACAAGTCCGGTGCCTGCCCTCTTGTCCTGCCGTACGAGAAGAGACAGGCACCGGACCTAAGAGCAGCCACACCAGGGGCAGGCCGGTCCGGCGGTCGGGCCGTGCGCCGCTGTCGACAGCGAGGGACGGAGGGACATAAAGTGGAGCACCGATACGCCCGCCGAGCCGGGTGGTGACGGCCTCGCTAGGGGGTCCGGTGGTAGCAGCGGCACCACCGAGGGCAGCGGGAGCTACCGGACCACGCAGCACCTGTTGACGCCAGTAGAGGTCTGCTGGCAGCGCTTCCCGATGACTCGGTTCGACCGGCGAGGGTTCGATCCGGGAGCAGTCGTGACCTTCCTCCGTCGGGTCGAGGTCGACATGGACACGCTCTACCGAGATATCGTGCCGCTCCGGCCAACTGCCGCGCCCTATGTTCGGCGCGGCAGTGGTCGATCCTTCCCAGAGCACCACCACCGCGCTCCTATCCAAGGAGAAGCAGGTGCACGGTGAGGAGCGGGATCCGGCGCAGAGTCGGAGCGAGCAGATCCAGGCGGCCGAGCACGAAGCCGCCAAGCAACGACTCCTCGCGCAGGCCGAGGCGGAACGGATACCGGCCGAGGAGACCACCCGGGCGGTGCCCGACCGACGGTGGCGTCGTGGACAGCCTTGAGTCGCTGCCGGTGGGCCGGCGGGTCGCGTACTGGCGGGGCCGGCGGAGGTTGTCGCAGCAGGTGTTCGCCGATCGGCTGGGCAAGTCGAAGAGCTGGGTGGACAAGGTCGAGCGGGGTGTGCGGTCCCTGGACAGGGTGTCGACCCTGCACGACATCGCCGCCGTGTTGCGGATCGACGCGGCGGTGCTGCTGGGCCGCGACGCCCGGCCCGCCGAGGTGACCGGGCGGATCGAGGGCGTGGAGCGGATCCGGGAGGCGCTGTCGACGTACGACGTCGCGGTGGGACGCCCCGTGGTCGGCTGCCCGGGGGTGCCGGCGGACCGGGTGGGGCGGGATGTCGGGCATGCCTGGATCACCTTCCAGCACGCCCGGTATCCGCGGGTGGCCGAGCTGCTGCCGGAGCTGCTGGCCGACGCGCAGCGCGCGCACGCCGACGATCCGGGGCGGGGTCGGGCGACGGTGGTGGAGGCGTACCGGCTGACCGCGTCGCTGCTGGTGAAGCTGGGCGAGGCGGAGCTTGCGTGGCTGGCCGCCGACCGGGCGATGCTCACCGCGACCGGCGATCCGGTGTTGGTGGCTGCCGCCACGGTGCAGCTCGGCCAGGTGTTGCGCGCCTCGGGTCGGGTGCGGGCGGCGTTGTCGACGGCGCTGGCCGCCGCGTACCGGATCGCCCCGCCGGACCCCGACGACGCGTCACCGGCGGAGCTGTCGTTGTGCGGGTCGCTGCTGGTGCAGGGGGCTTTGGCCGCCGCCCGCCACGGCGACGACCGCACGGTCGCCGACCTGCTCGACGAGGCCGCCGCGATGGCCGCCCGGGTCGGCGACGGCCACGACCACCATCGGACCGCGTTCGGGCCGACCGCCGTGGACCTGGCCCGGGTGGCCGCCGCCCTCGATCTTGGCCACGCCCACGACGCCGTCACCTGGCACGAGAAGACGGTCACGCGCGACGGGTGGCGGTGGCTGCCCGCCGAGCACCGGGCCGCGCACCTGCTCGACGCCGCCCGCGCCTACCTGCACACCGACGACCCGGCCCGCGCCGCCCGCGCGCTGGTCGAGGCCGACCGCTTTGCGCCGGCGGAGGTGCGCCACCGCCCCGCCGCCCGCGACATCGTCGCCCAGGTCGCCCGCGACCCGCACGCCCCGGCCACGGTCGTCCAGCTCGCCGCCGCTCTCGGGGTGACCTGAGCATGACCGCGCCGTTCCTGTCCCTGGCGCAGATCCGAAACCGGCTCATCCTCACCGCCCGCTGGGTCCTGCGCGAGCACCGACCCGGGCCCGACGGGCGTTGCCCGATCTGCCGGAGATCGGGATGCGCCGTGGCCACCGCCGCCCGCAACGTCATCGACGCCGCCGAGGAAGTGCAGCGGGAAAGTGCAGCAATCCGGCCAGCCGCGCCGGACCGGGACGACCCTCAGCAGACCGGATGACCGGGGATGGCACCCGATCCGGCCGGCGCGCCGAGAGTTGACCCTCCCCCCGCGGGAGACCTGATCGTTGGGGCATGGAACTGAACTCGAAGCGAGGAACCGCGATCAACTGGCCGGAGCTGCCGGCGGTGATCAGGGGCTTTCTCCCCGCGCATGAGGCCCGGGAGACGGAGACCGCGGCCGGCGCGTTCGCTGCGGACGCGGTGGTGACGGATGAGGGCCGTAGCTACCGGGGGACGGAGGAGGTCCGAAACTGGCTGGTCAACGGGGGGAGTGGGTACACGTACACCACGGATTTCGTCGGTGCTCACCGGGTGGGTGAGGCCCGCTTCGACGTGGTGCAGCATCTGGAAGGTGACTTTCCGGGTGGCTCTGCGGACCTGCGCTACCGGTTCGTCCTGGACGGTGCCCTGATCACCCGGCTCACGATCGAACCGTGAGCCCCACGTCGGAAGGAAGCAACCCCTGAGCGCCACTGACCAGGAGATTCAGAACGTCGTGTGAGATGGATGCTGTGACGATGCGGAAAGGCTTGACCATCGGCGAGTTCGCCACCATGAGCCACCTGAGCGTGCGGACCCTGCGCCGCTACCACGAGGCCGGGCTGTTGGCGCCGGCCGCGGTCGACCCGCACACGGGTTACCGGTACTACCAACCCGAGCAGATCGCGACCGCGCAGGTCATCCACCGGCTCCGGCAGCTCGACGTGCCCCTGGCCGAGGTCAATTCGATCCTCGCCACCGACGACCCGCAACGGCGCACCGAACTCGTCGCGGGCCACCTGCGGCGACTTGAGGCCGAACTGGACCGCACCCGAGCCGCCGTCGTGTCGCTCCGCCAGCTGCTGCGTCCGGACGCCGCCGCGCTCGAGTTCGAACTGCGTTCCGTTCCCGCCCGGACCGTGGTCGCCATCCGGGCCCAGGTCCGGCACGAGCACGCGCTCGCCTGGTTCGACACGGCGATGACCGAGCTGGACGATGCCTTCCCGCCGGCCGAGCGCACCGGGCCCCCCGGCGGGCGGTACGCCAACGAGCTGTTCACCGACGGCGTCGGCCTCATGACGGTCTTCCGCCCGGTTCGCCACCCGCGCGGGACCGGCCGGATCGAGGTTGTCGAGTTGCCGTCCGCCGACCTCGCCGTCGCGGTCCACCGGGGGCCACACGACGACATCGACGTCACCTACGGCCGCCTGGGCGCCTGGGTCGCCTCCCACGCCCTGGGCGTCGACGGGCCCGTCCACGAGACGTACCTGGTCGGGCCGCGCGACACGGGGCACTCCGAGCGGTGGCGGACCGAACTCGGGTGGCCGGTGTTCCGCCTGGCCTCCGCCTGACGGTCCGGTGATCCTGACCGGATCCGAGCCTGGGGCGACCGTGATCACAGCCGCCGCCCCTGGACCTTCTCCCGAGGAGAGGGCCGAGGGTGGGACGAAGACAGGCAGGCACCGGACGAGGGACGGAACGAGCATGAAGACCTGGTTCATCACCGGAGGCACCCCGGGTGGGTTCGGCATGGCGTACGCCGAGGCCGCGCTGGACGACGGCGACCGGGTGGCGTTGACGACGAGACGGCCCGAAGAACTGGAGTCGTGGGCACGGCAGTACGGCGACCGCGTCCTGATCCTGACCACCGATGTCACCGACCAGAAGGCCGTCGAGCAGGCTGTGCGTGCCACCGAAGAACTCCTCGGCGGCATCGACGTGCTGGTCAACAACGCGGGCCGCGGCTGGTACGGCTCCATCGAGGGCATGGCCGACGCCGAGGTCCGACGCATCTTCGAGCTGAACTTCTTCGCCGTCCTCACCGTGATCCGTGCCGTCCTTCCCGGCATGCGTACCCGAGGCAGCGGGTGGATCGTCAACATGTCCTCGGTGGCCGGGCTGCGCGGTGTCGAGGGATTCGGGTACTACAGCGCCGCCAAGTCCGCGCTCGAAGCCGTCACCGAGGTGCTCCGCGCGGAGGTCGCCCCGCTGGGCATCCAGGTGATGGCGGTGGAGCCGGGCGCGTTCCGCACCCGCGCCTACGCAGGCTTCGCCGACGAAGCTGTCGAGGAGAGCATCCCGGCGTACCTGCCGATGCTGGAGAAGGTCCGCACCGCCATGATCGATCAGGACGGGAAGCAGCCCGGTGACCCACGGCGCGGAGCCCGCGCGGTGATCGCCGCGATGGGTCAGGACACCCCTCCGCGCCGACTTGTCCTGGGCAGTGCCGGATTCGACGCGGTCGTCACCACGCTCGAGGGCGCCCTCGACGACATCCGCGGCTCCGCCGCGCTCTCCCGAGGGGCCGACTTTCCTGCCACCTGATGGGCCGCAGGCCGGGCACGGGCGACCGCCACCAGGCCCGCCCGGCTGCCGCCCTCCTTCCCCGGGAGCCGTTTAGAGGTGGCTCGTTGCTCGGCCCAGTTGGGCGAAGGCCAGGTCCGCGTCGGCGACCGCCTCCGGGTGTACGTCGCGTGCGGTGCGCCCGGCGGCGACCTTCTGCCAGTTGGTGCGGGCGAGCACGCGTTGCACCGCGATCACCTGGGCGGCCAGCAGCCGGCCCCGGACGCCGGGGTCGAGGGCGGCGGCCAGAGCGTCCTCGTCATCGCGCATGTACTGCAGTAGCCGTCCCGCCAGGCTCGGGGTGCCGAACACCAGCCGGTGGAACGCCACCACCTCGGGGTGGTCGTTGAGGCCGGTCACGGGCTCGAAACGGTCGAGGCCGGCGCGGAAGTGCTGGTGCAGCGCCGCGATCGGCGCGGTGCCGGGGCGGCGCTCGCCGACCACGCGCGCGGCCTCGCCGTTGTGGTCCGCGAAGCGGTGCAGGACGAGGTCTTCCTTGGTGGGGAAGTAGCGGAACAGGGTGGGTTTCGACACCTCGGCCGTCGCGGCGATGTCGGACACGGACACCTGGTCGAACCCGCGCGCCAGGAACAGCGAGATCGCCGCGTCGGCGATCGCGTCCCGGGTCCGTGCCTTCTTGCGGGCCCGCAGCCCGACCGGCTCGCTCACCGCGCCAGCGTAACCTTTGTTACCGGGTTGCTTTTGTAACTTGGTAACGTTTGAATGGGCGCATGGGACAGCGTGCTGACGTGAGACCCGCAGGAGGGCCGCCGGTGCTCGTCACCGGGGCGACCGGGCGCATCGGCCGCGCCGTGGTCGACCTGCTGACCGGGGCGGGCGTGCCGGTCCGCGCCCTCGTGCGCCGCGCCGAGTCGGCGGCGACGCTGCCCGCCGACGTCGAGGTCGTCACCGGCGACCTCACCGTGCCCGCGTCGCTCGACGCCGCGCTGCCCGGCGTCGGCGCGGTCTTCCTGGTCTGGACGGCCCCGCCGCAGACCGCGCCGGAAGTCGTCGACCGGCTGGCCGCCCACGCGCGCCGGGTCGTCTACCTGTCCGCGCCGCACCGGACCCCGCACCCGTTCTTTCAGCAGCCGAACCCGATGGCGGCGCTGCACGCCGAAAACGAGCGGCTCATCGCGGCCACCGGGCTCGACGCGACGATCGTCCGGCCGGGCATGTTCGCGTCGAACGCCCTGTCCTGGTGGGCCGCCGCGATCCGGGGCGACGGCGTGGTCCGGTGGCCGTACGGCGCGGCCGAGACCGCCCCCGTCGACGACGGCGACGTGGCCGAGGTCGTCGCGCGGATCCTGCGCGAGGGCGGCCACGTCGGCGGCGACCACGTCCTGACCGGACCCGAGTCGCTGACCCAGGCCGAACAGGTGCGCATCGTCGGCGACGCGCTGGGCCGCCGGCTCACGTTCGAGGAGATGACGCCCGACGAGTTCCGGCGCGCCGCCCCGGAAGCCGCGCGCCCGGCCGTGGACATGCTCCTGGCCGCGTGGCGCGCCGCGACGGGACAACCGGCGTACGTCACCTCCACCGTGGCCGACCTGCTCGGCAGGCCGGCGCGCACCTTCCGCCAGTGGGTCACCGCCCACGCCCCGGAGTTCACCGGTGGCTGACGCCGGTCAGCTCCCGGGCCGCCAGCTCAGTTCTTGAGTGCCTGGGTGAGCACGGCGGTGTCCGCGGTCTGCCACTCCCGGACGAGGCGGCCGTTCTCCACCGTCCAGACGTGGGCGAACCGCGACGCCACCTCGACGCCCTCCTTCGTCACGGCGTGGTAGTGGCCGAGCACGAACACGTGGCCCTGGTCGTCCGCGTAGATCTCGTCGGCCTCGGCGCGCATCGAGCCGAAGAGTTGGAACAGCGGGCCGAAGAAGTCGCCCATCAGGCTCTCGTAGCCGTGGAAGACGCCGCCGTACGGGTAGCCCGGGGTGATGTCGACGACGATGTCGGGGTCCATGAGCTTGGCGGCGACGTCCGGCGAGCCGGAGTTCGCGTAGAGCTCGCGGACGAGGTCGATGTTGGCCGAGCTGGTCATGTCGTTCTCCTTAGCGGTCGGTGCCGGCGATCGGTGCGAGGCGGCCCATCTCGCCGGCCCGGTGGCGGGCTGCGGCGGCCTGGAGCTGGGCGTGGTCGTTCATGATGAACGGGCCGGCGGTGACCACGGGGTCGCGCACCTCTGCGCCGGCCATGAGGAGCAGGTGCGCCGGCTCGGCGGCGGCCAGCGTCACCCGGCCAGCGCCGCCCGTCAGCGCCACGGCGTGCGTGCCCCCGACCGGCACGACCCGGTCGCCGGTGCGGGCGGTCACGGTCCCGTCCAGCACGTAGGCGATCGCGTGGTGGGCGGCCGGCAGGTCGAACGGGATCTCGCCGCGCAGGTGGATGTCGAGCAGGGTGAACGGCTCGGTGGGGGACAGCGGCGAGGCGACGCCGGCGTAGGAGCCGACCACGACCCGGACCCGGGTGCCGTCGTCCCCGACCCACTGCGGGACGTCGGCGCCCTGCAGGTGGTGGACCCGGGGCGGGGAGAGCTTGTTGCGGGCGCTCAGGTTGACGAAGATCTGCAGCCCGTGCAGTTCCCGGCCGGGTGTCGCCGGAACCTCCTCGTGGATGACGCCGCTGCCGGCGTCGGTCCAGACGATGCCGCCGGGGCCGACGCGCAGGTCCACGCCGGAGGAGGCGCGGCTGCGTACGTCCCCCGGCGAGTCCTCGAACACGTAGGTCACGGCCGCGAATCCGGCGTGCGGGTGCGGGGAGAACGGAAGGCCGTCGACCCGGAAGTCGTCCAGCACGGCGACCGGCGAAGCGGCGACGCCCAGCTTCTCCAGGTCGACGGAGAGCAGCGAGGTGAAGCCGGGTATGCGCCGCTGCTCGGCCGCCACGACCGGGGAGAGCCCGACCTGAGATGTTGTCATGTCAACAAAGCTAGGGGCCTTACCGTGATACGTCAACAAAACTGGTGTTGGCGAACGACACACCGTGGGTGGCGGCCGGGGCCGCCACCCACGGTGTAAGGGGCAGCTCAGCGGTTGGTCGGGCAGGTGTCGTCGTCGCCCGTCGCCTCGCCGTGCTCGGCGGCCAGGTGCTGCGTGACGACGTCGGCGATGTCGCCGAGGACGTCCAGTTGCTCCGGGGTCAGCAGGTCGACGAAGCAGTGCCGCACCGCGGCCAGGTGGATCGGCGCCGCCGCCGTGATGGCGGCGGCCCCGGCTGCGGTCAGCACCACGTCGAATCCCCGGGCGTCGTCCGGGCACGGGGCCCGCTCGACGGTCCCGCGTGCCTGCATGCGGGCGATCTGGTGGGACAACCGGCTGCGCTCCCAGTCCAGGGCGCGGCACAGGTCCCGGGAGCGGATTCGCTGGCCGGGTGCCTCGGACACGTTCACCAGGACGGCGTAGTCGGCCTCGGTGAGCCCGCACTCCTGGTTGAGCTGCCGGGCCAGCCGAGCGGTCAACGCGGCGCGCAGGTGATGGAAGCCCCGCCACGCGCGGCTCTCGCGCTCGTCCAGCCAGTTGTGCTCCATGCGGCCAGCCTAGCGTTTGTTGACATGTCCCCTGGTCGCCCGCTCAGGCCGAAAGGGCCGGTGCGGGCGCCACGGGCCGTGCGGCGTCGTCCGGGCCGGTCGCGGTGTCCGCGCCCGTCTCGGTGTGGGTGGCGGCGAGCTTCTTCTCTGGCAGCAGCAGCGCCAGCACCAGGCCGGCGGCGAACAGGGGGATCAGGTAGCCGAACACCGGTGTCAGCGCGTGCTGGTAGGCGGCCACCACGGCCTCCTGCACCGAGGGCGGCAGCGAGTGCACGGCCGCCGGGGTGAGCGAGTCGGTGTTGCCGACCGCGCCGGCCGCGCCGCCGGAGAGCCGGAGGGCGAGCTGGTCGCTGAGCCGGCTGGTGAAGATCGCCCCGACGGCGGCGCTGCCGAGGGTGGCCCCGATCTCCCGGAAGAAGCTGTTCGCCGAGGTGGCGGTGCCGACGGCGGCGGCGGGGAAGTCGTTCTGCACGGCGAGGACGAGATTCTGCATGATCAGGCCGAGCCCGGCGCCGAGCAGGAAGATGTAGGAGCAGACCGCCCAGAGGGAGGTGTGCACGTCGAGGGTGGACAGCAGCAGGGCCGCCACGCCCAGCAGGACGGTGCCGATGATCGGATAGATCTTGTAGCGACCGGTCCGGCTGATGAGCTGCCCGGAGGGCAGGGCGGTGCCCATGATGCCGACGACCATCGGGATGAGCAGCAGGCCGGATTCGGTGGCGCTCACCGCGTAGACCATCTGCAGGTACGTCGGCAGGTAGACGATGACGGCGAACATGCCCACGCCGACCGTGATCAGGCTGAGCAGGGTGGCCAGGTTGAAGATCCGGCTGCGGAACAGCCACAGCGGGATGATCGGCTCGGCGGCCCGGCGCTGCGACAGGAAGAACAGCACCCAGCCGAGCGCGGCGCCGGCGGCCAGGCCCAGGATCAGCGGGTCGGTCCAGGCGTACTGCGTGCCACCCCAGACGGCGACCAGGACGGTGGCGGTGACCGAGGCGGCCATCAGGGTGATGCCGACGTAGTCGATGGAGACCTGGCTGCTCCGGCGCGGCAGGCGCAGGGCGAACGCGGAGATCGCCAGGGCGACGAGACCGACGGGCAGGTTGATCCAGAACGCCCAGCGCCAGTCGGCGTGGTCGGTGAAGTAGCCGCCGAGCAGGGGGCCGACCACGGAGGAGAGGCCGAAGACCGCGCCGATCGGGGCCATGTAGCGGGCGCGCTGCCGGGGCGGGACGAGGTCGGCGATGATCGCCTGGGAGGTGATCATCAGTCCGCCGCCGCCGAGCCCCTGCACCGCCCGGCCGATGATGAGCATGGTCATGCTGGAAGCGGCGCCGGCGATCAGGGAACCGGCGAGGAAGATGCCGATGCCGCTGAGGAACAGGGTCTTGCGGCCGATCAGGTCGCCGAAGCGACCGTACAGCGGCATGGCGATGGTGGCGGCGAGGATGTACGCGGTGGTCACCCACGCCATGTGGCTGACGCCGTTGAGCTCGCCGACGATCGTGGGCAGTGCGGTCGACACGATGGTCTGGTCGAGCGAGGCGAGCAGCATGGTGGCCATGAGGCCGGTGAAGATCAGGGCGAAGTGCGGCGGGAGGGTGAACGATCCACGCTCCCGGGTCGCTGTGGGCGCTTCGGTGTCGGTCATCGGGGTCTCCGGGTCTCCGGGTAGGGGTGAGGTCAGCGGGCGAGCAGGGCGCGCAGCGTGGTCACGGCGCGCTCGACGTACGGGACGGGGTCGTCGTCCTCGCCGGTGGTGAAGTTCTCCATGCCGGTCCTGACGACGGCCATCGCGAGGCCGGCGATCAGGCGGGGCATCTCGTCCTGCGGCTGGTCGCCGGTGCGCGCGGCGACGGTCACGGCCAGCTGCCGTTGGAATCCCTCGAAACCGGCGAGCATGGCGGCGAGGACCCCGGGATGTTCCTGGCCAAGGGCGAACATCGCGTGCAGCCCACCGCGCTCGGGTGGGTGGCGGGCCATGTCGCGCAGGAGCAGGCCGACCAGGTCCAGGAGCACGTCGCCCGGCTCTGCGGGGCCGGCGGCGGTGAACGCGGCGACGTCGTCGTCGGGCGGCATCGGCGGCATCGCGATGACCGCCGCCTCCTTGCTCGGGAAGTAGTTGAAGAAGGTCCGGGTGGAGACGCCCGCCTCGGCGCTGATCATCTCCACGGTCACCTTGGCGAAGCCCCGCTCGCGGGCGAGCCGCAGCGCGGCCTCCTGGATCTCGCGGTGCGTCTGACGGCGGCGTCGCTCGCGTAGTCCTTCGGTCCTGGTCATGCAGCCAATGTTGCACTCAGTGCAAAGACTTCACCAACTGCATGTTGTGCGCGTCACGCATCGGGTTGGCCGGCCTCACGGATGGTCGGGGCAGGTCGACTCCGTGGGCGGGTTGCCGGCCGACATCGCCGTCAGGATCCGCCGCAGGTGGTCGCGGTCCGTGTCGGTCAGGGCCCCGAACAGCGCCTCGCTCATCCGGTCGATCGACGCGTGGACCTCCGCGACCGCCGTCCTGCCGTGCGCGGAGATGGTGACGATGTGCCGGCGGCGGTCGGCGGGGTCGCGGCGGCGCTCGACCATGCCGTCGCCCTCCAGGTCGTTGAGCAGGCCCACCAGCACGCTGGCATCGACGTTGAGCTGCTCCAGCAGCTCCTGCTGCCCGGCGGCGCCCCGGCGCTCAAGGAGCAGCAGGACGTTCGCGTGTCGGGGCCGCAGCCGCGACGACGCGAGCTGGCGTTGCAGGAGCTCCCGGGCCCGTTCGCCGGCCTGCGAGAGCAGCACCGGCAGGGGGACGCCTGGCTCCGGGTTCGAGGCGGAGGTCACGCCACGAAGCTACCATTCCGCTGACCATCGGCGCGGTCAGATAGTTGTGGAACCTCAACGATCTGCTACGTTGAACGAAAGGCGTCCTGCCGCACCCCCAGGAGGAGTCATGGGTCTTCTCTCGTCCACCCCGCTCAAGTTCGCCGACCGCTGGACGGAGGACGACGGCGTGGCGGTCTTCGCGTTCACTCCCACCAGGCCCTTCCGGCACATCGCCGGACAGCACGGCCTCTTCGCCGTCAAGGGCGGGGGAGCCAAGCCGTTCTCCCTGGCCTCGGCGCCGGAGGACGACCAGGTCGTGCTCGCCACCAGGCTCGAATCCGGCAGCCGGTTCAAGAAGGCGCTCGCGGCGCTGCGACCCGGCGACCGGGTCACGATGCGGGGCCCGATCATGAAGTTCACCCTGGACGGGGCCGGCGACGACGTCGTCTTCCTCGCCCAGGGGGTGGGGATCACGCCGTTCCGCTCCCTGCTGCGTCACATCTCCGCCGCCGGGCTCGGCGTCCGCAGCACGCTGCTGCACGTCGGGGACGGGCACGCGTTCAAGATCGAGACGGAGCAACTCGCCAGCGACGCCCGCTACCACCGGGACCGCGAGGGCTTCGCGGTCGACCTCAAGCAGGTCGCCACGAACGCCCCCGCCGCCACCTACTACGTCTCCGGAGTGCCGCAGTTCATCGCCGAGACGAGCGCCGCGCTCAAGGACCTCGGCATCGGGCGCAAGCAGATCCGCAAGGACAACTTCCGCGGCTACTGACGGTCCCGGCCGGCGAGCGGGCCGCCGACGCCGGTCAGCTCCTCGGCCGCCGCCCAGAGCCGCTTCCCGGCCGCCGGGTCGGCGGCCCCGCGACCGAGCCGGGCCTCGGCGACCGGCCCCCACGTCTCCCACAGCCGGGCCGGCCCGAAGAACTGGCCGCCCCGCACGCCCGGCGCCGTCGCCGCGTGCAACTGCGGCAGCGCGCCCTGCTGCACCGACTGGGTGGTCAGCAGGCCGAGCCGCGCGACCGCCCGCCCGGCCCGGCCCCGGTGCGCCCAGGCGCGCGGGGTCAGGTTGGTGCGGGTGAGCCCGGGATGGGCCAGCACGCTGACGACCGGCGACCCGGCGGCGCGCAGCCGGCGGTCCAGCTCCACGCCGAAGACCGTGGTGGCGAGCTTGGACCGGCCGTAGGCGGCCGACCCCCGGTAGTTGCGCTCGTACATCAGGTCGGCGAAGTCGAGGCGCGCGGTGCGGTGGGTGAGCGAGCTGAGGCTGACCACCCGGGCCTGCCGCGCCGCCGCCAGGCTCTCCAGCAGCAGGCCGGTCAGCGCGAAGTGCCCCAGCAGGTTGGTGGCGAGGTGCAGCTCGAAGCCGTCGGCGGAGGTGCGGCGGGGGCCGAGCAGCACCGCACCGGCGTTGTTGACCAGCAGGTCGATGCGCGGGTGGTCGGCGACCAGCGTCGCCGCGAACGCGCGCACGGAGGCGAGGGAGGCCAGGTCCAGCTCGCGTACCTCGGTCTCGCCGCCGATGCGGCGGGCGGCCTCCCTGCCGGCGGCGGTGTCGCGGACGGCGAGCACGACGCGCGCGCCGTGGCGGGCCAGCTCGGTGGCGGTGACCAGGCCGAGGCCCGAGTTCGCGCCGGTCACGACGGCGACCCGGCCGCGCTGGTCGGGGATGTGGTCGGCGGTCCATGCGGTCATCTGCGGCTCCTCGAAGCGTCGGTGCGGCAGACGCTAGGCGGGGCGCGGGCCGGCTCCGGCGTTCCCGGTTGCCTAGGTTCGCCGGACCTACCCTCGGCGGTCCGGGCCGCGCCACACTGGCGGCATGAGCCATCCGTACGCCCGTGAGCTGGGCGACTTCCTGCGCGCCCGGCGCAGCCGGCTGCGCCCGCGCGACGTCGGCCTGGAGCCGGGCGGCCGGCGCAAGGTGACCGGGCTGCGCCGCGAGGAGGTGGCCCTGCTGGCGGGGCTGAGCACCGACTACTACCAGCGGATGGAGCAGGGCCGGGAGGTGCGCCCGTCCGACGACGTGCTGGCCGCGATCGCCGGTGCGCTCGGCCTCGACGAGCGGGAACGCCGGCACCTGTTCACGCTGGCCCGCGCCGCCCGCCGGCCGGTGCCCGCCCGCGCCGACCACGGCCCGGAGCGGGTGCCGGAGGGCACCCGGCGGCTGCTGCGGGTGCTGGACACCCCGGCGGTCGTGCTCGGCCGGCACCTCGACCTGCTCGCCTGGAACCCGCTGGCCCAGGCGCTGCTCGGCGACCCCGGCGGCCACCCGCCCGAGCGGCTCAACATGCTGCTGCTGATGTTCGACGACGCGCTGACCGGGCGACGGAGCTGCCCGGACTGGGAGCGCCAGGCCCTCGACTACATCGGCATGATGCGCGTCGCCGTCGCCGCCGACCCTACCCACCCGCGCGCCACCGCGGTCGTCGGCGAGCTGAGCATCCGCAGCGCCGAGTTCCGTCGGCTGTGGGCCCGGCACGACGTGCGCGAGTCGGTCAGCGGCACCAAGACGTTCCGGGTGCCGGAGGTCGGCGACATCGTCCTGGCCTGGGACACGTACCCGCTGCCGGGCAACCCCGGCCCGGTCCTGCTGGTCTTCACCGCCGAGCCGGGCAGCGCCGACGCGGACCGGCTGCGGCTGCTGGCGTCGCTGCGCGCGACCCACCCGGAGCCGTCGCCGCGCTGACGGCAGGGCCCCGAACGGCCGAAACCGTGCGGATTAATTGACCGACATGAATCATGGACGTAATGTGAGCGATAACATCGCGAGCTCGCGTGCGGGCCTTGCCTGATCGAAGGAGGAGCCGGTGAAGCTGCCGACAGACCCGCCCTCGCCGCAGGGACGCGGGGCCCGTGCGCGCTCCCTGCCCCGGTCGGGCATCGTCACCTGGCTCGCGGTCGGGCTCGCGGCGGTCCTCGGCCTGACGATGGCGATGACCACACCGCCCGCGGCGGCCGCCGACAACCCGTACCAGCGGGGCCCGGACCCGACCCTGGCCAGCGTGGCCGCCAGCCGGGGCCCGTTCGCCACGACGCAGGCGACCGTGCCGCCGGGCAACGGCTTCAACGGCGGGTACGTCTACTACCCGACCGACACCAGCCTGGGCACCTGGGGTGCGGTGGCGATCGTCCCCGGCTATTCCGCGCTGTTCGCCAACGAGGAAGCCTGGATGGGGCCCTGGCTGGCGTCCTTCGGGTTCGTGGTGCTTGGCATCGAGACCAACAGCCGCACCGACGGGGCCGACGCCCGCGCCACCCAGCTGCTCGCGGGGCTGGACTATCTCACCCGGTCCAGCCCGGTTCGGGACCGCGTCGACCCCAACCGGCTGAGCGTCATGGGCCACTCCGCGGGCGGGGCCGGCACCCTCCTCGCCGCGCTGCGCCGGCCGTCGCTGAAGACCGCCGTCGGCCTTGCGCCCGGCGCGCCCGGCAACAGCCTGAACATGTCCACCACCCAGGTGCCCACCATGCTCATCTCGGGGCAGAACGACGGCACGGTCACGCCGTCGTACGTGCAGGGCATCTACAACACGCTGCCGGCTTCGGTGGAGCACGCCTGGGCGGAGCTGGCCGGCAACGACCACCTCTCCTTCACCCGGCCGAACCCCACCGAGATGCGGATCCTGATCCCCTGGCTCAAGATCTTCCTGGACAACGACACGCGGTACACCCAGTTCCTCTGCCCGCTGGCGGACAGCACCGGCGTCTCGCGCTACAACTCCACCTGCCCGCTGGTGCCGCCGGGCCTGCCGACGTCGCCGCCCACCACCCCGCCGACGACCACCCCGCCGCCCACGGGCCCGCCGACGAGCCCCCCGCCGCCGACGACCACCCCGCCGCCCTCGGGGGCAGCCTGCACGGCGACCTACCGCACCGTCGGCTCGTGGTCCGGCGGCTTCCAGGGTGAGGTCATCGTGACCGCCGGCAGCGCCGCCATCAGCGGCTGGACCGTCCGCCTGGACCTCGGCGGCGGCCAGAGCATCAGCCAGGTCTGGAACGGCACCCTGAGCACCAGCGGCTCGACCGCGACCGTGCGCAACGTCGCCTACAACGGGTCGCTCGCCGCCGCCGGCTCGACGACCTTCGGCTTCCTCGGCTCCGGCACGCCACCCGCGCCGACGCCGACCTGCACCAGCCCGTGACGCCGACCTGCACCGGTGCGTGACGGCGACGTGCACCAGCCCGTGACCGACGACAGAGATTGATCCAGGGAGAGGAATCCATGCGAACGAGGGCAAGGTGGCTCGCGGCGCTCGCCGCGTTCGGGGTGGCGGTCGCCGGGGTGCTGGCGGCGCCGGCCGGCCCGGCCAGCGCGGAGTCCAACGGCGGGGTGCGCGTGATGCCGCTGGGCGACTCCATCACCGAGGGCACCCAGGTGCCGGGCGGCTACCGCATCGGCCTCTGGCAGCGCCTCGCCGCCGGCCGCTACACGGTCGACTTCGTCGGGTCGCAGTTCAACGGGCCGGCGAGCCTGGGTGACCACGACCACCAGGGGCACCCCGGCTGGCGCATCGACCAGATCGACGCGAACATCGTCGGCTGGCTGAACACCCAGCGGCCGAAGAGCGTCCTGCTGCACATCGGCACCAACGACATCCTGCAGAACTACAACGTGAGCACCGCGCCGAACCGGCTCTCCAGCCTGATCGACAAGATCACCAACACGGTGCCCACGGCCGAGGTGTTCGTCGCGCAGATCATCACGCTGTCCAACAGCAACCAGGCGGCGGCCGCGCGCACCTTCAACGCGGCGATCCCCGGCATCGTGCAGAGCAAGGTGAACGCCGGCAAGCGGGTGCGCCTGGTCGACATGCAGAGCGCCCTCACCACCGCCGACCTGATCGACGGTATCCACCCCACCGCCGGCGGCTACGACAAGATGGCCGCCCGCTGGTATTCCGCGTTGCAGTCGGTGCCGGGCAGCATCGGTGACCCGGGCACCGGCACCGGCCAGGGCACCGCGCTCGTGGGCACCCTGTCCGGGCGGTGCGTCGACGTCCCCGGCTCCACCACCACCAACGGCACCCAGGTGCAGCTGTGGGACTGCCACGGCGGCGCCAACCAGCAGTGGACGTACACCTCCGGCAAGGCGCTGACGGTCTACGGCAACAAGTGCCTCGACGCCGCCGGATACGGCACCTCGCCGGGCACCCTGGTCACGATCTACGACTGCCACGGCGGGGCCAACCAGCAGTGGAACGTCAACTCCAACGGCACCATCACCGGCGTGCAGTCCGGCCTCTGCCTGGACCCGTACAACGTGGGCACGGCCAACGGCACGAAGCTCGTGCTGTGGACCTGCACCGGCCAGACCAACCAGCAGTGGAGCCGCCGATAGCGTGACGGGGCGGGCGGCCTTCGGGGAAGGGCCGCCCGCCCGGCGGGCCGGACGACGTCGGTCGGCCCTGTGCCCGCTGAACCGCTCCCGTGAGTCCGTCGAGCGCCGATCCAACGGCATTTCCTCCGGGCCGATCGATTCGATTTCCCGACCCGGACTGCCCTTCTTGGACTGAGCGGGACGGAACTAGGATCGGGCTGTGATGGATGGCCCAGAGCGGGAGGCGTCCGCCGCGCGCCTCGACCCACGAATGATCAGAGATTTGATCTCGATGCTGCGGGAAGCGCAGGGTTGGCGGCTCACCGACGGGAAATGGCAGGAAGTGGGCCGCCTGGTCGAGGACGTGGAGAAGGCCCTCGCTGGCGGGGACGACGCCGCTCTGCGTCGGGTGATCGACACTCTGGAAGTGGCCGGGGAAGTGCGCATCACGCGGATAGGCGCGTCGACGCCGCAACCCGTCCCGCCGCGGTTACGTGATCGACTCAATCGTCTCGTGCACCAGTTGTCGCCGTCGTCCGGCGGCCGCGCCGGAGGGGCCGCTGGTGACCGACCATCCCGTTGTTGAGCAACACATCGTCGTGCACCGCTTCCTCCCGACCGACGGCCCGCAGGCCGAGGCCGCCGGCGAGGAGTTGCGCGAGCTGTGGGCCGCCTGCCGACGCTCCTTCGGGATGACCGGCCCGATCCACGGCACCAACCTGCCGGCCCACTTGCCCGAGGTGCTGGCCGCCGGGCGGGGCGTGCCCGAGGAGGCCGCTCTCGCCGCGCAGGAACGGCCCGACAGCGGATATCAGGCGATCCTGCGGCGTTGCCACGACGTGCTCGACCTGTCGGTGGCGCTGGCGCCGCGGGTGGTCGACGCCGATGGCAGGGTCGTCGTCGATCCGGCGGCGGGTGAGCCGGCGCTCTGGTGGGCCGACCTGGACCGGCGCTGGCAACTGGCAACCGCGGGCCGGTCCGGGGCGGCGCTGGGTGAAGCGGTGCTCTGCGTGGCGGTCGTCGCGGGCTCCGTCCCGGTGGACGGGGCCGGCATCGAGCGGCTCGGCCGCCAGTTGGCGCGGTTCCTACCCCCCGAGCAGGAGGACGACGGATGGCCGTCGAGCGGTGTGCCGGTCGACGACGGGCTGGTGGTCTGGGAGACGACACCGAGGCAGGACGGGCGCGTCCGGCGGCGCTTCCTGATCGTCGGGGAAGAGCGGGCCCAGGGCGCGCTCAGCGCCTGGCTCTGGTCGGACGGCGGGGTGTGGCTCCCGCCGCTGGCCCGCTATCTGTTGCACGCGGCCAAGATCCACTATCAGCTCCGGGTGTGGCGGCGGGACCGTGACCCGCATGGCCAGGCGGACGGGGCGACCGCCGCAGCCGGCGAGCTGCGGCGGGTGCTGGGCGCCCCGGAGACCGCGGGCGGCGCGGCGTCGGTCGGCCCGCTGGCCGGCTCCGAGCTGGCGGCGGTCCGGTCCGAGGAGTTGGCGGCGGTGTTGACCAGCACCGCGCTCCGGCAGATGCGCCGGACGGTGGAGGTGGCGACGGCGAACATGACCAGCGTGCCCGGGCTCGGCGCAGAACGGGCCGACGGGCACGGCCCGTTCGCCGACGATCTCGCGCTGGCGGGGTGGTTCGCGGAGCAGCTCGCCGACGACGACGCCTACCTGACCGTGGACGCCGAGCGGGCGCGCCGGGTCGGCGAGATCGGCCTCGGGCTGCAGGCCGGAGCCGGGCCGCCGACGGCACCGGTCGTCGCGGCCTCCGTCTCCCCGGCCGCGGCAACCGGGGCGGCGGGCAGCGGCGCGCTCGGTCGGCACGCCGACGCCGGCCGGGAGGCCGGCCCCGCGACGAGGGGCGGCCCCGCCACCCACCCCGAGGTGGCCCGCCGCGTCTTCGTCGTGCACGGCCGCGACCACCAGGTCCGCGACCGGATGTTCGACTTTCTCCGCGCGCTGGACCTGCGTCCGATGGAGTGGGAGCCGCTGGTCACCGCGACCGGCAGCACCGCACCCTACCTGCGGGACGTGGTGGGCTGGGGGGTCACCCACGCGCAGGCGGCCGTCGTGTTGCTGACCCCCGAGGACCAGGTGAGCCTTCATCCGGATCTGAGACTGCCCGCCGACACCAGCGCCGAGGCCCAGCCCGGCCTGCAGGCCCGCCCCAACGTGCTGCTGGAACTGGGCATGGCGTTGGCGACCTATCCGGATCGGACCCTGGTGATCCAGGTGGGGGAGACCCGGCCGGTGGCCGACCTCGGGGGGCTCAACTTCATTCGGCTCACCGACAGCCCCGACTGCCAGCGCAAGATCGCCTCCAGGCTGCGGCAGGCGGGCTGCGCGGTGGACGACACGGGATCGGACTGGCTGGCCCCCGGGCGCTTCGCCGGGCTGGAGGCGTACAACCGGCACGCCCGGTCGTGACCCGGGCCGCCCGGAACGGTGCGGCCGGGCGGGCGCGCGACGACGCCCGGCCGGCGTCCCGGCCCGGCACGGGCTCACAGTTGGCGGAGGAAGGCCGCCACGTCGAGGATGTCGACCTGGCTGACGTCGGCCGGCCGGAGCACGATCCGCAACTCCGGGCAGAACAACCGTTGCCGGGACCGGTCGACGTAGGACCGAAGAATGATCTTGATTAGTTCCTCCCGGCCGACCGGAGGGAGCCGGGCCAGACCCGAGCCGATCAGTGGCATGGCGAGAACGCCGAGCTGCCCGTGCCGCTCGGCGGCGTCCCACACCCGGTCCAGGCTGACCCGCAGCTCCGCGACGCTGGACTCGGCGACGAGGTCGTTGCCCATCCGGCTGTACGCGACGCCGAAGATCCGTCGGCGGGGCTGACGGAGCACGGCCACCGTCCCGACGGGATAGCGGATCAGCTTCCCCCGGCGTTTGGCCGCCCGGGTCTCCGTGGCCACCTTCGGCGCGTCGGCGAGCGCCCGCCGAAGCTCCCGATCCAGCCAGGCGCGGTCGCCACCGTATTCGCGTCGCAGCAACTGCCCCTGCACGCTGTCGCTGTTGATCACGATGTCGCCGGTGGTCGAGGTGTCGAAGGTGTCGCTGAACCCGACCACGAGATGCGCGTCCTCCTGCCCGAACAGGTCGCCGGTCAGGATCCGTACGGTGGTGCGCGGCGAGGTGAAGACCCGTTGGACGACGTTGCGGGGCAGCGCCTGAGCCTCGCGCCGGATGCGGTCCATCAGCTCGGCGAGCGCGGCGTCGTCGGGCCGCTCGGCCAGGAGGCCCTGCCCGAACTCGAACGCCCGGTCCCACATCCCGACGTCGCGGTAGGCGTGCAGCAGGGCGCGTTCGGCGGCCTCCCTGGCCTCCCTGAGCTGCTCGATCGTCCGCCGCGCGAAGGGGAAGCTCTCCGCGTCGAAGAGCGGGCGTCCGGACCAGAGCGCGAGCGCGTCGGTGAGGGTGTCGATCGCGGTCGCCGGGTCGGCGTGGTGCGAGCCGTGGACGAGCCGGCGGAACCGGAAGACGTCGACCTGGTCCGGGTCGATGACCAGGCGGTAGGCCGACGTCCGGCCACGCTCCGTGCGCAGGATCTCGGACCGTTCGCCGGGGCGGAGCGGGTCGAGGAGCTTCCGTAGTTCGAGGATCCGTTTCTGGACGAAAATCTTGCCCGGTCTGTCGACCGGCCCGCTCCGGGACGCCCAGACATCGCGAAACAACTCGTTGACCGTCAACGGCTCGCCGGCCGCCAGCAACAGCCGGATCAATACGGTCGCGGTGGTGGGTGGAAGCGGCGTGGCGACGCCGTCGAGTTCGATGGTCGTGCGCCCGAACAGTCGCACCCGAACTGCCATCCGCGCCCTCCCCGGCCATTTTCGACAGGCCACCACGGTAGAGAACACGTTCACCGGAAGCAAACCGGAAGCGGTCGGTAAGCCGACATTCAGCAGTCCGGGACTTGTTGCGGAAGCGATGCCGCTGATCAGCTGATGTTGCTGATGAAAGGCTGTTTTGGCGGGTCGGAAAGGTGCGTGGTGGTGGCGGGTCGAGAGGTCGACGAGGAGCACATTCTATGCGAACTCCAGGGGGTGCTGACCGATCTGCTGGAGCAATTCCTGCCAATGGCCAGTTGGCAGCGGATCGAGTTGCTGGTAATCGCTGCCGATCGGGCGTTGTCCTGCGGCGATCTGATCGAACTCGCTCGGCAGTCCGCCCTCATCGAAGCGTCGTTTGCCGTGCGGGCCACCCCGTTGGGCACCCAGCCGAGCCAGCCCGCACCGTACCAGCTGCGCGAACGGGTCGCCATCCTCATCCACCGGGCGGACCAGTGGCGCGGCCGGGGGAATGACGACGGGGGGCGGGTGGATGCGCGCCGCACCGCTGACTGATCGCGAACTGGTGGCGCACGTCTTCGTTCCGCTCACCGGGCCGCACCACCCGCACGGTCACGCCCATCTCGCCCAGGTGTGGCGGCGCTGCCGGGAGTTGCTGGCCATCGTGGAGCCCACCCCGCTCGGCCTGCCGACCGACCTGCCGGGCGATGTCGACGGCCTGCCTCCGCGGGACGGCCCGGTCGCGGCGGCCCGGCGCAGCGGCGGGGGAGTCCATGAGATGTTCGCCTACCGCCGGCACGACATGCTCTGCCTGTCGGTCGTGCTGGCCCCCGGGCAGGCGACGAGCTGGCCGGCGCTGGAGGCCGACTGGGCGCGCGCCCGGGGCGGGGAGCACCCGGCGGTGCTGGGCGAGGTGCGGCTCCGCCTGGCCCGACACCGGCGCTCCCGGTGGGGTTCCGCAAGCGCGACCGCCCAGGCGTACGCGTCGCTGCGCGCCGAACTGGACGGACCCGACCGGCCCGGGCCGGCGCAGGGCGCGTCAGGCCGGCGGCTGCCGCCCAGGGCCGACCGGCCGTCGCCGGGGGTGGCCGTGACGTCCGGCGGGTTCGTGGTCTGGGAGGCGTCGGGGCTGCCGGACGACCGCCGGCTGCGTCGGCTCGTGGTCGTCGCGCCGAAAGGCACCGAGGAGCAGCTCAGCGAATGGGTCTGGAGCAGCGGCCGGGCCGAACCGGCGACGCTGACCCGGTACCTGCTGTACGCGGCGATGGCCCGCTACGAGCTGCGGGTCTGGTCCGCCGGGCAGACCCGGTCGCTGCCCCACCAGGTCGACGCCCGGCTGGCCCGGCTGCTGCCGCTGCTGGACGAGGCCGCCGAGGAGGACCAGCCCGACCCGGCGCAGTGGGACCGGTACGCCCGCCGGCTCGGCCAGCTGGTCGCGGACGAGGCCGGACTGCTGGACGCGGTCGCCGAGCTGAGCGGCCTGCGTCGCACGGTGCAGATCGCCACCACCAACATGGCCACGCTCGTGCCGTCACCGGCCGGCGCACACCGGGACGGCCCGTTCGCCGACGACCACGCGCTGACCACCTGGTTCGACCAGCAGCTCGACGACGACCTCACCTACCTGCGGGCGACGCTGGCGCGCACCACCAGCGTCGGCGTGCTGCTCGACCGCTCCGTGCGGCGTTGGGAGGCCGCCCGGCGGGAGCGCTACACCCTGGCGCAGACCGCACTCGTCGGCGCGGTCCTCATGGTGCTGACCGCGATCCAGGCCCTGCGCTACCAGGTGCCGCTGCCGACCCGGGTCCAACCGGCGGTGGTCATCGGCCTCGGCGCGGTCGCCTTCTATCTGCCTTTGGCCGTCATCCGACTGGCCTCGGCGCGCCGGGGCGGCACCACGCTCGTCGAGCACCTGGCCCTGGCCGCGCTGGTCGCCACCGTCCTGTGGGCCGGGCTGGCCTGGCTCGCCAACGTTGTCCCGACGGGCTGGGCATGGGCCGCCCTGCTGGTGCCCGGCGCATTCCTGACGACCTGGCTCGCCCTGGCGACCCGCCGGGCCTACCGACGCCGACGGGCCGAACCCGGCCCCGCGGGACCCGCCGGCGGGGATCGGCGTCGCGCGTCGGTCCACGACGGTGTGATCGACGACCCGCCGCCCGCCCCGCCCGGCCACCCGAGACCTCCGAGACGGATGTGGAGACCATGACGCAAGCCCCGTACGACAGCAGCGACCCGGCGGACGGTGGGCCGGACGCCCGGCCGACCGCCGACGGCGACGAGGAGACCCGGTCGGTGCAGGAGGAACTGCCCGGCGGGGAGCCGGCCGAGGCCACCGCCGACCGGTTGTGGGAGATCAGCGCGGCGCTCGCCGCGATCCAGCACGAGCTCGCCAGACAGAACGAACGGGCGGCGGCCCGGGAGCGGGTCATCGACCGGCTGCACGAGGAGAACCTGCGGCTACGGTCCGGCGAGTACCGGTCGGTGACCCGGCCGCTCGTCGCCGACCTGCAGAGCCTCCGCAACGACCTGCTGCGGCAGGCGGCCACCCTGAGCGACCCCGTGACGGTGCCGACCGTGGCGGAGCTGCTCGGCAGCTTCGCCTACAGCATCGAGCTGACCCTGGAACGCGCCGGCGTCCAGGTGCTGCGCGCGACGGCCGGGACCCCCTTCGAACCGGGATCCCACCGGGTGGCCCGGGTGGTCTGCACGGACGACCCGGCACAGGACGGCACGGTGGCCGAGCCGCTCGCCGACGGCTACCGGGACGTCGTCTCCGACCGGGTGCTCCTGCCCGCCTCGGTCGTCGTGTGCCGCCGGTCCGCCACCCCGACGCCGGTGCGCATCCCGACGCCGCCGGCCCCGGGCGGCCCGGCGGACCCGGCGCACTGACGTCGACCAGCGACCCACCCGCACGAGGCTTCGAGGACAAAGGGGACAGAGATGACTGAGCAGCTCACCTACTTCGGCATCGACCTGGGCACCACCTACTCGGCGATCTCCTACATCGACGAGACGGGCCGCCCGACCGTGATCCGGGACCTCATCAGCGAGAGCGACACCATGCCCTCGGTGGTCTACTTCGAGAGCGCCGACAACGTGATGGTCGGGGCGAACGCGCGCAACATGGCCCGGGTCGACCCCGCGCACGTCGTCGAACGGGTCAAGCGTCAGATGGGCCGGGAACGGCAGTGGGAGTTCTTCGGCGAGACGCACACCCCAGAGTCGATCTCCGCGTTGATCCTGCGCCGGCTCACCGAGTACGCCCAGGAGTACACCCAGCGCGAGGTGCGGCAGGTGGTGATCACCGTGCCGGCGTACTTCGGGATGCTGGAACGCGACGCCACCCGCAACGCCGGGGTCCTGGCCGGGCTGGACGTCCTCGGCATCGTGCCGGAACCGGTGGCCGCCGCGTTGCAGTACGACCTGATGGACGGGGCCGCCGAGCGGACCGTGCTCGTCTACGACCTGGGCGGCGGCACCTTCGACACCACGGTGATCCGGGTCGGCGCGGACGCCGTGGAAGTGATCTGCACCGACGGCGACCAGGAGCTCGGCGGCGCAGACTGGGACGACCGCCTGGCCCAGCACCTGCTCCAGGAGTTCGTCGCCGCGGCCGCGCCGGCCGAGGAACCGGCCGAGGACGCCCAGTTCATGCAGGACCTCTACCTCACCGCCGAGCAGGTCAAGCGGCAGCTCTCCCAGGCCACCTCGCGCACCGTCCCGCTGCGCTTCGCCGGCGCCTCCGCGATGATCACCATCACCCGGCAGACCTTCGAGGAGATCACCCGGGACCTGCTGGACAACACCATCGCCATCACCGACCGCACGCTGGACAAGCTCCGCGACAAGCTCGGCGGCGATCCGCGACAGCTCGTCGACGAGGTGCTGCTGGTCGGCGGCTCGACCAAGATGCCCGCCGTGACGGCCCGGCTCGCCGAGGCGTACGGCTGGCGCCCGCAACTGCACGACCCGGACCTGGCGGTGGCCAAGGGCGCGGCCCGCTACGCGCTCAGCCGCGCGGTCTGGCAGGCGGCCGACCCGGCGGCCGAGTCCGCCCCGACCGCCGAGGAGCGGGCCGAGCGGGTCAACGAACTGGCCAACCTGACCGGGCTCAGCGCCGAGTCCATCGCGGCGGTCTCCCACAAGCGGATCACCACCGTGCTGCCCAAGGCGTTCGGGGTGAAGCTGGTCGACACCAACAAGCCCGGCTGGGAGGAGGACACCGAGGCCGCCTCCTACGTCGAGCACCTGGTGCACGCCGACGACCCGCTGCCCTCCGGGCCGCACCCCCTGGTGGCCGGCACCGTGGTGGACAACCAGCAGGAACTGAGGATCGAGGTCTACGAACAGGCCGGCACCGTGGAGAGCGCCGAGTTGTTCGCCAACAAGGCGGTCGACCGTGGCGCGGGCACCATCACCGGGCTGCCGCCGTTGCCGCAGGGCTCCCCGATCGACATCAGCATGACCGTGGACGACAACGGCCTGCTCACCGTGCACGCCGTCGAGTCCACCTCCGGCAAGGACCTGACCATCGCCGTCCGGGTCAGCGTCCTGCCCGAGGAGGAGATCCCCCAGTTGCGGGCGAAGGTGTCGGCGATCTCGGTGAGGTCCTGAGCCGATGGAATTCGACCCGGCCCGGTACGACCGGGAGGTGATCGGCCCGTTGCGCGGGCGTCGGGGCCGGCTGCCCGACGGTGACCTGCGGGTGCGCTACGCCGTCGCGCCCGGCATGGACCGGGCGGCCCTCGAACAGCGGCTGCGGAAGGTGCGCACCTACTGGAACCAGAAGGCCAGCGGGCCGGCCGCGCAGGCGGCGACCGGGGTGTGCAAGCGGCTGCTCGCCGCCGACGAGGAGCTCAAGCGCACCGCCGGCGGCGCGATGCTCGACCCGGCCTGGTGGGAACAGCAGGCGACGGCGTACCGGCAGCGCGCCCAGGGTGCCCTCGACGGGCTGGTCCGTGACCTGCGTGATTCCTACGGCGGCTCGGGCCGGGTCACCCCGGGGCAGCTCGCCGCCATCGTCGCCCACCATCAGGCCACCTTCGACCACGCCCAGCTCGACCAGGCGGTCCGCCAGGCCAAGCTGGTCGTGGTCGAGCCGGTGGAGCTGCCCGCCGACAGCGGGATGGAGCGGACCGCCTACCGCACCCTCACCGAGAACCTGGGCATCGCCGGGGCGTCGACCATCGTGCACCTGCTCCACCCCGACCTGCGGGAACCGTTCCGGCTCTGCGCCGGCTTCGCCGTGCCCGGCCGACCCGAACTGACCCTGACCGCCGAGGTGGTGCGGGCGCGCAGCGCCGCCGAGAACGCCGCCGCCGACTCGCCTGTGGTGCGGGCCCGCAAGGCGGCGCTGGTCGCGCTGCGTACCGCCGCCGACCGTGGCGTCGCGTTGGCCGGCATCGCGCTGTTCCAGGTGGCCGAGCAGGTGCGGCAGGGCCGGGCCGCCGGGCTGGCGGACCGGCTGCTGGTCCGCACCGCCGTCGATCTCGGTCTGACCCCGGAGGACGCCGAGCTGCTGGTGCTGAGCATGCCGGCCACCGTCTCCGCCACGGTCGGCCCGGCCGACCAGGTACGGGAGCTGCTCGGCCAGGGTGAGCTGCGCACCGCCGCGCAGCGGCTGGCCGCCGTACCGGCCGAGCACGCCGACCGGGAGACGCTGCGACGGGAGATCGCCGCCGCCGAGCAGCGGGTCGTCGAACTGCTGGACCAGGTCGACCAGGCGCTGGCCGCCGACCGGGAGGAGGCGGCGGAGCAGCTCCTGCGGCAGGCGCTGGCCGTCGCCACCGACGACGACGCCCTCGCCGCCCGGCTGCGCCGGCTGCGCCCCCCGCCACCGCAGGACCTGCGGGTGCATCCTGGCGCGCCGACGGTGCTGAGCTGGGCGCGGCCGGCCACCGAACGCACCGACCTGCGCTACCGGGTGGTCCGCGGCGACGGGGACCCGCCCGCCACCCCGCAGGCGGGAACGCTGGTCGCCGAGACCACCGAGCCGACGGCGGCGGACCCGGAGCCGCCGGTCGGTGCCCGCTGCGGCTACGCGGTCTTCGCCGCAGGCGAGTCGGGCGCCTGGTCCCGGGCGGTGACCGCCACCGCCCTGCTCACCCCGCCGGTGGGGGAGGTGACGGTGCTGGCGACCCCGCACGAGGTCACCCTCGCCTGGCGTCCGCACCCGGCGACGGTCGCGGTGCGGGTGCGCCGGACCGAGTCCCGACGCCCCGACTCCGCCGACGACGGCGTGCCGCTGCGCGCCGAGCCGACCGGGCTGACCGACACCACGGTCCAGCAGGGACGCGACTACCACTACAGCCTGGTCGCGGTCTACCGGGACCCGGCCGGCCGGCAGGTCGCCTCGGCGATGGTGGTGGTCACCGCCGCGCCGCGGCCCCGGGCCCACCCGGTCGAGTCGCTCACCGTCGAACCGGTCCGGGCGGTGGGGAACCGGGTCCGGGTCCGGCTCTCCTGGCTGCCCCAGCCCGGCGTCCGGGTCCGCATCCGCCGGGCCGACACCCCGCCGCCGTGGCCGGTCGGGGCCACGGTGCACGAGCCGGCGCTCGACGGATACGGCGTCGAGGTCACCGGGGCACCCGCCGACGCCGACGGACGGTGCGTGCTGGAGGCCGACGTGCCCCAGGGCTTCCACGTCTACCTGCCGCTTGCCGTCGGTGGCGAGGGCACGATCGTCGGGCGGCCGGTCACCCAGGGCACGGCCGCGCCGGTGGAGCGGCTGCGTGCACAGCGCGCCGGCGACCAGGTGAGCATCTCCTGGGTGTGGCCGGACACGGTGAGCCTGGCCGAGGTGACCCACGCCCGCGACGGCCGCCCGGACGAGGTGTTCCAGGTCAGCAGGAGCCGCTACCTGCACGAGAAGGGCTGCCGGCTGACCGCCGACGACCGACCCGCCAGGGTCAGCGTGGTCGGCATCGCGGTCGGACCGGCCGGCCGGTCCCGGTCCCCGGCGGTCTGCTGCGACGTGCCGGGCCGCCCCGGCCGCCTCGCGTACACCGTCGAGCGGCTCGCGGGGCTGCGCAACCGGTTCTCCCCGCGCCGGGCGCTCGCGGTCACCGCCGAGCGGGACTGCGCCGTCGCGCACCTGGTGGTGGTGGCGCGGGCCGGACCGGTGCTGCCGGTGCGGCCCGACCAGGGCCGCGAGCTGCTGCGCGTCTCCGACGTGGAGTTCGGGGCCGGGCAGACCCGGCGGTTCGAGTTCGACCTGCCCAGGGAGCTGTCCCGCCCGTACTGGATCAGGTGTTTCGTCGATCCCCCCTCCGGCGCGGTCCTGCGGGACCCGCCGGTCGACCAGTTGAAGGTGTGACGTGATGCGCCGGAAGACCTCCTGCCCCTACTGCTACCACCGGATCCCCGCCAAACGACTCTGGTACCAGTGCAACGGCCGTGGCTCGGTGAACCGCCCCGGCTGCCCGGCCGCCCGGGACGAGGCGCGGGAGACCGGGACCGGGTTCAAGGGGATCGTCCGCCCCTCCTTCCGCCCCGGCTGGCACCGGTTGCGGCCGGTCTTCCCCCGCCAGGCCAGCTGCCCGGGGTGCGGGTCGCCGACCGGCATCCGGGTCTGCCCCCGCTGCCACACCCCGCTCCCGGTCGGCTTCGACCGGTCCCACAGCCCGCTGATCGCCATGATCGGCGCGAAGAACACCGGCAAGACGGTGTACCTGACCGTGCTCGCCAACGAGCTACGCACCACGCTGCGCCGCCGTTTCCACGCCGACGTGCGGTTCACCGGTGACGCCCAGGGCGGCGCCGAGTCCCCGCTGCGCTGGCTGGAGAGGAACGTCAACCGGGTCTACCAGCGGGGGCAGTTGTTCGCGCAGACCGCCTCGGCGGGCAGCGCCGGCCGGCAGGAGGCGTTGGTCTTCGAGTGGCGGCAGGCCGGCCGGCGGACCCTGACCGGGCTGCGCTTCCGCACCACCTACCTTTCCTTCTACGACACCGCCGGTGAGGACCTCAGCAGCCAGGGCCGGTCCCGGGACCTGAGGTACCTCGACGCCGCCGACGCACTGATCGTGCTGCTGGACCCGTTCACCCTGCCGCAGGCGGCAGACCGGATCGCCGCGCCCGACGACGACAAGGAAGGGACGCGGGAATCGGCCAAGACCGTGCTCGGCAACGTGACCGACACGCTGCGGGAGAGCCGGAGCATCCCCGGCGACAAGCCGATCCGACTGCCGGTGGCGGTGGCGTTCGCCAAGATCGACGCGTTCTTCGACGCGCTCGGCAGCGACAACCCGCTCTTCGAGGTGCCCGACGAGTCCACCGCCCACTACGACGAGACCGCCGGCCGGGACACCCACGAACAGGTCCGGGCGCTGCTGCACGAGTTCGGCGGGGACGAGATCGACAGCCACCTGAGCACCAACTACACCAACTTCCGCTACTTCGTGGTCTCGGCGCTGGGCGCACCACCGGACTACGCCAACCAGAAGGTGGACCCGGGCGGGGTGCGCCCCTTCCGGGTGGCCGAGCCGCTGCTGTGGCTGCTGAGCCGCTTCGGCGTGGTCCGTGGTGAAACGAGGCGTCGATGACCCCCGACCGTCCGCCGCCGGAGAGCGGCTTCGAGGCCCTCGTCTACACCGACTGCCGTCCCGGCCAGGGGTTGCAGGGCACCGCCGGACTCCAGTTCCAGGCCCGCTCCGCCGGGGCCGACCAGCAGGACATGGCCCTGGTCGAGGGGAACCTGCTCTACGAGCCCCCGACGAACTGGATGGGGGAACGCCGCCCCGCCGACCGGTACCCGTCGTCCCTGTCCCACGTGCACGACGGCCACCGCTACGCCACGGCGGCCGGGTGCTATCTCGGCCGGGAGGCCAACGGAAACCGGGAGGGCAACCAGCTCACCCACGCCCTGCTCACCACCGACCCGGACGCCTACGGGCCGGTGCGTCCCGCCCAACTGTTCGGCGCCTCCTGCTGGACCCGGCAGCCGGCCCCCACCACGAGCTGCCCGCCGCCCGGCGAGGAATGGGAGCCGGGGCCGCTGGACGTCGCCCGGGTCCGGGACCTAGTCCGCGCCACCCCCGGCGGGCGCGACCTGCTCGCCGACCTGGTCACCGTGCTGAGCCGGCTCGACCGACCCGACGCCGTCCGGGTGCTCTTCGTCTGCCCCGACCCGGCGCTGGTGCTGGGCTGGATCACGGCCGCCACCCTGCTGCTGCCACAGCGGGTGGCGCTGACGATCGGCTTCAAGGTCTTCACCACCAGGCCGATGCACGCCAACCAGCCGGTGCTCGCCGTGCATCCGGAGTGGGAGACCCCCCACCCCGCCGTCGACAACGACCAGGGCTTCGTGGTGGTGGACCTGACCCGCGACATGCGTACCCCGGTCGAGGCGACTCCGACGGCCCGCCGCTGGGCCGAGCTCTTCCTCACCGCGGACCCGTACGACGTGGTCGACGCCGTCGAGGTCGCCGCCGACTCCGGGCTGCCGCCGGAGCAGGCCGCCGCGGTGGCCGCCGTGGCGGTGCTGGGACAACCCCCGACCCCGCAGGAGGCCGAACCGCTGGTCCGCTGGCTGCGCGCCGGCCCGACCCGGCAGGTACGCGACCACGGCGGCCCGGTGCTGGACACCCTCGTCGCCGAGGTGACCCGCTGGCCGGCGGAGACGCTGGCCCTGCTCGACGAGATCGCCCACACCGCCAACCGGGCCGACCCGGGCAGCCCGTTGTGGGCCGCCGACCGGGTCGCCGCCGTCCGGCAGGCCCTGATCGCCGCCGAGCTGCGCCGGGCCGTCGACACCGGGCAGGTGCCCAAGGGGCAGCTCGATCCGCTGCCGCCGCGGGTCTGGACCGGCGCACACCAGCACACGGCGCAGCGACGGCTGACCGAGGAGCTGGGCCGGGCCGAACCGGCGGCCTTCGAGGCGCTGTTGCGCGCCGCCCGCCGCTGCCGCCTCGCGGTGCCGCTGCCGGCCGTACGCCCGGCGGCCCACGCCTTCGCCGTCGACTGGGCCGAGCACCCCGAACACGGGTACGACCCGGGCGACTGGCCGGACGGGGAGGCCCTGGTGGACCTCCGCAACGACGTGTTGCGCGAGCGGGTGCGGCGCGACCCGGACCAGGCCGACGCGATCGCCGACGCCTGGTGGCGGGTGCTGGAGCCCGGGCTGACGGCGATCGACAGCCGGCTGGACGAGGCGGTGGTGGCCGCCGCCGTCCGCCACCTGCCGGCGGCGCAGCGGCACGAACTGGTCGACCACTTCCTCCTCGGCGCGGCGCAGCGGGGGCGGCCGGACACCGTCGAACGGCTGGCCCGGATCCTGTTCCGGCGGGCGACAGCGGACCCGCACGAGCTGGGGCTGCTGGCCCGGAAGGCGCCGCCGGGCACCGTGTTGCCGGCCGAGGCGGTCGCCGGGCTGCGCGAGAGCCTGCTGACCGCCCAACGACTGCCGACCGAGGACCTGGCGCTGGGGCAGCGGCTGCTGCGCCAGGGGCTGTTGCCGCCGGATCCGGAGCTGGTCGAGCTGCTGACGGCCGACCAGGCCGTCGAGGAACTGGCAACCGCCCTGACCCGGGCGCGGAGAGCCGACGGGCGGTTGCGGTCCCGACTGACCGCATTGCCCCGCGCGGTGGTCCGTGCCCACGACGCCGAGCTGCTCTCCGCGTTGCTGGTGAACCGCCACCCGGCCGGGGTGCTGGAGCACCTGACGGCGCTGCCGGAGCTGACCGCGGCCTACGCGCAGCGCCTGCCCGCCCTGGTCCGCCGGCCCGGGGAGCCGTGGCACGTGGCGGTCGCCTTCGCCCTGGCCGCCGACCCCGGTGCGCTGCCCGAGCTGGACCCCGACCTCCGTAGCGAGCTGGCCCGGGGCGTCCGGCGCTGGCTGGGCAGGGCCGAGGAGCGGCCGCTGGCCGCCGCCGAAGAACTCGTGACGGGGCTGCGCCGCCCCCGGCTGACCAGCCGGTGGCAGCAAGTGGTCGCCGACGCCCGCAAACCGGGCCTGCTGTCCCGACTCTGGCAACGGAAAGGGTGACCGATGGGCTACTACTACGACCCCTACGACCCCTTCTACCGCCGTCCGCTCCTCGACGGGGAGACCGTGAAGTGGTTGCTGGTCCTCGCGGCGGTCGGCGTCTACCTCTTCTTCTGCCTCCCCCTGCTCTTCCTCGCGCTGTTCCAGTTCACCGCCGTGGCGGTGCCCGTGCTGATGGCCGGCGGGGCCGGCTGGGCGATCATCCGCACGATCATGTTGCTCGCGGGACGACGCCCGGTGCCGCTCTTCACCCCGGACCGGGAGGCGGCCCGCTCCGCCCGGCGTCGGCAGCGCAGGCCGTACCTCACCGTCGACCCGGCCTGGCCCAGCTACTGGGTCGGCCAGGTGTTCATCGACCAGTGGGAGGCGATCCGCTGGGTCGTGCGGGACCTGCTGCCGTTGATGCGCTTCACCGGGCGACGCCTCGACGTCAGCAACCGCAAGAAGCTGCTGCTGCTCTGGCCCCTCTTCGCGATCTTCGGCGCGATCGGGATCGGGGTCGGCATGGCGCTCGGGGTGGTGCTGGCGGTGGCAGCCAACCTGCTCGCCACCGTGGTGATGCTGCTGCTCGGCGTGGTGACCACCGGGCTGCTGCGGCTCTACGAGCGGCTTCGGCAGCTTCGGCTGCGCGCCGCCGCGAGTTGCCCGGCCTGCTACCACGTCTCCCGGCTGCCGGCCTACCGCTGCCCCGGCGCGCACCCGCAGGGCGGCGACCTGCACCGGGCGCTGCGGCCCGGCCGGCTCGGCCTGCTCCGGCGCACCTGCGCCTGTGGCGCCGCGCTGCCGGTCACCCGGGGGCGGGCCAGCCAGCAACTGACGGCCCTGTGCCAGCTCTGCGGCCATCCGCTGCACCGGGGGGCGGCGGCGGTCACCGACGTCCGGATCCCGGTCTTCGGCGCCACCTCCTCGGGCAAGACCCAACTGTTGACGAGCACCCTGGTCGGGCTCACCGCGCTCTCCGGCACCCGGGACACCGTGGTCGAACTGGCCGACCGCGACAGCGAGCGGACCTACCGGCAGAGCGTCCAGATCGTCGAGGGGACCGCCGCGATGCGCAAGACCCCCGCCGACTGGGCGCCCTTCGCCACCACCCTGCTCCTGCAGCACCGGGGCCGGGACGCGCTGCTGCATCTCTTCGACGCGGCGGGCGAGAACCTGACCGACCCGAACAGGAACGCCGGGTACGGATACCTGGACTTCGCCCGCACGCTGGTCTTCGTCCTCGACCCGTTCGCCATCCCGGAGGTCGGCGAGCAACTGTCCTCCTTCCCGGAGATCGAGCGGCAGGCCAACGCGTCGCGGCACGATGCCGAGGACTCCTACAACGGCACGGTCAACCGGCTGCGCCGCTACGGGGTGGCCACCGAGCAGCAGCGGATCGCGTTCGTGCTCACCAAGGGCGACCTGTTGGCCAAGCTGCCGGTCGGCGCCAGCATCGAACCGGGCTACGACGACCCGGCCGCGGTGCGCCGCTGGCTGGTCGACCGGCAGATGGAGAACCTGCTGCTCACCGCCGAACGCGACTTCGCCGAGGTCCGCTACTTCTGCATCAACGCGAAGGACACCGGCCGGCAGGGAGCACTGGCCCCGATCGGCTGGCTGCTGCGCCGGGAACGGATCGCGCTGACCTGACGGTAACCATCGCGGGCCCGGCCTCTGTCGACCAAGGGCCGGTCCGCACCGACCACAGGAGCTGACATGTCCACCGAACCGATCCCACCCGGCTACCGCAGCGGCCGGGCCGTGCTTATCGTCGTCCAGGTCCTCACCCTGCTCGCCCTGGTGGCGCTCACCGTCTGGCTCGCCGTCGAGGTGGTGCAGTCCGCCGACGCCTCGACGGGCACGCCGTGACCGGCCCGGCTCGGGCCGGGCCCACCCTCCTGGCCGAGGTGGTCGAGCTGTTCCACCGCTACGTCGCCCTGGCCGACGACGACGCCGCCGAGGCCGCAGCGCTCCGCGCGGAGCTGCTCGGACACCGCAGCGCCTGCGCCGCGCTGCCCGCCGGACCCGAGCGGGACATGGCCGCCCTCCACCTCGGGCTCGCCCTGATCGAGGGCGAACCCGAGGCGGCGGACCTGCGCTCGGCGGTGGAGCTGCTGGCCGGCCCGGTGTGGTCCCTGCCGCCGGAACCGGTGGTCGCCCTCGGCGCTGCGCAGCTGGCCTGGGCGCTGGTGCTGACCGGTGCTCCGCCGCAGGGCCCCACGCTGCTGGCTGCGGTCGACCGGGCCGTGACGCTGATGGAGCCGGCTGAACGGTTGTGGTTCGCCGGGGCGCTGGCCCAGCTCTGCGGCGAGCTGCACAGCCAGACGGACCGGCCGGAGCTGCGGGAGGCCGGCATCCGGCTGGCCGAGGCCGGGCTGGCCGAGGCCGCCGTGTCCGATCCACGGGGCGTCCTGGAGCTGCACTTCCGGCGGCTGACTCTCATGCTCTCGGGCCCCGACTGGCAGACGGTGGTGGGGTCCCGGCCGGCCGCGGTCACCGAGGCGTACCAGGCGTGGCGGGCGGCGAAGCCGTCCGATCCGCGCGACTGGCTGGCCGCCGTGCTGGCGCTGGCGGCCCTCCCGTTCTGGTTCCAGCGGCGTCCACTGTTCGCGCCGTCGGTCTGGCGGGAGCTGCACGACCAGGGCCGCCGGGCGAAGGACCTGCCGGCGAACGTCCGGCTCGGCCTGGCCACCGGGCAGCGGTTGCTCGATGCGATGGGCGCCGTCCCGGGCGAGCCTGATCCCTACGCCGGCGCCAACGATCTGGACCGGCTGCTGCGAGCCGGCATCACCGACGAATCCGGCGAACTCGGGCGGGAGCTCTCGGGTCTGGCGGGGGAAGTGCTGCCGGCTCTGGTCCTGCTGGACGCCCACCGGTCCGGTGACCTGGCGGCCCAGCACCGGGCCGAGGCGGCGTTGGTCGACAGCGCCGACCCGGCCATCGGTCGACTGGCCGCCATGATCACGGACCTGCGCCGGGCCGACCGTAGCCCCGAACTGGTACGTCGGCTTCTCGACGACGCCCGGCGGATGGCGGAGCAGAATCCCGCCGACGAGGAGAGCCGGCTGCTGGTCGACATGCTCGAGTCGCTTCTCGGGATCTGGGGCGCGCCGGCCCGCCCCGCACCGGGACTGGGCGGGCCGCCGGCCCGCGGCGCTACCCGGCCGGCCGGAACCGCGCCGGTGGACACCGACGCGGGACCCGCCGCCACCAGCGCGCAGCCGGCCGTGCCGGTGCTCGGCCAGCTGATGGTCCTGTCGGGGGTGATCGGCCGCTGGACGGCCGACCGGGGCGATCCCACGGTGCTGCGGCAGCTGGCCGTCGAGGTGGAGCGGCTGCTCGACGACCCCTCCGCCGGCACGGCGGTGATCGAACCGGCCGTGGAGCTGCTCGCCGAGATAGGACTGGACCTTGCCCGGCTCACCCGGCGTCGCGCCGACGCCGCGGAAGCGGTGCGCCAGAGCGAGCGGGCGCTCGGCGTCGTCGGCGGGCCGTACGCCGCCCGCTGGCCGGCCGTCGTCCGGCGGCTGGCCGAGGCGTTGCGCCTGCGCTCCCGGGGGTTTGACGCGGACCGCCGCCGAGCCCGGGAACTGGGACTGGCCGTGCTGCGCGGGTACGCCTGGCAGACCCTGTTGCAGGCGCGGACCGAGCACGCCGTCACCGCCGCGGCGCGGGCCGCCGCGGAGGCGGTGTACACGGCGGTGCAGTGCGTCCACGACGGCGCCCTCGACGACGCGGTCCGGGCCCTGGACGCCGGGCGGGGCCTGGTGCTCTACGCCAGCACCGCCGCGCGGTCCGTGCCGGCGATGCTGCGGGCGGCCGGCCGGAGCGACCTGGCCCGGCGATGGGAGGAGGCGGACCGGGCGACCGACGCGGCAGCCGCTGTCGTGGGCGCGGGCGCGCCGGACGCGGGGATCGTCCCGGACGACCTGCGGCACCAGGTGCTACGGGTGTTGACCGGCATCGAGCCGGGCCAGCAACCGGCGGGGAGCGAGGTTGTCGCCGGGTCCCACCGGCCGGGCGTCCCGACCGGCGCCGCCGTGGCCCTGCTCGACCCGCCGTCCCTGACGGAGATCCGCGCCGCCCTGCGCGCGCAGCGGCTCGACCTGTTGGCCTATCTCGTCCCCGGCCCGGGCCGGCAGGACGGGCTGCTGGTGCTGGTGCCGGCGGACGGTGCGGTCACGGTGCTGCGCAGCGCGGAACTGGGCAGCGCGGAACTGCGCAGCGGGGCCGGGGAACTGCGGGACTATCTGCGGGCGCTGCGCGAACGCCAGAACGCGCCGGAGGAGCGAAGCGCCGAGGCGGCCGTCCGCTGGCGGGACCACCTGGAGTCGCTCTGCGACTGGGCGTGGCGGGCCGCCATGGACCCGCTGATGCGACACCTGCGCCGGCAGCGGGGCGGACCGGTGCCCCGGATCGGTCTGGTGCCGATGGGCCCGCTCGGGGTGGTGCCCTGGCACGCCGCCCGCCGCTTCGAACGGGGCGTGCCCCGCTACGCGGTGCAGGATCTGGAGATCTCCTACGTCCCGTCGGCCCGCCTGCTGTGCCAGGGCGCGGAGCCGGTCGTCGGTGGTCACCACCGTCGGCTCCCCGATGCCCTGATGATCGGTGATCCGGGTGGGGACCAGGGCGTCGGCGGGGAGGCGAGGGCCGTCCGGGACGCCTTCTACCCGGGCCTGCCGCTGCACGTGGGGCCGGACGCCTCCGTTGCCCGCCTGCGGGACTGGCTGGCCCGACCGGCGGGCGGGCAGCGGCGGCTGCTGCACCTGGGCTGTCACGGCACGGTCGAGGTGGAACAGCCGTGGGAGTCGCGGCTCCAGCTGGCCGGTGGCGAGCACCTCACCGCGGGGCAACTGCTCGATCTGGGCCGGGACCGGGCGGCGCTGGTCGACCTGGTGCTGCTCGCCGCCTGCGAGACCGGCCTCACCGGCGCCGACTACGACGAGGCGTTCAGCCTGGCCACCGCCTTCCTGGTGGCCGGCGCACGGTCGGTGGTCGGCAGCCTCTGGGCCGTCTACGACGACGCCACCTCGCTCGCCATGTTCATGGTCCATCACTTCCTCCGCGACCGGGGGCTGCCCCCGGCCGCCGCGCTGCGGGCCACTCAGCTGTGGATGCTGGACCCTGACCGTCTCGCCCCCAGCACCATGCCCCCGAAGCTGCGCGAGCTGAGCATGCGACCGCGCTGGGCCAAGCCGTTCGCCTGGTCGGGCTTCGTCCACCTGGGCGCGACGTCGGGCTGAGCCGGCAGCACCGGGCCGGTCGGCGCGGGACCGCTCGGCTGTCGGGGTGGGCGACGCCGTCCGGGGGCGGAGGCTCCGGGGCGGCCGGCACGCGGCCATCGGAAGCGGGCCGGAAGCGGAATCGCAGCATGGCGCGCCTTTCGCGGGAAGCCGGGCGTCGGATCGGATGGCCGCAGGAGCCCACGGAGGGAGAGGGACTGTGCGGACGTCGATGGTGCTGCTGCTGGTCGCGCTGGCGATCACGTTGATCACCTTGCTGGTCGTGTCGATAGTGCTGTTCGTGAAGCTGGTCCGGGTCGGATCGCTGATCCGCAGCGACCTGATGCCGGTCAAGGGAAAGATCGCCTTCTGGACCGGCGTGGTCTATGCCCTCAGCCCGCTGGACCTGCTGCCGGATCCGATCTACCTGGACGACATCGGGCTCCTGGTCGGGGTGCTCGTCTACGTCCGGCACCTGGCCAACCAGTACGGCATCGCCGATCGGTGAGCCGGGGCCCCGGCAGCCACGACGGTGGCCCCCGCAACGGCGACGCTGCGGGGGCCACCGTCGTGGCGGGGCGGGTGGCCGGCGGATGGATCTGCGGCGAAATATGCGGGTTGAGTCGACGGAAAACTTGATTGATTCCAGAAGAGTGGGCTAGGTTCGGGGGGTGACGCCCGACTTCGAGACCCAGCTCCGGGCGGTCTCGTTGCGCGTGACCCGGCCCCGGTTGGCGGTGCTCGCCGCGCTGCGCGACCACCCGCACGTCGACACCGACACGGTGATCGCCCTGGTCCGGGCCGACCAGCCCACGGTCTCCCACCAGGCGGTCTACGACGTGCTCCGGGCGCTCACCGACGCCGGCCTGGTGCGGCGCATCCAGCCCGCCGGCGCGACCGCCCGGTACGAGTGCCGGGTGGGGGACAACCACCACCATGTCGTGTGCCGCTCCTGCGGCGCGATCGCCGACGTCGACTGCGCCGTCGGCCATGCACCCTGCCTCACCGCCTCCGACGATCACGGTTTCGACGTCGACGAGGCAGAGGTCGTCTACTGGGGCACCTGCCCCGGCTGCGCGACCGCACGCACCGCCCAGCCAACCCAACGCACCGCCCAGTGACCAGCCAGTCCGGAAGGAAACCGATGAGCGACACCCAGGACAACGCGCCCGTCAGCGCCCAAGGCGTGGACAAGAAGGAGGCGGCCGGCTGCCCGGTCGCGCACGACTCCGTCACCGCGCAGGGCAGCGAGAGCGAGAACCCGGCGATCGACTCGCCGACGCCGAAGACGGGCGGTCGTCCCCGCACCAACCGCGACTGGTGGCCCAACCAGCTCGACCTGTCGGTCCTGCACGCCCAGTCGCCCAAGGGCAACCCGCTGGGGGCCGACTTCAGCTACGCCCAGGAGTTCGCCAAGCTCGACGTCGAGGCCCTCAAGCGGGACATCGTCGAGACCCTCACCACCTCGCAGGACTGGTGGCCGGCCGACTTCGGCCACTACGGCGGCCTGATGATCCGGATGAGCTGGCACGCGGCGGGCACCTACCGCATCGAGGACGGCCGTGGCGGCGCCGGCGACGGCGGCCAGCGGTTCGCCCCGCTCAACAGCTGGCCGGACAACGCCAACCTCGACAAGGCCCGCCGGCTGCTCTGGCCGGTCAAGCAGAAGTACGGCCAGAAGATCTCGTGGGCCGACCTGCTCGTGCTCGCCGGCAACGTGGCCCTGGAGTCGATGGGCTTCAAGACCTTCGGCTTCGGCTTCGGCCGCGAGGACGTGTGGGAGCCCGAGGAGATCTTCTGGGGCCCGGAGGACACCTGGCTCGGTGACGCGCGCTACGCCTCCGAGAAGGAGATGACGCCCGGCGTCGGCGCGACCGAGATGGGCCTCATCTACGTCAACCCGGAGGGCCCCCGCGGCAACGCGGACCCGGCCGCGGCGGCGCACTTCATCCGCGAGACCTTCCGCCGGATGGCGATGGACGACGAGGAGACCGTCGCCCTCATCGCCGGCGGCCACACCTTCGGCAAGACGCACGGCGCGGGCGTCGCCGACGACCACGTGGGCCCCGAGCCGGAGGGCGCCCCGCTGGAGGCGCAGGGCCTGGGCTGGCTGAGCACCCACGGCAGCGGCAAGGGCGGCGACACGATCACCAGCGGCCTCGAGGTGACGTGGACCGACAAGCCGACGCAGTGGAGCAACCGGTTCTTCGAGATCCTCTTCGGCTACGAGTGGGAGCTGACCACCAGCCCCGGCGGGGCGAAGCAGTGGGTCGCGAAGGACGCCGAGGCGATCATCCCGGACGCCCACGACCCGGCGAAGAAGCACAAGCCGACGATGCTGACGACCGACCTGTCGCTGCGCGTCGACCCGGCGTACGAGAAGATCTCGCGCCGCTTCCTGGAGCACCCCGACGAGTTCGCGCTGGCCTTCGCCAAGGCGTGGTACAAGCTGCTCCACCGCGACATGGGCCCGGTCAGCCGCTTCCTCGGCCCGTGGGTGCCGGAGGCCCAGCTCTGGCAGGACCCGGTGCCGGCCGTCGACCACGACGTCGTGAGCGACGCCGACGTGGCCGCCCTGAAGGCAAAGGTCCTGGCCTCCGGCCTCACCACCGCCCAGCTCGTCTCCACCGCCTGGGCGTCGGCCGCGAGCTTCCGCTCCACCGACAAGCGCGGCGGCGCCAACGGCGCGCGGATCCGCCTCGAACCGCAGCGCAGCTGGGAGGTCAACCAGCCCGAGCAGCTCGCGACGGTCCTGGCGACCCTGGAGGGCATCCAGCAGGAGTTCAACGCCGCCGGTGGCGCGAAGATCTCGCTGGCCGACCTGATCGTGCTGGCCGGCTCGGCCGCCGTCGAGAAGGCGGCGCGCGACGCCGGCGTCGAGGTGACCGTGCCGTTCCGGCCGGGCCGCACCGACGCCTCGCAGGAGCAGACCGACGTCGAGTCGTTCCGGGTCATGGAGCCGCGCGCCGACGGGTTCCGCAACTACCTGCGCCCCGGCGAGAAGACCCAGCCGGAGGTGCTGCTCGTCGACCGCGCCTACATGCTCGACCTGACCGCGCCGGAGATGACCGTCCTCGTCGGCGGCCTGCGCGCCCTCGGCAACAACGTCGGCGGCACCGCGCACGGCGTGCTCACCGACCGGCCGGGCGTGCTCACCAACGACTTTTTCACCAACCTGCTCTCCCCGGGCACCCGGTGGAAGGCGTCGGAGTCCGAGGAGCACGTCTACGAGATCCGGGACCTGGCCACCGACCAGGTGAAGTGGACCGCCACGGCGGTCGACCTCATCTTCGGCTCCAACTCCCAGCTGCGGGCCCTCGCGGAGGTCTACGCCAGCGAGGACGCGCGCGAGAAGTTCGTCGCCGACTTCGTCGCGGCTTGGACCAAGGTCATGGAGCTCGACCGGTTCGACCTGGCCTGATCCGCCGCTCCAACCGACGGGCCCCGGTCGATCGCTGACGATCGACCGGGGCCCGCCCTCGTTTCGCGCCGCTCAGAACGGCCACCGGTCGCGGGACCCGGCCTCGACGAGGGGGATCATCGCGAACGCGGCGTCGGACAGGCCGCCGAACGTGTGCCGGTTGCCGACCGTCGGCGCGTGCCCGACCCGGTAGCCGACCAGGTTCCAGGTGTACGTCGGCACGTGGGCCGGCACCGCGGCCGTGACATCGGGGGCGTCGTGCCAGTGCGCCTGCTCGTCGGTGAGGACGACCACGCGGTCGTGCCCGGCGTAGTGCCGCCGGATGGCCTGCTCGGTCTGGGTGCCGCCGCCGTAGAAGTAGCCGCCCTCGCGGAACCGGCGCACCGCCGCCAGCACCGACTCGCCCGCCACGGCCGGGAACACCCGGCTGGCGTGGGAGAACGACACCACCGTCGCGTCCCGGGCGCGGGCGGCCAGCGCGAGACCGAACACGGTGGCCGCGTCCCAGCAGCGCAGCGTGCCGTCCCGGCTGAACGTGCTGTTCATCGACCCCGACGTGTCGATCAGGATCAGGGTGCGGCCGTCCAGGGCGGGCACGTTCGCCAGCGCCTGCTGCAACGCCCGCTCCAGCGGGTACGCCCACCGCAGGCTCGGCGCGGCGTTGTGGGCCGACAGGAAGCGCATCGGCAGCACGCGCGAGCGCGCGATCTCGCCCGGGTCGGTCAGCTTCGCCGCCACCGCCTCGGCGACGGCGTCGCCGACGCCGGCCCGGTCGAAGTTGCGCAGGTTGCGCAGCAGTGCCAGGTAGCCCATGGTCGGGATGATCGCCTCCCAGGCGGCGGCGTCCATGGGGGCCTGCCGCCAGCCGGCGAGCGCCTCCCAGCTCATGCCGGCCGCGCCGAGCACCGCCGGGTCGGTGACCTCCCGCCGCCGCTGCACGGGCAGGGCCATCAGCTCGGCCCGGGCCGCCAGCACGGTCAGCGACTCCGGCAGTGGGTTGTCGCGCTTGTGCCGCCGGTCGAGGGCGTGCCGGAACAGGTCGCCCTGCCGCGCGTCCCGCGCTACCGGGTGGGTCAGCTCGATGACGTCGCCGAACCGCACGGCGTCGCCGTCGGAGTCGTACCTGAGCAGGCTGCGCTCGTGGTAGAGCCGCACGACGGCGTCGGCGACGCCCCGCTTGACCGGCTTCGGCAGGGCCCGGCCGTGGCGGCCCAGCCAGTACGCCAGCGCCTCGCCCGGCTCGTCGGCGCGCTGCAACGCCGCCCCCACGACCGCCCGGGAGCCGGGCACCCCGGCCGCGACCTGCGCCCGGGAGCCCTCCAGCGCGGCCACCACGGACGCCGACCGCAGCAGCGCGCCGGTGCGCAGCCACGGCACGAACCGCGCGAACCAGTCGGGGTCGGCGACCGCGACGGCGGCCACCAGCTCACGGAACCGGGCGTCCCGGTCGGCGGCGGCCTCGTAGAAGGTGTCGGTGCCGACCATGTTGGACACCGCGAGCAGGAACAGCTCGGCCCGCTGCCCGCGCAGGAACCCCGGTGCGCCCTCGGCGGTCATGGCCTCGGCGGCCGGGCGGTCGGCCCCGGGCCGGTGCCGGGGCAGCTTGAGGTTGAACCTGGCCATCGCGTCCCCCGTGTCGGTCGAAGGCGGGGAGACACCGGCACACCGCACACCCGAGATCGTCAGTCGGCGACGGACTTGTGTCCGCTGCTCTGTCCGGTTGAGCTAGCACGCCGGGGCGTGCGGGGGACTCGAACCCCCAACCCGCGGATCCGAGAAGTAACCGTTGCCTGCGCACCGGGTGTGCGGCGTGACGACGCCTCCCGAGATCAGAGCGGCGACGGCGACCGGCCCTCGCGGGCCAAGGTGACCTGGGCCGCTGGTCGACACCGCCGAGAGGCGGTGGCGGGATTCGAACCCGCGTCTCCCCGTTGGAAGCGGAAGTAGCCGTTGCCTGCGCACCGGGAGGTGCCGAGGGAAAGAGTAGGGGAGCCCGGTGGGGCCGGCAAACGGGTTCGGACCTCGCCGCCTCGTTGTACAATTTCTTGTACACCACGCCAGGGAGGCATCATGCGCATGGTCCCCTACTCGGAGGTCCGGCAGAACCTCGCCAAGCTGCTCGACCATGTGGTGGACGACGCCGAGGAGGTGGTCGTCACCCGGTCGGGTCGTGAGGCCGCCGTCATCATCTCGCTGCGTGAGTACGAGTCGCTGAAGGAGACGGCGTACCTGATGGCCAGCCCCGCCAACGCGCGCCGCCTGAACGAGGCCGTCGAAGAGCTGCGCAACGGGGGCGGGGAGATGCACGACCTGATCGACCCCGATGCCGGTGCAGGTGAGGCGTCGGCGGCGTGAAGGTCCAGTTCGCCAGCCGAGGGTGGGAGGACTACCAGGCCTGGCAGCGGGACCGCCCGATGCTCAAGCGGGTGAACACCCTGATCGAGGACATCCGGCGCAACGGCCACCAGGGCATCGGGAAGCCGGAGCAACTCCGGGGCAACTGGTCGGGATTCTGGTCGAGACGCATCGACCAGGAACACCGCCTGGTGTATCGGATCGTCGACGACACCGTGCAGATCGCGCAGTGCCGCTACCACTACGAGTGAACAAGCCGGTCGTCGACGAGGTCGCCGTTGCTGCGGCGCGGCTCAGGCGGCGGGTGCCGCCAGGCGGATCGCCTCGACCGCGCCGTCGAGGCGCAGCGGGCCGGCGGCGTACGGGACCAGCAGCGTGTCCCCCCGGCGTACCGGCACGTCGTCGCGTTCGCCGGTGAGCCGCCCCGCGCCCGCCACCACGACCAGGACGGCGAAGCCCTGCGCCAGGCGGTCGCCGCCGCGCACCCGGTGGGCGGCGAAGAACTCGTCGGCGGCCTCGGGCAGCAGCCGCGCCCCGTCGCCCCGCAGCCCGGCGAGGCGCGCAGGCGTCCACGCGCCCCGGTCGACGCAGCTCAGGGCCAGGTCGTAGCCGAGGCCGAGGTGCCCCTCGGTCAGGCCGAAGCCCTCGTATTCCAGCAGCACCGAGTAGTCGGTCGGCTCCTGGACCTCGACCAGCAGGATGCCGTCGCCGATCGCGTGCGGCAGCCCGGCCGGGCAGAGGATCGCGTCGCCGGCCGCGACCGGGATCCGGTTGGTGGCGGCGAGCATCCGGTCGACCTGCTGGCCGGCGACCCAGCCGGCCAGCTCGTCGGCGGCGACGTCGCGGGCGAAACCCAGATGGACGTACGCGTCGGGGCGCGCGGAGACGATCACCCATGCCTCGGTCTTTCCGTACGGGGAGGCGAGGTGCGCGGTGGCGAAGCGGCGGTCGGGGTGCACGTGCAGCGGCAGCCGCTGGCCGGCGTCGAGCAGCTTCACCAGCACGCCGGTGTCGGCGCGGCGTGGGCCGAGCCACCAGTGCGGGTCGGCGGCGACGGCCTCGGCGAGCACCCGCCCGTCGGGCAGGGTGGACAGCCCGGCCGGGGCGAGCCCGAACCGGCTGGTCACCGAGCCCACCCAGTCCTCGGGGCGGTCGGGCAGCGCCGGCGCGTCGCGGAACCGCGCGATCCGGCCGTCCCCCCGGTAGAACGTCTCGGGCTGGTTGGCGGGCAGCGCCTCGATGGTCATCGTTCCTCCTGGCGGACGAGCGCGGCGAGGAAGCCGCCGACGAAGGTGTCGCCCAGGCCGATGGTGGTGGGGCTGGCGACGTCGAGGGCGAACCCGGGGACGCAGTGGACCCGGTCGCCGAGCCGCTCGTGCAGCGCGGCGGCGAAGGCGACGGACTCGGGCCGGCGGGGCTGCCGGCGCAGCCGGTCGACGTCGGCGTCGGTGAAGTCGTCGCCGTGGGCGTAGCGGGTCGCGGCCAGCAGGGTGCCGGTGTCGAGGGCGTCGGCGTAGCGCCGGGCGTTCGCGCCGAGGGCCGCCGCCCAGTACTTCGTGTGCAGCACCAGCGTCGGGGCGGGGACGAGGGCGTGCACGGCGGTGAGCGCGTCGGCGACCTCGTCGGCAGAGAGCAGGTCCACCGGGCGCCCGAGGTAGGACTGCAGCTCGTCCTCGTTGAGCCCGTACACGTCGATCGCGTCGAGCAGCGCGTCGCGGACCCGGCGGCTGAAGCCGGGCTCGTGGTAGGCGGCGTCCTCGAAGTAGGTCACCGCCGCAGGCGGCAGCCGCCGCATGTGGGCGCGCAGCTCGGCGAGCCGCCGGTCGAGTTCGGCCGCGTCGCGCATGGCGTTGAAGCCGGAGATCAGGAAGACGTCGGCGTGGCCGAGCCGGTCGCCGAGGTCGCCGGTGAGCAGCAGCGCGCTGTTGGCCGGGTCGTTGACGTAGATCAGCCGGTTGGGGAACGGCGCGGTGACGTCGATGTCGCCGGCCCGGATCCGCAGGCCCTGGTGATATTGGACGATCAGGTGGGGATGGTAGGTGTCCGCGACGCCGCTGGAGACGTACGCGGTGCCGGCCGGCAGCAGCCGCCGGACGGTGTCGTTGACGCTGACCAGGTGCAGCGTCGACGGCACGCCCAGCCGGCTGAGCAGGATCCCGGCCCGCACGGAGGTGCCGCCCAGGGTCGTGCGGTGCGGGAACCGGCCGGCGAAGGTCTCCAGGGCCGGGGCGGCGGCGACGAAGTGCTCGCCGCCCCGGCCCCGGGCCACGTAGCCGAGGATGGACACCACGAGGTCCCGCTCGCCGTGTACCGCGCTGGGCGGTGCCGCCAGTTCGGCGGCGGCGATGCCGTAGTCGGTGACCAGCCGTTCCAGGACGTCGGCGGTGAGCGTCAGCTCCTGGTCGACGCAGCCGCCGAGGCCGAGGACCACCCGGGAGGCGTCGGCCATGTCAGTAGAGCGAGCCCTTGCCGGTGGCGCCGAACAGGTCGATCTTGTGCGCGGCGACCTCCTTCATGGCGTCGAGGCAGGCGGGCTGGATGGCGTTGGGCTCGCGCACCTTCGAGTCGCTGCCCAGCACCTCGCGCATCTTGTCGTGGTAGGCGACCTTGATGTCCGTCGAGATGTTGATCTTGTTGATGCCGATCCGGGCGGCCTCGCGGATCTCGTCGTCCGGGTTGCCGGAGCCGCCGTGCAGCACCAGCGGGATCCCCACCCGGCTCTTGATCTCCTTGAGCAGGTCGAGCTTCAGCTCCGGCTTGAGGTGTGCCGGGTAGAAGCCGTGGAAGGTGCCGATCGCGATGGCGAGGCTGTCGACGCCCGTGGTCTTCACGAAGGTGACCGCGTCGTCCGGGTCGGTGTAGATGATCTCGGCCGCGCCGGCCTCGGCGTAGCTGTCGTTGCCGCCGATCGTGCCCAGTTCGCCCTCCACCGACACGCCCAGGACGTGCGCGGAGTCGGTGACCTTCTTGGTGATGGCGAGGTTCTCGTCGAACGGCTTCAGCGAGCCGTCGATCATCACGGACGTGAAGCCGTACTGGAACGCCTGGAGCATCTGCTCGTAGGTCGCGCCGTGGTCCCAGTGGATCGCGATCGGGACGGTCGAGCTGTGCGCGCGCTCGATGATGCCGGTGATCATCTCGCGGCCGATGTGCCGCACCTCGTCCGGGTGGATCCCGACGATCAGGGGAGCGTTCTTCTCCTCGCTGATCTCCACGATGCCCCGGAACATGGCCCAGTCGCTGATGTTGAACGCGGGCACGGCGAAGCTGTGCTCGTTGGCGACGTCCAGGATCGCCTTGCCGGTCGTCAGCATGTCGGTGTTACTCCTTAGTGCAGAGGGTGTGGTCAGGCCTTCACGGCACCGGCGGTGAGCCCGCCGATGAAGCGCCGTTGGAAGAGGAGGAAGAGCACGAGGACCGGGATGGAGCCGAGGATGCTCATCGCCATCATCTGGTTCCACTCGTACGAGTGCTGGCCCATGAGCATCTGGATGCCGATGGGCACCGTGCGCATGTCGTTGGTGCGGGTCAGCGTCAGCGCGAACAGGTACTCGTTCCACGAGATCATGAACGTGTAGACCCCGACCGCGATGAGGCCGGGCACCGAGATCGGCACGAGGATGCGCCACAGCGCCGTCCAGCCGGTGCCGCCGTCGACCTTGACCGACTCGTCCAGCTCCTTGGGCAGGGTGTTCAGGTACGCGGTGGTCATGATGATCGCGTACGGCAGGGTGAACACCATGTGGGTGAGGATCAGCCCGGCGTAGGTGTTGTAGAGGCCGAGCGCGACGACGAGCCCGAAGTAGGGGATGACCAGCGTGATCGGCGGCACCGCCTGGACGCTGACGATCACGGCGTTGATGGTCCGCTGGAACGGGAACGTGAAGCGGCTGAACGCGAACCCCGCCAGGACGGCCACCAGCAGCGTCAGGACGGTCACCGCACCGGCGACGATGTAGCTGTTGAGGAAGAACCGCAGCTGCTCGCCGTTGCCCAGGATCTCCCGGTACGCGTCGAACGAGAAGCCCTCGGTGATCAACTGCGGCGGATTCTGGAAGACCTCCCCGTTGCTCTTGAACGAGGTGGAGAGCATCCACAGCACCGGCAGGGCGGCGAACAGCCCGCCGAGGACGAGCCCCGTGACGACGCCGGCCTTCGCGAGGGTGTGCCGCCGCTTGACGCCTGCCATCTCACCGCTCCCTTTGCTGCTGGCGTACGTAGAAGAAGGCCAGGACCATCGTCAGCAGCAGCACGATCACGGCGGCGGCCGAGGCGCTCGCGAACTCGTACTCGCTGAAGGCCTGCTTGTAGGTGTAGGTGCTGAGCATCTCGGTGGTGTTCAGCGGACCGCCGCCGGTCATCATCCAGATCAGCGCGAACTGCTGGGAGGTCCAGATCAGGTCGAGCACCGCCATGCTGACGATCACCGGCCGCAGCTGCGGCAGCGTCACGTTGAGGAACCGCCGCAGCGGGCCGGCCCCGTCCACGGCGGCGGCCTCGTAGAGGTCGGCGGAGATGCCCTGCAACGCGGCGAGCAGGCTGATCATGAAGAACGGGTAGCCGGACCAGATGTTGGCGAACGTGACCGCCCAGAGTGCCGTGCCCGGGTCGCCGAGCCAGTTCACGCCCTCCTGCACGAGGCCGAGCGTCTGCAGCACGTAGTTGACCACGCCGGCCGGGTCGAGCAGCAGCCGCCAGATGACGGCGATCACCGCGATCGTGAACAGCCAGGGCAGGATGTAGACGATCCGGAAGATCGCCTTGGTGACCCCGCTCAGCAACTGCGTGTTGAGCATCATCGCGAAGGCGAGGCCGAGGACCAGGTGGGCGACGGTGCTGACCGAGATGAAGACGGCGGTGTTCTTCAGCGCGGCCAGGAAGTCCAGGTCGGTGAGCACCTTGGCGTAGTTGGCGAACCCGACGAACACCGGGTTCTCCTGGACGATCACGTTGTCCCGGAACGAGTAGCCGACCACCATGACGATGGGGACGATCATCAGGACCACGACCAGCACGATCGTGGGGGACAGGTAGGCGTACGGGATCAGGCGCCGGGCCGGGTTGGCGCGGGCCCGGCCGGGGGTGGCCCGCTCGGCCGGCGGCGCGCCCTGCGGCGCGGTCACGGGCTCGACGTGCGCGGATGTCATCGCTGTCTCCTTGGTCGGGCGCCGCGCCGGAGGACCGGCGCGGCGCCCGGGTGGACTAACCGATCACCGAGGTCCAGGACTCCTGCGACTTGCTCAGGGCGTCGTCGACGCTCTGCTTGCCGGTCAGCACGAGCTGGAGCTGCTCGTCGAAGCTGCGCATGAGGTCCTCGGCCTTGGGCAGGCCGACGAACTCGTTGGCCGGGTAGCCCTGCTTGTAGATGTCGAAGGCCGACTTGAACAGCGGGTCGCTGTTGCTGAAGTCGGGCTCGGCGTTCTTGTTGCCGGGGAAGCCGTTGGCGATGGTGCTCAGCTTCGCGTTGGTCTCCTGGCTCATCAGGTAGGAGACGAACTTGAACGCCTCGGCCTTGTGCTTGGTGGAGTTGGAGATGCCGATGCCCCACGACGCGTACGGGATGCCGCGCTTGCCGGTGTAGCCGTCCTCGGCCGGCAGGGCCGCCACCTCGAAGTTCAGGTCCGGCTTGTTCTTCTTGATCAGGTTGATGTGCGCGAGCGAGTCGATCATCATGCCGACCTGGCCGTTGGTGAACTTCTCGACCTTGTCCTGCTCCTTCATGGTGAGGGAGCCGGGGGCGATGACGCCGGCGTCGTTGAGGCTCTTGACGTACTCGACGGTGCTCTTGACCTGGGGGCTGGTCAGGTTCGGCTTGCCGTCGGTCAGCATGCTGCCGCCCGAGGCCCACAGCCAGGACATGACGTCGTTCTGGATGCCGTTGGGCACGGCGGTGTCGAGCGGGAGCGCCCAGCCCTTGACGTTGTCGCCGGTGGCGCTGATCTTCTTCGCCGCGTCGAGGAACTCGCTGCGCGTGGCGGGCACGTCCGCGACGCCGGCCTTGGTCAACAGGTCCTTGTTGACGAAGAGCGGGTAGACGAAGTTGACGACCGGGATCATGTAGGTCTTGCCGTCGAGCTGGATCTGGCTGGCGAGCTGGCTGGAGTCGTAGTTCGCGTCCGTCATCAGCTTGGACATGTCGGCGATCGCGCCCTGCTTGGCGAAGTCGTTGACCCAGGCTCCGTCGAGGCCGACCACGTCGGGCAGCGTCTTGGACGCCGCGGCGGTGACGAGCTGCTGCTTGGTGGAGGCGTACGGCGCGCTGAGCAGCTTGATCTTGATGTTCGGGTTCTGTGCCGTGAAGTCGTTGATGATCTTGTCAAAGTCCCCGGCCGGGAGTTCGGCACCCCACCACTGGGCGAACTCCAGCGTGACGGTGCCGTCCGCGGCGGCGTCCCCCGAGTCGCCCGAGCCGCACGCCGCGACGGTGGCGACCGTTGCAGCCACCGTCACCGCCCCTATCAGTCGCTTCAGCCGGGTAGCGCGAGTCGTCATGGCGGGCTCCTTCTATATCTAGATCTTTCTGTTCTGTGCTGTGTTGGCGGCCACGTTAGCAGCGTGTTACGGATGGGGACAAGAGAAGAACAGCAGAAAACTGCGGAGTGCGGCATAGTGCGGCGCTGCAAGGCCGACTGGCTGGCCCGAGGGTCTGCTGGTGCCCTGCTTGTGGGCAGGTGGGGACCGCTTCGGCTGCCCTGCGGGGGCGAGCTGGTCCCTGCTGTTCTGTGCGGCGATGCGCGTGGGTGGGCCGCATTTGTGGCATACTGCCGCACTGATGGAGGGAGATCAGTGACCGAGGACAGGGACGAACGGCAGCGCCACCTGCCCGCCGGACGCAAGGCCCAGCTTGCCGCGTACGTCGCCGACGCCGGCCAGGTCACGGTGGGCGAGCTGGCGGAGCGCTTCGGCGTCTCCATCGACACCGTGCGGCGCGACCTGGACCAGCTCAGCGCCGAGGGCGTCCTCGTGCGCACGTACGGCGGCGCCGTCAGCCTCGCCACGGTCTCCCGCACCGACCGGGCCGTCGACCAGCGGCTCACCTTCCAGGAACGCGAGAAGGAGAAGATCGCGACGCTGGCCGCGGGGCTGGTCCAGGACGGCTCGACCATCATGATCAACGGCGGGACGACCACGCTCGCGCTCGCCCGCAACCTGCGCCAGCACCGCGACCTCACGGTGGCGACGAACAACCTGCTGGTGCCCGGCGCGCTGCCGGCCACGGCCGTCCGCGACATCTACATCTTCGGCGGCGCGGTGCGCTCGCTCACCCTGGCCACGGTCGGCCCGGTCAGCTTCCGCGCCAACACCGGCGCCGAGCTGGACGTCAGCTGCGACCTGGCGCTGATCGGCGTCGGCGCGGTCGACGCCGACGCCGGCTACACGACGAGCAACCTCGCCGAGGCCGCGATGATGCAGGAGATGCTCTCCCGCGCGACCCGGGTGGCGATCCTCGCCGACTCGTCCAAGTTCGGCCGCCGGCTGTTCGCCCAGGTCTCGGAGCTGGGCGTCGCCGACTACCTGGTCACCGACCGGATGCCGGCACCCGAGCTGAGGGACGCCCTGGAGGCGAACGAGGTGGAACTGGTCGTCCCGGCGAACCCGCCGCGACCGCGTGAGGCGAAGGGCTAGGCCCGGGGCGACGACCGCGACCGGGTGAGACCGGCGGCTGGGCCCGGGGCGGCCCGACCCGCGCGAGACCGGCGGCTGGGCCCGGGGCGGCCCGACCCGCGCGAGACCGGCGGCTGGGCCCGGGGCGGCCCGACCCGCGCGAGGCCGGTGACTAGGCCCAGGGCAGCCGCGACCGGTCGGCCCAGTAGCGGGTGGCGGGCACGGCCAGGCCCGCCCACCGGTCGGGGTCGCCGGTGCACTCCTGCGCCCGCAGGTTCGAGGCCAACTGGTCGCCGGTCGCGGCTCCGGAGAGCACGACGGTCGCCCACGGCTGGCGCAGCGCCGCCGCGAGCGCGGCGGCGTCGCCGGGCGCGTGCTCGCCCACGGCGAGCCGGCCGTTGGCCAGCGCCTCCTTCACGATGACCAGGCAGCCGGCCGCGTGCGCCTGCGCGAGCGCCGGGCCGGCGCTGGGCTCCAGGAGATTCCAGGTCGCCTGCACGCTGCGGAACAGCGGCCGACCGTCGACCCGGACGCCGAGCGCCGCCCGGATCGTCTCGGCCTGCGCCGGGCCGCTGGTCGACAGCCCGACCACCGTGCCCTGCGCGCCGAGGTCGGCGAGCCGCCGGTGCAGGTCCGCGTCGTGCAGGGCGGGGCTGTCCGGGGTGACCGAGTGGATCTGGTAGAGGTCGAGGCGGTCGCCGAGCAGCGCCCGCGTCTCGCCGAGCTGCCGGGTGAACGTGGCGACGCCGTGGTCCTTGGTCTCGTGCACCTCGGCGTCGACCCGCCACCCGGCCGTGTAGGTGTAGCCCCACTTGCTGCCGACGACGACGTCGTCCGCCTCCGGCCGGGCGTGCAGCCACTGGGCCAGGAACTCCTCGGCCCGGCCGTAGGAGCGGGCGACGTCGACGTAGCGGACGCCGGCCGCGTACGCCCGGTCGAGCAGCTCGTGGGCGCGGGCCCGCATCGCCTCGACGGAGCGCTCGGCCGGCAGGTCGGCGGCCCGGCCGAGATTGATGTAGCCCGGCCGGCCGACGGCCGCCAGCCCCAGCCCGATCCGCGAGGCCCCGGCCAGCCGCTCGACGATGTCCATGATCCCATCTAACACCCCGGCGGGACGTCCACTCCGGTGAGCTGCGCGGAGCGGGCCCACAGCCGCGCCGCGAGGTCGGGGTCGGTGGCCGCCCCGGCGAGCGTCTCGAACGTCGGCCGGGCCGGGCGGGGCGGCCGACCCGGTCCGATGTGGCGGCCGGTGGGCGCCGCAGGCTCGGTGGCGGCGTAGAGGATCGCCGTCACGGCGTCGTCGACCGGCCGGCTCAGGAACAGCCTCAGCACCGCTCCGACGGCGCGGATCAGGGGCGGCGAGTCGCGGTCCAGGTCGGTCCTCGCCACGCCGGGATGGGCGAGCAGGCTGCGCACCGGGGAGCCGGCGGCGCGCAGGCGGCGGTCGAGTTCCAGGGCGAAGAGCACGTTGGCGAGCTTGGAGGTGGCGTACGCGCCGCCCCGGGAGTAGCGGCGTTCGGCGGCGAGGTCGTCGAGGTCTAGGCGGCCCAGCCGGTAGAGGCCGGAGGCGACGGTGACCACGACCGGGTCGCGCCCCTCGGCCAGCCGGTCGAGGAGCAGGCCGGTGAGCGCGAAGTGGCCAAGGTGGTTGGTCGCGAGCTGGCTCTCCACCCCCTGCGGGCTCAGCCGTCGGGGCACGTTGCCGATGCCGCCGTTGTTGACGAGCGCGTCGACGGTGACCCGCTCGGCGCGCAGGCCGGCGGCGAAGCGGCGCGCGGTGTCGAGGTCGAGCAGGTCCAGGTGGCGGACGTCGAGGTCCGCCTTCGGGTGCTCGGCGCGCAGTCGGTCGCGTACGCGATCGCCCTTGCCGGTGTCGCGGACCGCCATGATCACGCGGGCCCCGCGTGCCGCGAGGTGGCGGGTGATCGCGACCCCGAGGCCGCTGCTGGCGCCGGTGACGACGATCGTGCGGCCGGTCTGGTCGCGCAGGTCGGCGATGTTCCAGGTGGCGGCGTGAGCCATGGACCCCTCCCGGGAGTTAAGTGGATTACCTATCCGATTCAAGGCCACCTGAAGCGGATTGTCAATCCGGTTCGGTAGGCTGGCGGGGTGACCACACCACGTCGTGCCGACGCCGCCCGCAACCGCGACCGGGTGCTGGCGACCGCCCGACTCTCGGTGGCCTCGGGCGACCTGTCCCTGCAGCACAACGACATCGCCCGCCGCGCCGGCACCGGCGTCGGCACCGTCTACCGGCACTTCCCGACCCGCCGCGCGCTGCTGGAGGCCCTCGCCGAGGACACCTTCACCGCGCTGCTCGACGACGCCCGGTCCGCGAGGCACCACGACGACCCGGGGACCGGCATCGAGATCCTCCTGCGGGCGCTCCTGACGCGGCAGCTGGCCGACCCGGCGTTCGCCGAGGTGATCGCCGGGGAACCGGAGCAGGACGCCGACCCCGGCACCACCGCCCGCCGCGCCGAACTCGGTGAGCTGGCGCGGGCCGTGCTCGACGACGCCCGACGGGCCGGCACGCTGCGCCCCGACCTCACCGAGGACGACCTGCGTCATCTCCTCTGTGGCGTGGCCTTCGCCGTGCGTATCGGCGACGGGCCCGACGAGCGGGCCGACCGCTACCTGCGGGTCCTCCTCGACGGCCTCCGGCCGACGCCGGGCAACCCGGGTGACCGGCGGCGATAGCGTCACCTGCGCTGATCCCGCAGCGCGGTACGGGTCACCACGGCGGCGGAATCCGTGAGAGCCTGACCGCACCCCCGTCCGCCCTCCCGACCGGAGGCACCGCCATGCACCCGCACCCCGCCCGCCGCTGGCTCGCCGGGTTGGCCGTGGCCGGCGCGCTCGTCGCGACCCCCACCGGCGCCGCCGTCGCCGTCGCACCGGCCGACGAGGTGACGCTCTACGCCAACGACGTGACCGTCGCCCCCGGCGGCCCGCAGAAGTGGGTCTCGCTGCGCGCGCTGCCGGACCGGGCCTTCGGCACGTACACGGTGCGGGTGGACCGCAGCGCGGTCGCCGCGTTCGCCGAGGTCGCCGAGGACGACCGGGGCTCCTGCACGACGGCGGGCGACGTCATCACCTGCGCGATCACCGACGACGGCGAGGATTCGAGCCTGGTCAGCCTGCCGGTGACGGCGCGGGCGGGCGCGGAGCCGGGCCGGCAGGGCACCCTGGCGTTCACGGTGACCGCGCCCGGCGTGGGCACGGCGACCTACGAGTCGACCGTCAGCACGGGCGAGGGGGTCGACCTCGTCGCCGACCGGCAGCTCCCGCTCGACGGCCGGCCCGGCGCCCGGGTCGACGTGCCGCTGGCGGTGACGAACCGGGGCACGACGACCGCCCGCGGCGCGGTGCTGTACCTGTCCGGCTCCTACGGGTTCACCCCGGGGAAGCGCTACAGCAACTGCGAGTACGTCGACCCGACCCTCGACGACAGCAGCTTCGCCTGCACCTTCGACGACGAGCTGGCTCCCGGCGAGACGGTCCGGGTGGACCCGACGTTCGGCGGGACGATCCCCGCCGACGCCTGGGCCCCGAACCTGCACTACAGCTTCGCCGTGTGGTTCACCCCGGCCGACTGGGCGGAGTTCCGGGCCCAGCACGGGCCGGCCGAGCCGTTCGGCCGCAAGGGCACCGACGCGGCCCTGAAGCTGGTGCCGGCGGGCGGCGCACAGGCGCGCGCGGCCGGTCAGACCGACACCAGCCCCGTCGACAACGAGACCCGGGTCACGCTGACCGTCGCCGGTGACCAGCGCGGCGACGCCGCCGCGCAGGGCGCCACGGTCACTGGCGCGGTCGGTGCCACCGTGCCGATGACCGTCGGCTACCGCAACAACGGCCCGGCGCGCGTCGGGCCCAACGGCCAGCGGGGGCTCAACATCGCCACCATCGTGACGCTGCCGGAGGGCGTCACGGCGGTGACGGTGTCGAAGTCCTGCGTGGATCCGGACGAGGACGAGTGGCAGCCCGGCAAGCCCGGCGCCCGGGTCTACGAGTGCTCCGCCCGGGGCACGATCGGCGAGGGCGAGCGGGTGACGTTCGAGTTCGCGCTGCGCATCGACCGGGCCGGCAGCCGGACCGGCACGGTTAAGCTGCACACCTTCGACGGCGACGGCCCGGTCAAGGACCTCGACCCGACCAACGACACCGCGCAGATCACGGTGAAGCAGGCCGGCGGCACCGGGGGCGGCGACGACGGGTCGCTGCCGATCACCGGTGTGCCCACCGGGCTGATCGCCGGCCTCGGCGGGCTGCTGGTCGCCGCCGGCGCGGGCGGCTACCTGCTGGCCCGCCGTCGCCGCACCCGCTTCGTCGCCTGATCCGGCACGCACCGCGGCGTCGCCGTCGATGCCCGCCGGTTGTCGCCACGCCCAGGGCAACGATCCGTGCGAATATGGACGACGTGAAGCCGAAGTGGTGGCAGGTGTTCGCCGCCGGGGTCACGGTGACGCTGCTGGGTCTCTGCGCGATCGGGGTCGGCACCGTCGGGCTGGGGGCCGCCGACCAGCTCGCCAGCGTCGGATCGTTCGCTCTCACCGGGGTCGGCACTCTGGTCACCGTCGCAAGCCTGGTGCAGGCGGTCCGGCAACAGCGGCAGCGACCCCTCGTGGTGGAGCCCGCCGAGCCGCCGCCCCCCGCACCGCCGTCCGGGGTGGCTCCGCTGGCCGCCGACCTCGCCCGGCTCCGCGACGTCACCAACGTCGACCACGAGAGACTCTTCGGCGTCGACGAGGCGATCGACAGGCTCGGCGAGAGCCTGCGCAACCCGGGCGGCGCTTCGATCATTTCCATCTTCGGCGGCGCCGGCGTGGGAAAGACCGCGCTCGCGTACGAGCTGATCAGGCGGCACGCGGAGGAAGCCGGCTTCCGCCGCGTCGCGAGCGTTTCGGCGAAGTTCAGCCACATCGACCGGGTCGGCCATCTGGAGCGTGACGCCGAGCGCGAGAACGTCGACTGGCATGCCCTGCTGGTCGAGCTGGCCCAGCAACTCGCGCCGGGCTCGGACTTCAACGACACGCTCATCGAACAGCAGCTTCCGCAGGCCATGCCCGCCGAGCCGTGCCTGATCGTCGTGGACACCTCGAAACCAGGGAGGCCGAGGTCGCGGTCCGGTACCTCGCCGGTTCGGGCATCCTCGACCCGCACAAGGTCGTCATCACCACCCGGGAGGCGGTGGCGGGCACCGGCGTCGGCCGCCTGCGCGAGCTGACCTGGGACGGGCCCGACCACGCAGCCGCCTCGGCCTACGCGCGCTATCTGGTGGCCGACGACAGCCTGCTCGACCCGCGCAAGAGCGACCTCGACGACGTGGTCCGGGCAGCCGAGCGCACGCCACTGTTGATTCAGATCATCATCAACCAGGCCAGGGTCGAGCGGTTGCCCATCCGCGACGTCATCGGCCGGCTGCGCGACGTCAGCGGCAACCTGGGCAGGGCGGTGTGGACGTACTGCTACGTAAACTCGCTCAACGTGCTGGAACAGAAGCTCCGCGATCCGGGCCTGCCGGAGGAGAGCGCCCGCGAACAGGCTGCCGACACCGTCGCCAACCTCATGGCGGTCTTCTGCTTCCGGCCGGCCGGCAGCAGCATCGCGTCCGAGGACTTCTTCGAGCTGAGCCAGATCGGGGACCGGGAGGCATTCCTCCGCGCCCGGGCGATGGCGTGCCGGCTCGCGCTGGTGAAGTCGCTGAGGAACAACGAACGGTTCACGGTCCATTCGCTGCTGCGGGAGTTCTACTGTGCGCAGCGGGGGCCCTGTGGATCGGCCTCGTGAGCGCCCCCGGGTTCGACGCCGCGCAGTGGCGGGCGAGGATCGACGCCCGCGCCAACAGTCGCGAGCGGTGGACGGCCAACATCCAGGGTTTGACCCGGAAGGTGCGGCAGCGGAGGGCCTCGCAGCTCCAGCGGGACTTCACCGACTACGTGTTCAACGTCAACGAGTTGGCCGCTCGGCCCGCCCTCGTCGACGCGGACACGCTCGCCGCCTACTTCACGGAGTTCGGCCGCCTCGCCGCCAACCTCGGCGAGCCGGCCAACGACCGGCAGGTCGCCGACGGGCTGGAGCGGGCCATCGCCGTGCAGCGGGAGAACGGCGGTGACATCGCGGGGCTCTGCCTGGCCAAGGCGGCCTTCCTCGCGCTGCGCGAGACCGACAGCGCCGAGCGGCTCGACGCGATCCTGACTGCGATCGACGTGTCGCCGACCGGCTCGGACGCCTGGGCGACGGCGATCGTCGCGCTCGCGGCCTACCAGATCGAGGTGAGCCGCTACGACGACGCGATCAGCACGGTGGCGCGACTGCGCACCGCGATGCCCGCCGAACGCTACGAGCGGACGTTCCGGTGCGCGTCGTTGGTGTATGAGGGGATGGCCCGGTTCACCTCGTTCCGGGACATCGACCGGGCCCGCGAGGTGCTCACCGAGGCGTGTGCGTACCGGGAACACGCGGACGACCTGGCGATCGCGCGGTGGGTCGCCACCGCGTACCACTATCTCGCGCGGATCGCCGAGGTCGACCGGCAGTTCCAGACCGCGATCGACCTCTACCTGTTGGGCAAGCAGTTCCAGGACCGCTGCCCGGAGGAGGTCGAAGCGGACGCGTTCATCCAGCTCAGGATCGCCGAGCCGCTCATCGCGGCCGGCACCCGGAAGCTGGCGAGGGACCACCTGGACGAGGCGCGGCGGCTGGCCTTGACCGGCTCGAACGTCAGCTCGGCCCGGCTGCAGGTGGAGCTCGGGTTCGCGATGCTGCGGGCTGCCGACGGCGACATGCGCGAGGCGGAGCTCCTCGCCGTGGAGGCGCTGCGGATGGCGCGACGCGTCGCCTTCTGGCGCGGGGAGCTGCTCTGTCTCGGATACCTTCTGGTGCTGGGCATCCGCCGCCGACGTCCGGACAAGATCCTCGCCGTCGGGTTCCGCATCCTCGGGACCGCCTTCTTCGGCGAGCTGCGCCGCAACGGCCTGTTGAAGTTGCTGACCCGGATCCCCGTCGTGGTGCCGATCGCGGTGCGCCGGATGTCGCGACGCCCGACGGCGGAGGGTGAACCCGCCGTCCGGTGCGGCTGTCCCCTCCACGACCGCGGCTCCACCGGCGCGGCTTCCGGTCGACCCACGTGACCGGGTGACCGCCGGATGCCCTTCACCGGTTCTCACCCGGCCGCTGTCCTGCCGTTCGCCCGGTCGGCGATGCCCCTGTCCGCGCTCGCCATCGGCAGCATGGCACCCGATCTTCCCCTGTACGCGCCGATGCCGTACACCACGCGGCTGAGTCACCACCTCGTCGGCGTCGTCACCGTCGACGTGCTGGCCGGTCTCGTGGGGTACGTCGTCTGGATCGCGCTGTTGCGACCGCTCGTCGTGGCGTACGCGCCGTCGGCCGTCGGCCGCCGGGTCCGCCCGGCCCAGGCGGCGGGACCCGGCCGGGTGGTCGCCGCGCTGGGAGTCGGCGCGCTCACGCACGTTCTGTGGGACGGCTTCACGCACGGCGGCGGGTGGGGCACCCGGCTGGTCCCCGCGTTGGACGAGCGGATCGGGGCGCTTCCCGCCCACGAGTGGGCCCAGTACGCCAGCAGCCTCATCGGGGCGGCGGCGATCTGCTGGTGGGCGGCGCGTCGGTGGCGGACGGCCACCGAGGTCGGCGATCCGCAGCGACCGGCGGCCGAACGGCTCGTGCCGAGCCGCCCGCTCGCCGCCGCCCTGGTCTCGGTCGGCGTCCTCGCGGGTGCCGCCCTCGGATTCCGGTACGGCGTCGCCCAGCCGGACCCGGTCCGCAGCGCGCTCTTCCACGTGGCGGTTCGTGGCACCGACGTCGGCCTCGTGATCACGCTGTGCATCGCCCTGATCCACCGCCGCGCCGCTCGGCGTCACCAGGCCGGGAGCGACCGGCGATCCGGTCGCCGAGGCGGCCTGGGACCACGCCGAACGGATTAGCCCGCTGCTGCCGGGCGACACGTGCGGCGTGGTCCCATCCGCCGGAGCACTACCAGGTCTCGGCGGGGCGTGCCCTTCGCCCACATCGAAACATATGGTGTTAACGTTCACACGGCAAGAGTCGGTTCTTGCAGATCGCTCACCCGCCCCGTGGCCCCGCCGCGCCGTCCGCCCCTGGTGGGACGGCCGACCGTCGATTGACCGTGGGTGGCTCGGTGCGGGCGGCGTCGGTCGACGAGACCATTGACATCATCCGATGTGAACGTTAACTTTCTCTCGGTGCAGCGGCGCGGGTCACGTCCGCTGCCGCGAATCCGGCTGGTCAGCGGCCCCCGGCGTCCGGGCCGCCGGCCACGCCGGCACCGGGCGGCGAGTCCCCCTCCGGGCCGCGCTGCGCCGGTCACCTACCGCCCTCGGAGTCCGGGTCCCGACAGGCGGCGCACGGGCCCACCCCGTCCGGGCCCGATCCCTGCATCTCTGTTTGCATCTGGAGGGCTCCATGAAACGTGGCAAAGCATGGCGTCGCCTGCCGGGGCTGGTCGCGGCCCTCGCGACGCTGGTCCTGGTCGGCGGCGGCCTGGTCGGCACGCGGTTGGCGACCGCCGCCGCAGCCGGCTGCCAGGTCACCTACGCGGTCAGCTCGGAGTGGCCGGGCGGCTTCGGCGCGAACGTGACCATCACAGACCTGGGCGACCCGGTCAGCAGCTGGCGGCTGACGTGGAGCTTCGGGGCCGGGCAGACCATCACCCAGCTCTGGAACGGCTCCTACACCCAGTCCGGTGCGCAGGTGACCGTCACCAACGTGTCCTACAACGGCAGCATCCCGACCGGGGGCAGCACCTCGTTCGGCTTCAACGGCGCGTCCAACGGCAGCAACCCCGTGCCCGCCTCGTTCGCGCTCAACGGCACGACCTGCACCGGGGGCGTGACGCCGACGACCCCGCCGACGTCGACGACCCCGCCGCCGACCACTCCACCGCCGACCACCCCGCCGCCGTCGACGCAGCAGCCCTGTGACATCTACGCGGCGGGCGGCACGCCGTGCGTGGCCGCGCACAGCACCACCCGGGCGCTGTACGGCGCGTACAACGGGCCGCTCTACCAGGTGCGGCGCGGGTCGGACAACACCACCCGCGACATCGGCCCGCTCGCGCCCGGCGGGGTAGCCAACGCCGCCGCGCAGGACTCCTTCTGCGCCGGCACCACCTGCCTGATCACCATCATCTACGACCAGTCCGGTCGCGGTAACAAGCTCACCCAGGCCCCGCCCGGTGGGTTCTCCGGCCCCGCCCCGGGCGGCTACGACAACCTCGCCGACGCCACCCTCGCGCCGACCACGGTCGGCGGGCACAAGGCGTACGGCGTCTACGTCGCCCCCGGCACCGGATACCGCAACAACAGCACCAACGGCATCGCCAAGGGTGACCAGCCCGAGGGCATGTACGCCATCCTCGACGGCACGCACTACAACGGCGGCTGCTGCTTCGACTACGGCAACGCCGAGACCAACAGCCGCGACAACGGCAACGGCACCATGGAGGCCATCTACTTCGGCAACAACAAGGTCTGGGGCTACGGCGCCGGCAACGGCCCGTGGATCATGGCCGACCTGGAGAACGGCCTCTTCTCCGGGGTGAACCAGAAGTACAACGCCAACGACCCCAGCATCAGCCACCGCTACCTGACCGCCATCGTCAAGGGTGAGCCGAACCACTGGGCCATCCGGGGCGGCAACGCCCAGTCCGGTGGCCTGTCGACCTTCTACAACGGCGTGCGGCCCAACGTCCCGGGCTACAACCCGATGAAGAAGGAGGGCGCGATCATCCTCGGCATCGGCGGCGACAACAGCCACGGGGCGCGCGGCACCTTCTACGAGGGCGTGATGACCTCCGGCTACCCGTCCGACGCCACCGAGAACGCCGTCCAGGCCAACATCACCGCCGCCGGCTACCGGTGACCCGGTTTCCCCCCATGCCACCCCACCCCCGTCCCTCCAGGAGATCCCTCATGTCCTCGTCATCCCATCGACTGACCCGTCGCGGCCTGCTCATCGCGAGCGGCGCCACCGGCGTCGCCGCCGCCACCGGCCTGCTCGGCGTCCGCAATGCCCTGGCCACCGCCGGGCCGCAGAGCTACACGCCGACCTGGGCGTCGGTCGACCAGCACCCGCCGGCCGCCGAGTGGTTCCAGGACGGCAAGTTCGGCATCTACTACCACTGGGGCGCGTTCGCCGTCCCCGCGTTCGGCAACGAGTGGTACCCGCGCAACATGTACAACAACGGTTCGTACGAGAACAACCACCACAAGAGCGTGTTCGGCGACCCGTCCGCGTGGCCGTACCACAACTTCATCAACGGGGCCCGCGACAAGGCGGGCAACTGGGTGCAGTTCGCGCCGAAGCTCAAGTCCGCCGGCGGCAACTGGGACCCCAACGAGTGGGCGCAGCTGTTCGTCGACGCCGGGGCGAAGTTCGCCGGCCCGGTCGCCGAGCACCACGACGGCTACTCGATGTGGAACAGCAGGGTCAACGAGTGGAACTCCGTGGCGACCGGCCCGAAGCTGGACCTGCTGCGGCTGCACGCCGACGCCATCCGCGCCAAGGGCCTCAAGCTGTTCGTCTCGCTGCACCACCAGTGGAACTTCGGCGGCTACTACCAGTACGTGCCGCAGCAGTCCAGCACCACCCTGCGCAAGCTGTACGGGCAGCTCGACAACGCCACCGAGCAGCAGCTGTGGACCGACAAGCTGCGGGAGGTCATCGACGGCTACCAGCCCGACCTGATCTGGCAGGACCTCTATCTGGGCCGCATCGACGAGGCGCGCCGGCTCGACTTCCTGGCGTACTACTACAACAAGGCCGTCGCGTGGAACAAGGACGTGGTGGTCACCTACAAGGACGGGTTCAACAACCGCGGCGAGGTCTACGACTTCGAGCGCGGCGGCCCGGCGGGCATCCAGACCCCGTACTGGCTGACCGACGACAGCGTCTCCAGCAGCAGCTGGTGCTACACCCAGGGGATCGGCTACTACTCGACCACCGCGCTGCTGCACGCGCTGATCGACCGGGTCAGCAAGAACGGCACGATGGTGCTCAACGTCGCCCCGACGGCCGACGGCGTCATCCCGTCCGGGCAGCAGACGATCCTGCGGGGCATCGGCGACCACCTCAAGCGGTTCGGCGAGTCCATCTACGGCACCCGGGCCTGGTCCGTCTTCGGCGAGGGCCCCACCCAGATGGGCGGCGGGTCGTTCGTCACGCCGCGCGCGGGCACCAACAAGGACATCCGGTTCACCCGCAACAAGAACAACACCGTCCTGTACGCCACCGTCATGGGCTGGCCGGGCAGCACCCTGACCATCACCACGATGACCTCCAGCCGGGTCAACCTGGGCAACCTGACCGGCGTGCAGCTGCTCGGCTCCACCGCCGGCACGTACATCAACCTGCCCCGGCCCACCCAGGACGGGGGCGGCCTGCACATCACCATGCCGTCGGCGAGCGCGCCGTACAGCGCCCTCGCGTACGTGGTGAAGCTGACCTTCGTCGGCGCGACCCCCACCCCCACCGCGTCGCCGACCGTGGCGCCGACCCCGACGCCGACCGGCACCACCACCCCGCCGCCGGCCGGCCAGGCCACCGCGAAGTACACCGTCACCAACTCCTGGTCCGGTGGCTTCCAGGCCGACGTCACCGTCACTGCCGGGGCGGCACCGATCAACGGCTGGAAGGTGTCCTGGAGCTTCCCCAACGGCCAGGTGATCAACCAGATCTGGAACGGCAGCCACACCCAGAGCGGGTCGAACGTGACGGTCTCCAACGTTGCCTACAACGGCGCGCTCGCCGCGGGGGCGTCCACCACGTTCGGCTTCACCGCGACCTGGAACGGCACCAACAACCCGCCGGCCAGCATCACCTGCACCACCAGCTGACCGTCCGCGCCCGCGCCCGCCGGTGACCGGGCCGCTGCGGCGCGGGGCGTCCGTGCCCCGCGCCGCAGCGACCCGAACTGGTCAAGATTGACTAGTTTCGATGCATGTGGGAGTCTGCCAGGCAGAGCCGCAGCGGGAGCCACGCAAGCAGGCGCGGGAGCGGGCAACTCCCGACCGTCCGGGTGTCGTCGTCCGACCTTTCCCTGGAGGGCTCCGTGTCCCATCTCGTCCGATCACGTCGCATCCCCCTCGTGGCGTGGCTGCTCGCCGTCGGCGCGGCCGCCGCGCTGCTGCTGACCACCGCGCTGGCCAACCCGGCCGCCGCCCACGGCTCCACCGTCGACCCGGCGTCCCGCAACTACGGCTGCTGGGCCCGCTGGGGCAGCGACTTCCAGAACCCGGCCATGGCCACCGAGGACCCGATGTGCTGGCAGGCCTGGCAGTACAACGCGTCGGCCATGTGGAACTGGAACGGCCTGTACCGCGAGGGCGTCGCCGGCAACCACCAGGCCGCCATCCCCGACGGCCAGCTGTGCAGCGCCGGCCACACCGGCGACGGCCGCTACAACTCCCTCGACGCGCTCGGCACGTGGAAGACCACCAACGTCTCCAACAGCTTCAAGGTCAAGCTGTGGGACCAGGCCAGCCACGGTGCCGACTACATCCGGGTGTACGTCACCAAGCAGGGCTTCAACGCCCTGACCAAGCCGCTGGCGTGGAGTGACCTGGAGCTGGTCGGCCAGATCGGCAACACCCCGGCGTCGCAGTGGCCGACCAAGGAGAGCCAGGGCGTGTCGATCCAGGTCCCGGCGAACGCGCCGGGGCGCACCGGACGGCACATCGTCTACACGATCTGGCAGGCCAGCCACTCGGACCAGTCCTACTACCTGTGCAGCGACGTGAACTTCGGCGGCACGACGACCCCGCCGACCACCCCGCCGCCGACCACCACGCCGACCACGGCTCCGCCCACCACCCCGCCCGCGACGACCCCGCCCGCGACCACGCCGCCGGCCTCCGCCGGTTGCTCGGCCGTCTACAAGTCCACCGGGCAGTGGTCCGGCGGCTTCCAGGGCGAGGTCGAGGTGACCGCCGGCAGCAGCCCGATCCGGGGCTGGACGGTCACCTGGACGTGGTCCGGCGGGCAGCAGATCGCCTCCTCCTGGAGTGCCACGGTCACCACCAGCGGGTCGACCGTGACCGCCCGCAACGCCAGCTACAACGGCACGCTGGCGGCCGGGGGGAAGGCCAGCTTCGGCTTCACCGGGTCGGGGGCGGCCAGCACCCCGACGCTGAGCTGCACCGCGACGGCCTAACCGACGGCCGGGCCTCCCCCGATCCCACGTCGGGGGCGGCCCGGCCCGTGGCCGCTCCCGCCGGCGGTCAGACCTGCGCGTACGCGGTCTGCCAGGCGCCGTAGCCGCCGAGCAGGTCGGAGACGTCCCGCCGGCCGGCGCTGCGCAGCAGGCTCGCCGCGACCGAGGAGCGGTAACCCCCGGCGCAGTGCACGACCACGGGCCGGTCGGCGGGCACCTCGTCGAGGCGACGGGTCAGCTCGGCCAGCGGGATGTGCAGCGAACCCGCGATGGCCCCCTGCTCCCGCTCCCCGCCGTTGCGGACGTCGAGCACGACCGGCGGCTCGGCGCGGTCGAGCGCGGCGCGCAGCTCCGTCGCCGTGACCCGGCTGGCCCGGCTCGTCTCGGACGCCAGCTCGGCCAGGGTCGCCCCCGCGTCGCGCAGGTGGCCGAGGACCCGGTCGAAGCCGATCCGGGCGAGCCGTACGACGATCTCCTCCTCGCGGCCCTCCGGCGCCACGACGAGCACCGCGCGGTCGGGCGCCACCACGCTGCCGGCGGTCTCGGCGAACCGGCCGTCGGCCGGGATGTTGATCGCCCCGGCGACGTGCCCGGCGGCGAACTCCTGCGGGTCGCGGGCGTCGACGACGACCGCGCCGTCGGCGCGGGCCCCGGCGAACTCGGCGGCGGTGAGCGGGCGGGCCGTGGCGCGGGAGTCGAACAGCTCGTGCGCCCGCCGGTTGAGCACGGCGTCGAACGCGAAGTAGCCCGGCGCGGCCGGCTGGCCCCCGGTGACCAGGGCGAGGAACTGCTCCTGGCTCATCGGCGCGCAGGCGTAGTTGGTGCGGCGCTGCTCGCCGATGGTGGACTGCCGCTCGGTGGAGAGGTTCTTGCCGCAGGCGGAGCCCGCCCCGTGGGCGGGGAAGACCCGCACCTCGTCGGGGAGGCCCATCAACTTGCGCTGCACGCTGTCGTAGAGCATCGCGCCCAGCTCCTCTGCGGTGACGCCGAGGGACGCGAGCAGGTCGGGGCGGCCGACGTCGCCGATGAACAGCGCGTCGCCGGTGAGGACGCCGTGCGGCACCGGGTCGGCGGCGTGCTCGTAGACCAGGACGCTGATCGACTCCGGGGTGTGGCCCGGGGTCTCCATGATTTCCAGGGTGACGTCACCGAGGCTGATCCGCTCGCCGTCGGCGAGCTTGCGGATCGGGTACTCGGTCTCGGCGCGCCGGCCGTAGCCGATCCACGCGCCCGTCGCGGCGGCGACCTCCAGGTGGCCGGCGAGGAAGTCGGCGTGGAAGTGCGTGTTGATCACTCCCTCGATGGTCAGCCCGTGCGCCCGCGCGTCGGCGAGGTATTCGCCGATGTCGCGGCGGGGGTCGACCAGCACGGCCCGGCCGGTGCTCTCGTCGGCGACGAGGTAGGACGCCTGGGACAGGCAGTCGAGGTAGTACTGCGTGAACAACATGGGCCGGTCTCCTCTGCGGTGATGGTCGGCGGTACACCGACTGTAGCGCATACCCCCAGGGGTATACTCCGGGTCGAAGGTCCCGTCCCTTTCCGGGTGGGCCGCTGGCGGATCGCGTACCCCCGGGGGTATGTTCGACCCGGTGGCGCGCGGCCCGCATGGCGACGGCGGGCGCGGGTAGACCATGGTGCGCCCGGCTTCGGGCGCAGTCCGCCGACAGCATACCCCCCGGGGTATTTGTGGAGGGAGTACGCAATGACGCTCGACGTGTCCGTTGTCGCGACCTCGTCGCTGGGCGACCGCAGCTACCTGGCCTCCGACGGCCGGGTGGCCGTCGTGGTCGACCCGCAGCGCGACGTCGACCGCATCCTGTACCTCGCCGGCACGAAGGGGACACGGATCACCCACGTGGTCGAGACCCACCTGCACAACGACTACGTCTCCGGTGGCCTGGAACTGGCCCGCCTGACCGGCGCGCGATACCTGGTCGCCGCCGCCGACGACGTCCGGTTCGACCGGGACCCGGTCACCGACGGCGACACCGTCGCCATCTCCGACACCCTGCGGCTGCGGGCCGTGGCCACGCCGGGCCACACCTTCCACCACCTGTCGTACGTCCTCGACGAAGCCGCCGCCGGCCGGTGGCGGCCCGTCGGCGTCTTCACCGGCGGCTCCCTGCTGTTCGGCACCACCGGACGCACCGACCTGCTCGGGCAGCGGCACGCCCACGACCTCGCCCACCGCCAGCACGCCTCGGCCCGACGGCTGGCCGACCTGCTCCCCGACGGGACGCAGGTGTGGCCCACCCACGGCTTCGGCAGCTTCTGCTCGGCCAGCCAGGCCGACGCGCCGGACTCCACCATCGGCCGGGAACGGCGGGTCAACCCCGTGCTGCGGCTCGCCGCCGCCGACTTCGTCACCGAGACCCTCGCCGGGCTGGACGCCTACCCCGCCTACTACGCCCACATGGGCGTGGCCAACGCCGCCGGACCCGCGCCGGTCGACCTCACCCCGGCGGCCCGCGCCGACGCCGCCGAGCTGAGCCACCGGCTCGCCGCCGGGCAGTGGGTGGTCGACCTGCGCCACCGCAAGGCGTACGCCGCGTCGCACCTCGCCGGCACGGTCGCCCTCGGCCTCGACGGGCCGATGTCCACCTGGCTCGGCTGGCTGATCGACTGGGGCGCCCCGCTCACCCTGCTCGCCGAGACCCCCGAGCAGGTCGCCGACGCCCAGCGGGAACTGGCGCGCATCGGCATCGACCGGCCCGCCGCCCAGGCCACGGGCGCGCCCGAACGGTGGGCGGCCCGGCCGGAGCAGCTACGGCAGCTGCCCACGGCCGACTTCCCCGCGCTCGCCGCCGCCCGCGCCGGGCACCCGCCGGCCGGCCTGCCCGCGCCGGACGTCGTGCTCGACGTCCGGATGACCAACGAGTGGACCGCCGGCCACCTCGACGGCGCGGTGCACATCCCCCTGCCCGACCTGCCGAACCGCCTCGCCGACGTGCCCGCCGGCACCGTCTGGGTGCACTGCGGCTCCGGCTACCGCGCCACCGCCGCCGCGTCCCTGCTGGCCAACGCCGGCCGGGAGGTCGTCGTCATCGACGACCGGTTCGAGCGGGCCCAGACCCGACCGACCGGGACCGACAACAGGAACGAGGAGACATGAGCACTTCCGAGAACACCCGCCCGGCCACGCTCGACGCCGCCGGCCTCCGCGAGCTGATCGACTCCGGCCGCGCGCCCCGCCTGCTCGACGTGCGTACCCCCGCCGAGTTCGAGACCGCGCACATCCCCGGCGCCTACAACGTCCCGCTCGACCTGCTGCGCGAGCACCGCGAGGAGCTGCGCAACCACCTCGACGAGGACGTCGTGCTGATCTGCCGCTCCGGCGCGCGCGCCACCCAGGCCGGGCAGACCCTCGCCGGGGTCGGGCTGCCCCACCTCAAGGTCCTCGACGGCGGGATGCTGGCCTGGCAGGCCGCGCACGCGCCCGTCCGGCAGGGCGTCCCGCGCTGGGACCTGGAACGGCAGGTCCGCCTCGTCGCCGGCTCGATCGTCCTGGTCGCCGTCCTGGGATCGGTGCTCGTCCCCGGCCTCAAGTGGGTCGCCGCCGCCATCGGCGCGGGCCTCACCGTCGCCGCCCTCACCAACACCTGCGCGATGGGCATGCTGCTGGGCAGGCTGCCCTACAACCGGGGCGCGAGCTGCGACCTCGACACCATCGTCGGCCAGCTCCGCGAGGGCTCGACCGCCGGGCGGCGGTCGTGACCGGCAGCCTGGCCCTGACCGTCGGCCTCGCCGTCCTCATCGGCGTCAGCCTCGGCCTGCTCGGCGGCGGCGGCTCCATCCTCGCCGTGCCGCTGCTCGTCTACGTCGCCGACCTGCCGGCGAAGGAGGCGATCGCCACCTCGCTGCTCGTCGTCGGCGCCACCAGCGCCGTCGGCGTCCTGCCGCACGCCCGCGCGCACCGGGTGCGCTGGCGCACCGGCCTCGTCTTCGGCCTCGCCGGCATGACCGGCGCGTACGCCGGAGGCCGCCTCGCCGCGTACGTCCCGGCCGCCGTCCTGCTCACCGGGTTCGCCCTGATGATGCTCGCCACGGCGGTCGCCATGATCCGGGGGCGGCGCGACGCCGGGGACCGGCCCGTGCCGCACGAGCTTCCCGTGCCGCGGGTGATCCTCGACGGGGTCGTGGTCGGGCTGGTCACCGGCCTGGTCGGGGCGGGTGGCGGCTTCCTGGTGGTGCCCGCGCTGGCGCTGCTCGGCGGCCTGCCGATGCCGGTCGCCGTCGGCACCTCGCTGGTGGTCATCGCCATGAAGTCCTTCGCCGGCCTGGCCGGCTACCTCTCCACCGTCAGCATCGACTGGGGGCTGGCCGCCGCCGTCACCGCCGCCGCCGTGGTCGGCAGCCTCGCCGGAGGCCGGCTCGCCGGGCGCGTCCCCGAGGCGGTGCTGCGCCGGGCGTTCGGGTGGTTCGTGGTGGTGATGGGCGTGTTCGTCCTGGCCCAGCAGCTGCCCGACGGGCTGCGCACCAACCCGGTGCTGTGGATCGCCCTCGGCGTCGCCGTCGCCGCGGCGGTCACCGTCACCGCCACCCACGGCCGCCGGGCCGCCCCGGTGGAGGCACCGCCGTCGACCGAGGCCGAGGTGGCGCACGCCGGCCCGCCCGCCTGACCCTGCCACGGGGACGTCCGACGTCGGTGCGGCTCGACCCCGGCTGCCAGGATGGTCCTGTGAGGACGTGGACGCGGCCGTACGCGGACCCGATGCGGTGGTTCAGCGGGGCGATCGCCTCGGCCGGCACGATGCTGTGCCTCTTCGCCGGGCTGCAGGTCGCCACGCACTGGGAGCGGATCGCCCCGATCCAGGTGGTGCCGGTCGCCGCGTTCTTCTCGGTGTGGCTCACCATCGCGTGGCGGCTGCACCGCACCGCGCTGGTGGTCAGCCCCGCCGGGGTGCGGGTGCGGTGGCTGTGGGCGACGCGGACGGTCCCGTGGGAGCAGGTGGACGGCTTCCGTACCGGGCCCGACTGGCTGGTCGCCGACCGGCTCTGGATCGCGCTGAGCGACGGCACCGAGCTGCGTACCCCGGTGCGCCCGCGTCGGCCCGGGCCGGTCACCCTGCGCGACGGCGGCACCGCCCTCGCCGCCGGGCCCTACGCCGAGCTGCTCGCCACGCTCGACAGGTGGCGGGCCGCCGCGCCGCCCGTGGCCCCGCCGGCCTGACGCAGGGGCCGTGGGCAGCGGAGCCGTAACGCCGGGGTGGTTTGATGGTCCGATGGCGCACCCGGTGATCCTCTCGATCGACGACGACCCGGCGGTCTCCCGCGCGGTCGCCCGCGACTTCCGCCGCCGCTACGGCGACCGGTACCGGGTGGTGCGCGCCGGCTCCGGCCCGGAGGCCCTCGACACGCTGCGCGAGATCAAGCTGCGCGGCGAGCAGGTGGCGGTGCTGGTCGCCGACTACCGGATGCCCGAGATGAACGGCATCGAGTTCCTCGAGGCCGCGATGGACCTCTTCCCCGCCGCGCGCCGGGTGCTGCTCACCGCGTACGCGGACACCGGCGCGGCGATCGACGCCATCAACCTGGTCGACCTCGACCACTACCTGCTCAAGCCGTGGCACCCGCCGGAGGAGAAGCTCTACCCGGTCGTCGACGCGCTGCTGGAGGCGTGGACGGCCAGCCCGGAGGCCGCCACCACGGAGATCCGGGTGGTCGGGCACCGCTGGTCCGCCCCGTCCTTCGCGGTGCGCGACTTCCTGGCCCGCAACCTGGTGCCGTACCGCTGGTTGCTGGCCGACGAGCCCGAGGGCGGCCGGCTGCTCGCGGCGGCCGGGGCGAGCGCCGCCGACGTGCCGCTGGTCGTCACCGCCGACGGCAAGGCCCTGGTGGCGCCCACGGAGACGGAGCTGGCCGGCCTCGTCGGCCTCAACGTCGTCCCGGCGGCGGACTTCTACGACCTGGTGGTCGTCGGCGGCGGGCCGGCCGGGCTCGGCGCTGCCGTCTACGGGGCGTCGGAGGGGCTGCGCACGGTGCTGGTGGAGCGGCGGGCCACCGGCGGGCAGGCCGGGCAGAGCAGCCGGATCGAGAACTACCTCGGCTTCCCCGACGGCGTGTCCGGGGCGCAGCTCACCGACCGGGCCCGCCGGCAGGCGCTGAAGTTCGGCGCGGAGCTGCTGAGCACCCGGGAGGTCGTCGGCCTGGCAGAGGCCGGTTCGGCGCGGCTGCTGCGCTTCGACGACGGGTCCACCATCGCCGCGCACGCGGTGGTGCTGGCGACCGGCGTGTCGTACCGGATGCTCGACGCCCCCGGCCTGGCCGAGCTCACCGGCCGGGGCGTGTTCTACGGCTCGGCCGCCACCGAGGCGCCGAGCTGCGTCGACCAGGACGTCTACATCGTCGGCGGGGCGAACTCGGCGGGCCAGGGGGCCGTCTACTTCTCCCGGTACGCCGCCCGGGTGCACGTGCTGATCCGAGGCGCGGACCTCACGGCGTCGATGTCGAGCTACCTGATCGACCAGCTCGACCGCATCGACCGCATCACCGTGCACCCCCACACCGAGGTGGTGGCCGGCGCGGGGGAGGAGCACCTGCAACGGCTGACCCTGCGCGACACCCGCACCGGCGAGCGGCGCGACGTCGACGCGTCGTGGCTGTTCGTGTTCATCGGCGCGGAGCCGCGTACCGAATGGTTGGAGGGCGTCGTGGTCCGCGACGAGCGGGGATACGTGGTCACCGGGCCGGACCTGGTGGCCGGTGGCAGCCGGCCGCCCGGCTGGTCGCTGCCCCGCGACCCCTACCACCTGGAGTCCAGCCTGCCCGGCGTGTTCGCGGCCGGCGACGTGCGCGCGGCCTCGGTCAAGCGGGTCGCCTCCGCCGTCGGCGAGGGCGCGATGGCCGTGTCGCTGGTGCACCGCTATCTGGAGGCGCAGTGAGCGGCCTGACCCCCGCCGAGGTGCGGACGCTGTTCCTGTTCGAGTCGCTCGACGACCGGCAGGTCGCCTGGCTGGCCGAGCACGGCCGGGTCGAGCACCGCACGGCCGGGGAGGCCGTCTACGCCGAGGGCGAGCCGGCGACCTGCTTCTTCGTGCTGCTCGCCGGCGAGGTGCGGCTGTGCCGGACGATCCACGGCGAGGAGGTGGAGATCCTCCGCACGGCGCAGCGCGGGGTGTACGGCGGGGCCACCCAGGCCTACCTCGACGACCAGCAGATCTACCGCAACGGGATGTGGTCGGTCACCGACGCGGAGTTCTTCGTGCTGCCCGCCGAGACGTTCGCCCACGCGGTGCGATCCTGGTTCCCGATGGCGATGCACCTGCTGGAGGGGCTGTTCATCGGGATGCGGGACACCCAGACGGTCGTCGGGGAGCGGGAGCGGCTGGTGGCCCTGGGCGCCCTGTCGGCGGGGCTGACCCACGAGCTGAACAACCCGGCGAGCGCGGCGGTGCGGGCCGCGTCCGCCCTGCGGGACCGGGTCGCCGGCATGCGGCACAAGCTGGCGATGATCGCCGACGGCCGGCTCGACGGGCGGCGGCTGCACGCCCTCGTGGCGTTGCAGGAGGAGGCGGTCGAGCGGGCGGCGAAGGCGTGTGCGCTGTCGCCCCTGGCCACCAGCGACGCCGAGGACGAGCTGACCGACTGGCTGGACGACCAGGGGATCGCCGCCGGGTGGGAGCTGGCCCCGACGCTGGTCGCCGGCGGGCTGGACGTCGCCTGGCTGGACCGGGTCCGCGCGGAGCTCGGTGCCGACGACCTGGAGCCGGCGGTGCGGTGGCTGACCTACACCGTGGACACCGAGCTGCTCATGCGGGAGATCGCCGACGCGGCCACCCGGGTCTCCAAGCTGGTCGGCGCGGCCAAACAGTATTCTCAGCTCGACCGGGCGCCCTACCAGGTGGTGGACGTGCACGAGCTGCTCGACGCGACGCTGGTGATGTTCAAGGGCAAGCTCCCGCCGGGGGTCCGCCTGGTCCGGGAGTACGCCCCGGCGCTGCCCCCGATCCCCGCGTACGCGGCCGAGCTGAACCAGGTGTGGACCAACCTGATCGACAACGCGCTCGGCGCGATGGGCGACGAGGGCACGCTGACCGTCCGCACCGGCCGGGTCGACGACCAGCTGACCGTCGAGGTGGCCGACACCGGCCCCGGCATCCCGGCGGCGGTGCGCCCGCGCATCTTCGAGCCGTTCTTCACCACGAAACCGGTCGGCGAGGGGACGGGGCTCGGGCTGGACATCTCGTACCGGATCGTGGTCAACAAGCACCACGGGGACATCCGGGTGACGAGCGAGCCCGGCCGGACGGTGTTCCGCGTGCTGCTGCCGATCAGCCCCGCCCCCGGCGTGGCCCCGGAGGTAGCCCCAGCGCCGTGACGCGGGCTGGCTGGCTGGCTGCGGCAGCGTGCCTGGCCTGGCCTGGCTTGGCTTGGCTTGGTCTGGCTTGGCCCGGCCGACGTCGCGTGACACGGCGTGGTTTCCGCTCGCCGGGTGCCGACACCTTCTCCGCCCCCTTTGCTCTGCACCCGCATACGCAACGCCTACGCAGCGCGACGGTCCGCCGGTCGCGGCGTCGTTCGCGTTTGCGTTCGCGTGCAGCCCGGCTGGGTGCTGCGTCCGTGGGTGCAGAGCAAAGGGGGCGTGCGAGGTCGGTTGGGGTCGGAGGAGGGTCACCCAGAGTCAGCCAGCGCCGTCGACCGTTGCACGCACAACCGGGGGTGGTCCACCACCCGTACCGGTGCCAGGGGCGGCCCCGGCAGGGCGGGTGTGGCCAGGGCGGTCGTGCGGTGGGCGGTCATCCGCTCCGCCGCGACCCGCAGGGCCAGCGGCCGACCGCCGCAGCGCCGGACCAGGTCGTAGGCGGACTCGGGGTCGGCGTCGACCCGGTCGCCGATCAGCCCGCGCAGCAGCTCGACGCCCGCCTCCGCGCTCAGCGGACCCAGCTCCAGCCGCCGCGCCCCGTGCCGCACGACCAGCTCGGCCAGGCCGTCCCGGCTGGTCACCAGGACCAGGCAGCCGGGCGAGCCGGGCAGCAGGGGGCGCACCTGCCCGACGGTGCTGGCGTTGTCGAGCAGCACCAGCATCCGGCGCCCCGACATCCGGGTGCGGTAGCGGGCGGCGAGGGCGGCCGGCGACGCGGGCAGGTCGGCGGTGGCGACGCCGAGGGCGTCGAGGAAGGCCGTGAGCACCTCGACCGGTGTCGGCGGCTGCCCGGGGCTCTCGCCGCGCAGGTCGGCGTAGAGCTGGCCGTCGGGGAAGCGGTCGGCGACCCGGTGAGCCCAGTGCACGGCCAGCGCGCTCTTGCCGATCCCGGTCGAGCCGGTGAGCAGCACGGTCATCATCGCGGCCCGGGTGGCGCCCTCGGCGAGCAGGCCGTCGAGCGCGGCGCGGACCGGGCCGCGCCCGGTGAACGGCAGCACGTCCGGCGGCAGCTCGCGGGGGACGGGCGTGGCGTCGGCGGGTGCCCACGGCCGGGCGTGCGGCGCAGGGTCGACCAGGCTGTCGTCGTGCGACTGGCAGCGGTTGGCCCGACGCCACAACGTGGCGAACTCCTCGACGTCGCCGTCGAGCACCCGGACGATCTCGCCCACCACCTCCCACCGGGCCAGGCGGGGGCGCGTGAAGACCGCGTGGATCGACGTCGGGTTGATGCCCCGGGGCCGCCGCTCGGCGCGGGTGAGCTGTTGCAGCCGGCGCACGCTGGGCTGGCCGGCGGCGAGGTGCAGGGCGTGTAGTCGGTCGTAGAAGTCGGCGAGGGGACCTGCTGGCACGAGAGGGCGGGTGAGCCGGCCCATTGGCGTTCTCCCCACATCTTGGCGCTGGCCCGGAAACCTCCGAGCTTCACCACTGTCCGATGTTGAATCCTTGCGGTCAGTCAGGTCGCGGACACACTGTCAGCGACAGAGTTGACGGCCCCGGGTCCTTCCGTCGCCGTTTCGCGGCGCCGCATGCTGTGCCGAGCGCTTAGACAAGCGCCAATGTGTTTGGTGGGAGGAGAACGAATGCACTTTCCGGACATCCGGCGGGTGGCCACGGTCACCGCGTCCGCCGCGCTCGTCGCGGCGACGGTGTTGGTGGGCACCGGGCCCGCGCAGGCAGCCCCCGTCGGCGGAGCGTCGGCCACCACGGTGGCGGCGACCACCTCCACCACTGCGGCCCGCAGCGGGCTGACCGCCGCCCAGCAGGCGAGCGACTACTGGACCAAGGAGCGGATGCGCACCGCGATCTCGGCGGACGTGCTGGTCAAGAAGGCGGGAGCCGTGGCCGGCAAGGGCCTGAAGCCGACCGGGCCGGCCCGCTCCGTGCCGCCGGCCGCGCCCACCGTGACGGCCGCCTCCAGCGTCGCGTCGCAGGCCGGTGGGGACATCAGCGCCTACGTCGCCGCGTCCGCCACCGTCGGCAAGGTCTTCTTCTACAACCCCGTGGACGGCAAGAACTACGTCTGCTCGGCCGGTGCCGTGAACAGCACCTCCAAGCTGCTCGTCATGAGCGCCGGGCACTGCGTGCACGGCGGCAGGGGCGGCCAGTGGATGCAGAACTGGGTCTTCGTGCCGCTCTACAACTACGGCGCCGAGCCGTACGGCCGGTGGTCGGCCAAGTACCTGACCGCGTTCAACGCCTGGATCAACGACAGCAACCTCGACCGGGACGTCTCGTACATCACCGTGTACCCGAACGCGTCGGGCCAGCGGCTGGTCGACCGGGTCGGCGGCAACGGGCTCTCGGTCAACTACAGCTACACCCAGGCCGTCACCATCCTCGCCTACCCGGCGGCGCCGCCGTACGACGGCGGGTGGCAGCAGTACTGCCAGGGCACGACGTACCGGCCCGGCAGCGAGAACAAGATCGCCCTCAACTGCGGCTTCACGGGCGGCTCCAGCGGCTCGGTCTGGCTACGCCTCTACAACGACGTGTACGGCTACGTGAACGGAATCATGAGCACACTGAACAGCGCCGGGGTGAACAAGAGTTCGTACTTCGACACCGCGGTCATGGACGTTTACAACTCGGTCGCGGCCCGCGTCTGAGTCATCCGATCGGGTGATGCCCGCCCCCGGCCCGGACCCGACGGATCCGGCCGGGGGCGGCGCGCGTCCAAAGAGTGTGGTCGTGGCCGGGCGTCGGGTTCCCGGTCCCGCGTCGCCGCGGGGGCGGCGGAGAGGAGTGCGGGATGAGGCAGGGGTGGGGTGCGGCGGTGGCGGTGGCCGTCGCGGTGGTCGTGGTCGCCGTCGTGGTGGCCGGGGTGGCGGCCCGCCGGTCCGGGCCGGGGGAGCGGCCGGCGGCGCCGGCGTCCGTGGGGGACAGCGGCGCGTCGAGCAGCCGGGCGCCGTCCCCGGACGGCTCGTACTGGGACCCGGGCCGGATGGGCAGCGCGGAGCCGGCCCCGATGCCCACCGAGTGACCCGGAACCGTCGGCGGACGCCGGCTCAGGGGCGGGGCAGGCCCCGGCCGAGGTCGGCCAGCTCCCGGTCGAGCAGCTCGACCAGGAGCGTGGACCGGCCCGACGCGTTCTCCCCGGTCATCCCCCGGCTGGGCATTTCCACGATCATCAGCAGGTAGAGGTGCAGCCGGTAGAGGCCGAGCCGCACCCGGGCCGCCGGGTCGAACGCCGCCGGCTGGCCGCCGGCCGCCCGCCAGCCGCGCAGGAAGGGGTGGTCCGGCTCGTCCTCGGCCCGCCGGAACAGCAGCGGCGAGACCAGGTCCAGCAGCGGGTCGCCCCACAGGTAACGCTCGCCGTCGACCAGCCCGCACATCCGGTACGCGCCGGTCGCGTCCGGCGCGGCGAGGACGTTGCCGTCCCAGCCGTCGAAGTGCAGCAGGGCGGGGCGGCGCACCTCGTCCAGCGCCCCCGCGTGGTGGCGCACCAGCTCCCGGATCAGCCGTGGCCCGCCGGGCGGGGCGACGTCCCAGTCCACCGCGTCGGCGAGCAGGTCGTCGATGATCGCGGCGAACGCGCGTGACCACGTCGGCCCGCCGGCCCGGTCGCCGTCGTAGCCGTACCGGTCGCCGGTGATCCGGTGCAGCGCGACGGTGGCGGCGCCGAAGTCGGCGCGGGCCGGACCGGCGTCGACGTCGGCCGTCAGCTCGGCGAGGGGACGCCCGGGCAGCCGGTCGGTGAGCAGCCACTCGCCGCGTTCCGGGTCCCGGCCGTGGTGCAGCACCCGGGGCACGGGCACCTGCGGCGCGTGTGCGGCGACCAGCCGGAAGTAGCGTGCCTCCGCCGCCGCCAGGCCGCGCTCGTAACGCAGCAGGCGGGCCTCGGGCGGCGGCGCGACCTTCAGCACGGCCGCGGCGCCGTCGTCCAGCGTCAGCCACCACACGGTGGCGAAGCCGCCCCCGCCGAGCGGTCCGCAGTCGACCACGTCACGCCCGGGGCCGAGGGAGGCCCGGACGTGCCAGGCCACGTCGTCCCGGGTGAGGGACCGCTGGGTGGGGCTGGGCCCGCTCATTCCGCACCTCCGCGCCGTGTGTGGGGTGGACAGTCCGCCCGGCAGCGAGCCTAGGCAGTGCGCCCAGGTGGCCGGGTCCGACCCCGCTGCGGGCCGCGTCGGTTAGCGTCGCGGCATGGAACACATGCTGGTCACCGGGGGTGCGGGGTTCGTCGGCGCCAACTTCGTGCGCCGGGCGCTGGCCGCCCGGCCGGGCCTGCGGCTGACCGTGCTCGACGCGCTCACCTACGCCGGGAGCCGGGACAGCCTCGCCGAGGTCGCCGACCGGATCACCTTCGTCCGTGGCGACGTCTGCGACGGCGACCTGGTCGACGCCCTCGTCTCGGACTGCGACACGGTGGTCCACTTCGCCGCCGAGTCCCACGTGGACAACTCGTTGCAGGACCCGACGCCGTTCCTGCGTACCAACGTCGAGGGCACGTTCGTGCTGCTGGAGGCGGTTCGCCGGCACGACCGGCGGCTGCACCACGTCTCCACCGACGAGGTGTTCGGCAGCCTGCCGCTGCACGGCGGCGGGGCGTTCACCGAGCAGAGCCGGTACGACCCGTCCAGCCCGTACTCGGCGACGAAGGCGGCCTCGGACCTGCTGGTGCGGGCGTGGGGCCGGTCGTACGGGGTGCGGGCGACGACGTCCAACTGCGCGAACAACTACGGGCCGTACCAGAACGTGGAGAAGTTCCTGCCCCGGCAGATCACCAACGTGCTGCGCGGTCAGCGGCCCAAGCTCTACGGCACGGGCGCGAACGTGCGGGAGTGGACCCACGTCGACGACCACAACGACGCCGTGCTGCTGATCCTCGACGCGGGGGTGTGCGGGGAGACGTACCTGATCGGCTCCGGGGCCGAGTGGAGCAACCGTGCCCTGCTGGAGTTGACCCTGACGCTGCTGGGCCGGCCCGCCGACGACTTCGACCACGTGCCGGACCGCCCCGCCCACGACCTGCGCTACGCCTGCGACAGCTCCAAGATCCGCCGGGAGCTGGGCTGGCGTCCCCGCCACCGGGACCTGGCCGACGGGCTGGTCGCCACCATCGACTGGTACCGCCGCAACGAGTGGTGGTGGGGGCCGCAGAAGGCCGCCACGGAGGCCCGCTACACGGCGATCGGCCGGTAGCGGCGTCACCGTCGCCCTGCCCGTACGTGCTACCGTATCTTGTACGGCAAGGTTGGTGGGGTGCGGCGGAGGGGGCGACGTGACAGCGGGTGGATACGCGATCGCGGCGGAGGGGCTGCGCAAGCGGTACGGGGACACCCCGGCCCTGGACGGCTTCGACCTGCGGGTGCGGCCGGGAACGGTGTGCGGCCTGCTCGGCCCGAACGGGGCGGGGAAGACCACCGCCGTGCGGATCCTGTCGACCCTGCTGCGCCCCGACGCCGGCCGCGCCGAGGTCGCCGGCTTCGACGTGGCCCGCCGGCCCGACCAGGTGCGCCACCGCATCGGCCTGGTCGGGCAGCGCGCCGCCGTGGACGAGGTGCTCAGCGGCCACGAGAACCTGGTCATCTTCGGCCGGCTGTGCCACCTCGGCGCGAAGCGCGCCCGGCAGCGCGCCGACGAGCTGCTCGACCGGTTCGGGCTCGCCGACGCGGGCGGCAGGCCGGTCAAGGCGTACTCGGGTGGCATGCGCCGACGGCTCGACCTGGCCGCCGGGATGATCCTGGCCCCGGCGGTGCTCTTCCTCGACGAGCCGACCACCGGGCTGGACCCGCGCAGCCGCAACGAGGTGTGGGAGGCGGTCCGCGAGCTGGTCCGCGCGGGGACCACCGTCCTGCTCACCACCCAGTACCTCGACGAGGCCGACCGGCTCGCCGACCGGATCTCGGTGCTCGACGGCGGGCGGGTCATCGCCGAGGGCACCCCCGACGACCTGAAGGCCCGGCTCGGCGGCGACCGGATCGACCTGGTCGTCCGCGACGCCGCCGACCTGGCCGCGGCCGGGGCCCAGCTCGGCCGGGTGGCCGGCGGCGAGCCGGAGGTCGACCCGGACCGGCGGCTCGTCAGCGCCCGGGTGGAGCACCGGGCCGGCGCGCTGACCGAGCTGCTGCGGGCGCTCGACGCCGCCGGTGTCGCCGTCGAGGACGTGGCGCTGCGCCGGCCGACCCTGGACGAGGTGTTCCTGCACCTGACCGGCCGCCGCACCGAGACCGCCGAGGAGGTCCCCGCGTGACCAGCACGACCCTGCCCGACACCGCGTCCCCGCACGTGACGCCCGGCCGCCCCGCCCTGCTGGCCGACAGCGTCACGCTGACCCGGCGCAGCCTGGCCCACTGGCGGCGCGACCCGGGGCCGCTGGTCGCGGCCCTCGGGTTCGACATCGTCATGGTGCTGATGTTCGCCTACCTGTTCGGCGGCGCGTTGCGGGTGCCCGGCGGCGGCGACTACCGGGAGTTCCTGATGCCCGGCATGTTCGCCATGACCATGGTGTTCGGCATCAGCCTCACCACGCTCGCCGTCTCCGCCGACCTGGACCGGGGCGTCACCGACCGGCTCCGCTCGATGCCGGTCTCCCCGCTGGCCCCGCTGGTCGGCCGGGCGGCGGCCGACCTGCTCTTCGCGGTGCTCACCCTCGCGGTGATGCTGCTCGTCGGCCTCGCGGTCGGCTGGCGGGCGCACGGCGGCGTCGGCGACACCGTCGCGGCGTTCGGGCTGATCCTGCTGCTGCGCTTCGCCCTGGTCTGGGTGGGGGTCTTCCTCGGCCTCGTGCTGAAGGGCCAGCAGGCCGTGGCCGGAGTGCAGACGCTGGAGTTCCCGCTCGGCTTCCTGTCCAGCGCGTTCGTCGCCCCGGCCACCATGCCCGGCTGGCTCGGCACGGTCGCCGAGTGGAATCCGCTGTCGGCGACCGTCGGCGCGACCCGGGAGCTGTTCGGCAACCCCGGCTGGGGCGGCGACTCCTGGGCCGTCCAGCACGCGCCCGCGCTGGCGCTGATCTGGCCGGTCGTGCTGGTCGCCGTCTTCCTGCCGCTGTCGGTGCGCAGGTACCGGGCCCTCGGCCGCTGACGCCCGCCGCGATCGTGCCGCCTACGGTACGACGTACGCTAGGATTGTCCTTCCCTCGGCGGGCGGTCGCCGCCCGCCCGATCACCGCTGGAGGCACGGTGCGACTCGGCCGGTTCGCGGTCGTCTTCGAGCCGGGCGACCCGCCCCGGGCCGGCACGGTCAGCTTCTACGACCCCGCCGGGCACGCGCTGCCCGAGGAGCTCGACGCGCTGGGGGAGTGCGGCGAGCTGGACCTCGCCCTCCGGCTCGACGGCCCCGTGGCGGTCTGGACGGTGCCCGCCTGCGCCGTGCCGGTCGGCGACGCGGTCCGGCAGCTCGCCGCGCTGCGCGACGCCGCCGCCCCCACCCCCGCCGCCGCGTTCTGGTCGGCGGTGGCGGTCACCGGCCTGCACCTGGCCGCCCGGGGGCGGATCCTGCCCGGCGTCTCCCCGCAGGGCTGGGACGCCTGGCGGGTGGGCCCCCTCGACGTGGCCGACGTGGAACGCATCCGGGCCCTCGCGGCGGCGATGCCGCCCGAGGCGCGGGCGATACCGGTCGACGCCGCTGCCGAACACCTCACCCTGCCCGAGCCGGAAGGGCTGGTCCGTGCCTTCCTCGACGCGGTGGCCGACACCCTGCCGCGCAGCCCGGCCGCGACGTGGCTGACCGGCGACCCCCGGTTCGCCGGCCTGGACCCGGAGCCCGTGGACGACCTGCGCAACTGGGCGCGGGAAGTCTCCGCCGGCGTCGACACCGGCCTGCGGGTGGCGCTGCGGCTGGAGGGCCGGGGCGACCTCGGCAGCACGCCGCTCGCCGCCGTGGTGCGGCTGCGCAGCCTCGCCGACCCGACGCTGGTCGCCGACGCGGCGGCCCTGTGGGAGGGCGACGGGCACGGCCTCGGCGAGCAGGCCACCTTCGAGGCCATGCTCGCCGTGCGCCGCGCCGCCGTCGTGTGGCCGCCGTTGGAGCGGCTCCTCGACCACGCCGCGCCGGTCGAGCTGGAGCTGCTCGACGAGGACCTGGTCGACCTGCTCGGCGGCGCTCAGGCGCGGCTCGCCGCCGCCGGCATCGACGTCGAGTGGCCGCCCGGGATCTCCCGCGAGCTGGCCGCCCGGGTGCTGGTCAGCTCCCCGCCGGAACGGCCCGCCGAGGTGGCGGAGTTCTTCCGATCCGCCGCGCCGCTGCCGCTGAGCTGGCAGCTCACCCTGGCCGGCGACGCACTGACCGACGACGAGATGGACCTGGTGGCGAAGTCCCGGCCGATCGTCCGGCTGCGGGACCGGTGGGTGGCGGTCGAGCCGGAGCTGGCCCGCCGGGCCCGCGAGCGGCAGCTCCCGCCGCGCAGGGCGTACGACGCCCTGGCCGCGACGCTGATCGCCAGCACCGAGGTCGAGGGCGAACGGGTCGACGTGGTCGCCGACGGCTGGCTGGGCGCGCTGCGCGAACGGATCGCCGAACCCGACGCCGGCCCCGAGCCGCTGGAACCGCCGGCCGGGCTCCATGGCGCGCTGCGCGAATACCAGCTACGCGGCCTGCGCTGGCTGGAGCGGATGACCTCCCTCGGCTTCGGCGGCTGCCTCGCCGACGACATGGGCCTCGGCAAGACCGTCACCGTCATCTCGCTGCACCTGCGCCGCCAGGCGGAGCCGGCCACCGCCGGGGCCACCCTCGTCGTCTGCCCCGCGTCGGTGCTCGGCAACTGGGAGCGGGAGATCCGCCGATTCGCCCCGGGCGCGAGCGTCCGCCGGTTCCACGGCACCGCCCGGTCCCTCGACGGGCTCACCGGCGGGTTCGTGCTGACCAGCTACGGCACCATGCGCCTCGACGCGGGCAGCCTCGCCGGGCACGAGTGGGGCCTGGTGGTCGCCGACGAGGCGCAGTACGTCAAGAACCGGCTCAGCGGCACCGCGAAGGCGCTGCGGGCGATCCCCGCCCGGGCCCGGGTCGCGCTCACCGGCACGCCCGTGGAGAACAACCTTTCCGAGCTGTGGGCGATCCTCGACTGGACCACCCCCGGCCTGCTCGACTCCGTCGGCGCGTTCCGGGCCACCTGGGCCCGGCCGATCGAGGTGGACCGCGACGGCCCCGCCGTGGCGCGGCTGTCCCGACTGGCCCGCCCCTTCCTCCTGCGGCGGCGCAAGTCCGACCCCGGCATCGCCCCCGAACTGCCGCCGAAGACCGTCACCGACCACCTCGTGTCGCTCACCGCCGAACAGGTGGCCCTCTACCAGCGGGTGGTCGCCGACGTGCTGGCCGAGATCCGCGCCAGCACCACCACCACCACCATCGCCCGGCGCGGCCTGGTGCTCAAGCTGCTCGTCGGCCTCAAGCAGGTCTGCAACCACCCGGCGCACTACCTGAAGGAGGCGCACGGCCCGCTCACCGGCCGGTCGGAGAAGCTGCAACTCCTCGACGACCTGCTGGAGACCATCCTCGCCGAGGACGGCGCGGCGCTGGTCTTCACCCAGTACGTCCAGATGGCCCGGCTGCTCCAGCGGCACCTGGCCGAGCGGGGCGTGCCGGCGCAACTGCTGCACGGCGGCACGCCCGTGCCGCAGCGCGAGGAGCTGGTGCGCCGGTTCCAGGCCGGCGAGGTGCCGGTGTTCCTGCTCTCGCTCAAGGCGGCCGGCACCGGCCTGAACCTGACCCGGGCCGACCACGTCGTCCACTACGACCGGTGGTGGAACCCGGCCGTGGAGGAGCAGGCCACCGACCGCGCGTACCGGATCGGGCAGACCAAGCCGGTGCAGGTGCACCGGCTGATCGCCCAGGGCACCCTGGAGGACCGGATCGCCGAGCTGTTGGAGGCCAAGCGGGAGCTGGCCGACGCGGTGCTCACCGGCGGCGAGACCGCCCTGACCGAACTCTCCGACGCCGAGCTGCTCCGGCTCGTGCAACTGCGCCACCAGGGATGAGGGGCCGCGACGTGGACTTCGACATCGACTTCGACTTCGACGAGGCGGAGCCCGACGACGAGCGGGAGCCGGGCGCCGGGCCGACCGCCGACGAGCGGCGGGCGCGCAGCTTCCCGAGGTTCGGCCCCGGCCGGCGGGTCGGCAGGAAGTTCGCCGACACCTGGTGGGGCAACGCCTGGATCGAGTCGATGGAGCGCACCGCCCTCGACCCGGAGCAGCTCAAGAAGGGCCGCCGGTACGCCTTCGCCGGGCAGGTCGGGTCGATCACCGTCAGCCCCGGCCGGATCTCCGCCGGGGTGCACGACGGCGACCAGTACACCCCGCACGACACCATCGTGCGCGTCGGCACCCTCGCCGCGGCCGAGTGGGACCGGCTGCTCGACCGGGTCGCCGCGAAGGCCGGGCACATCGCGGCCCTGCTCGACCGGGACATGCCCCACGACCTGGTGCAGACCGCCGACGACGCCGGGGTGCGCCTGCTGCCCGGCTACGGCGACCTCGACCCCGAGTGCGACTGCCCGTCCTGGGACCACCCGTGCCGGCACGCCGCCGCGCTCGCGTACCAGGCGGCGTGGCTGCTCGACCGGGACCCGTTCGTGCTGCTGCTGATGCGTGGGCGGGGCGAGGCGGAGCTGATGGCGGACCTGCGCCGGCGCAACGCCCGCCGGTCCGTCGCCGCCGACGCCACCGACGAGGCGGCCGGCACCCCGGCCGAGCAGGCGTACGCCGCGCCGCCCGCCGCCCTGCCCGCGTCGCCGGGGCCGGTCACCGGCGAGCCCCTCGCCCTCGCCCCGCTGCTCGCCGGGCACGAGGCGCCCGGCATCGACGCCGAGGCGCTCGGGGTGCTCGCCGCCGACGCGGCGCACCGGGCCCGGGACCTGCTCGCGAGCTTCGCGGGACCGGCGTCGTCGCCTCCAGGCGCGACCAGGGCGGGACCGATCGTCCCCGAGCCCGACGCCTGGTGCGACGCGGTGCGGTTGGCGGCCCGGATGCCGCGGTCTGCGGCGGCGAAGCGGCTCGGCGAGGCCAGCGGCCGGGCCGCCGACCTGCCCCGGGCCGTCAGGGCCTGGGAGTATGCGGGGGCGGCCGGCGTGGACGTCGTCGACGCGGTGTTCACCCCGCCGAGGGAGCTGGTCGCCCGGGCCACCGACGCGCTGCGCGAGGCGGGCGGGGTCGACGGTGCCGCGCCCGAGGTGCGCAACTGGCGCAACCGGTGGACGGTCGGCCGCGACGCGCAGGTGCGCTACGGCCGCGACGGCCGCTGGTATCCGTTCCGCAGGCGCGCGGGCCAGTGGTGGCCGGCGGGGCCGCCCGGCCCCGACCCGGCGGACGCGCTGCTCGACCTTCCCCAGAGCTGACGCTGTCGGCCCCGCCGCTCGCCCCGTACGAGGTACGGTATCCCGCCGTTAGGATGGCGGCACTATGTCGAACGCGCGCAAGGGCAAGGTCGACCCCGCCCGCAGCCTGGCCATCCTCTGGCGTACCCGCGAGCCGGCCAGCCGCAGCGCCGGTCCCGGCCTCAGCGTCGACCGGATCGTCCGGGCGGCGATCGAGATCGCCGACGCCGAGGGGATCGACGCGCTCACCATGCGCCGGGTCAGCGAGGCGCTGGGCGCCGGCACCATGTCGGTCTACACGTACGTGCCCGGCAAGGCCGAGCTGCTCGACGTCATGGTCGACACGCTCTACGGCGAGATGAGCCGCCCGGTCGACGTGCCCGGCGGCTGGCGGGCCCGGCTGGAGCAGATCGCCCGGGAGAACCTGCGGCTCTACCGCGCCCACCCGTGGCTGCTGCGCGCCGAGACGAGCCGGCCGGTGCTCGGCCCGAACCTGCTCGCCAAGTACGACTACGAGCTGGGCGCGGTGGCCGACGTCGGGCTCGACGACGTCGAGATGGACGCCGTGCTCACCCTGGTCCTCGGCCACGTGCGGAGCGCGGCGCGGGCCGAGCTGGACGTGGTGAACCTGGAGCGCGAGACCGGCATGACCGACGGCCAGTGGTGGCAGTCGCACGCGCCCTGGCTGGAGCGGTTCATGAAGTCGGGCAGCTACCCGACGGCCGCCCGGGTCGGCACCGCGGCCGGCGAGGCGCACGGCGCGGCGTACGGGCCGGAGCACGCGTTCGAGTTCGGCCTGCAGCGGGTGCTCGACGGCATCGCCGTGGTGGTCGCCGACCGTCAGGGCACTTGATCCGGGCGGGCCCGGACAGGGAAGCTGTACGCATCCACGCACGCCGATACATGGAGGTTCGGATGCGCCGCTTCCCCCTGCTCGCCCTCCTGCTCGCCGTACCCCTGCTCGTGCCGCCGGTGGCCGCCCACGCCGCCCCCACCGCCCCGACCGGCGCGCCCGCCCCGGTCGTCGTCGCCGACGCGCCGGCCGGCACCGCGTGGACCGTGGACCCGGCGACCGGCCGGACCACCGTCGCCGCCGACGACACGGTCGGCGAGGGTCAACTGGCCGCCCTGCGCGCCCGCCTGGCCACCACCGGCGCGGTGGTCCGCCGCGAACCGGGCCGGCTGAGCACCCTCATCGCCGGCGGGCAGGCCGTCTACGCCGCCGGCGGCGGGCGCTGCTCGCTCGGCGCGAACGTCCGCAGCGGCAGCACCTACTATTTCGTCACCGCCGGCCACTGCACGACGACCGCCACCACCTGGTACGCCGACAGCGCCGGCACCAGCGTCCTCGGCTCCCGCGCCGGCAGCAGCTTCCCCGGCAACGACTACGGCATCGTCCGCTACACCTCCACCACCATCGCCCACCCCAGCGCCGTCCACACCTACCCCGGCACGCTGACCGTCACCGGCACCGCCGCGCCCGTCGTCGGCATGGCCGTCTGCCGCAGCGGGGCCACCACCGGCGTGCGGTGCGGCTCGATCACCGGGCTCAACGCCACCGTCAACTACGCCCAGGGCTCGGTCACCGGCCTGATCCGCACCAACATCTGCGCCGAACCCGGCGACAGCGGCGGCCCGCTCTACGTCGCCGCCACCGGCAGGATCGTCGGCATCCTCTCCGGCGGCAGCGGCAACTGCACCACCGGCGGCACCACCTACTACCAGCCGATCAACGAGATTCTCGGCGCGTACGGGGTGACGATCCCCTGAGCCGGCGGGCCGGGCGGGCTCAGGCGACGAAGTGCGGGTTGCCCGCCGTCAGCCGCAGCGTGTAGCCGCCCGGCCCCCGGTGCGCCGACACGTGGTTGCAGGACTGGTGGGCGATCCACAGGCCGAGGCCGCCTTCGGCGCCGTCGCCGGCCGGGAGCAGCCCCGCGAACGGGTCCTTCGGCCCGTCGCCACCGTCGGAGACCGTCGCCACCAGCCGGTCCGGCCCCACCCACAGCCGCAGGCAGACCGGCGGCTGGCCGTGGCGCAGCGCGTTGGTCACCGTCTCGCTGACCGCCACCACCAAGTCCTCGACGTCGTCGACGGGCAGCCGGCCCCCGCCGGCGGCGTGCACGGCGGCCCGGGCCTGCGCCGCCGTGGGCTCGGACAGCTCGACCACCGGCGGCGTCGACTGGAGCGGGTCCGGCGGCGCCGGCCGGTTCTCCCGCAGGTAGGTCGTCGGCTCCGTGTAGTCGGGACTCGGCACGTGCCGCCCGTCCGGGGTGGCGTGCCGGGGATGGGTGCGCGCCACGTCCCGCAGCACCGACGCGGGCGTGCTGCGCGTGTCGTACGCGCACATGCTCCACAGCGGGAACTCGTCGTACGCGTGGTTGATCGCCGACTCGTAGCGGGCCCACCAGTCCCAGGTCACCCCCAGGGCGACCGGCGGCAGCTCCCCGACGATCCGGATCTGCCGCGCCCCGTCGGCCACGTGCCCGGCGAGCATCTCGCGGTAGGAGCGGATGGCGGCGGTCGGCCGGGCGTAGACGTCGCCGCCGGGCAGGAAGGTGACCCCGCAGCCGGCGGGCAGGGCGCCCCGCACCAGGGCGGCGTTGCGCGCGCCCAGCGACACCACCGTCGGCTCCCCGGCCGCGACCCCGCCGAGCAGGAACGGCAGCACGACCGTCAGCAGCTCCTCCTCGGAGGCATAACAGACCGCCTCGTGGAAGTAGCCCCGGTGACCCGCCGCCGCACCCGTCCTCACCGCGCGGCCTCCACCCGTATCCCGGGCAGGCCCAGCAGGTCGACGAGGCGGGCCACGCCGACGCCGGGCAGGCCGCGCAGCACCGCCACGGCACCCAGGCCGCGGGCGTACTCGCCCAGGAGCTGCAGGCAGCGGTGGTCGGCGAAGCGCAGCCGGCCCGCCTCGAACACCACCCGCCCGTCGACCGGCCGGGGCGCGGCCCGCTCCAGCGCCGTGGCGAGCAGGTCGCGGGCCGACCGGTCCAGCTCGCCGGCCAGCCCCGTGCGGCCCCGGCCCGCCGCGTAGAGCCGGAACAGCACGTCGTCGACGTTGCCCGCCGGGTGCAGGCAGGCCAGCTCGGCGACCGCCGCCGCACCCAGCTCACGGGGGTCGTAGACGCACATGGCGGAGAACGGGTGGGCCCGCATGTAGCCGTCGATCAGGTGTTCGTAGCGGGTGAAGGCCACCCGCTGCCGTGGGGTGCGGACCAGCCCGGTGGCCTCCGCGACCACCCGCAGCCCGGCGTGGCCGGCGGCCAGGGCCGCCTCGGTCGCCTCCGCGTAGGCCCGCACCTGGGCGGCCGGGTCGGCGACCCGGCCGTCGACGTAGGTGCCGTCGAGCGGGACGACCCGGGCGCTGCCGTCACGCAGGGCGTCGGCCAGCCCGGGGACGGCGGCCAGCCACTCGCGGGCCCCGGCCGGATCCCGCTCCGTCACGAACCACAGCTCCTCGCTTGCGGCGAGGCCGACGGTGAGGAACGCGCGGGCGGCGGCCTCGAAGGCGGCCGGGTCGTCGTGGCGCCAGCAGACGTGGTCGGTGGGCAGCGCGGGGCACCCGTCGCCGCTCACCGATGCTGCCCCATGCCCGCAGTCTATGCCCACCCTGTCGCCGCCAGCCGTCCCGGCCGTCCGTGCTGGTGGGGGCGGGTCCGTGGCGGCCGGGTCAGCGCCCCCGCAGCACGCGCAGCGCGCCCGCCCAGGCGACCACCTGGTCGAGCATCTCGCCCACCGCCTTCGCCTGCGCCGGGGCCGGCCGGAACTCGGTGAAGTCGACGAAGTCCGTCACCAGGGAGAGCGACACCTGCGACCGGACGTCGGCGACCTCCACCTGGGAGAGGACCAGCCGCAGGTGCTCGGCCGCCCGGGTGCCCCCGTGCACGCCGTAGCTGACCAGCCCGGCCGCCTTGTTCCGCCACTCCCGGTAGAGGTAGTCGATCGCGTCCTTGAGCACCCCGGGCACGGAGTGGTTGTACTCCGGGGTGACGAAGACGTACGCGTCGAAGGCGGCGATCCGGGCGGCCCACCGGCGCACCGCCGGGTCACCCGACGGGGCCATCGACGGCGGCAGCGGCGTGTTCAGGTGCGGCAGGGCGTGATCGGCGAGGTCCACCAGCTCGGCGGTCGCGTCGCCGCGCTGGGCGGCGATGTCCCGCACCCAGGCGGCGACGGCCTCCGCCTTGCGGCCCGGCCGGGTGCTGCCGACGACGACACCGATCCTGATCATGTGCGTTCCTCTCGGTCGAACGGGCGGCCCGGGTCGACCCGGGCCGGTGCGGCTTCAGCGGGGCGCGGCCAGGTCCCGGGCCAGCGCCACCGCGCCGTGCAGCGAGGAGAGCCCGCCCAGGGCGGCGGCCCGCACGGCGGGGGCCGGGCGGCCCGGCCGGGCGAGCCGGATCACCTCCCGACCGACCAGGTCGACGAAGCCGGGCAGCCCGGCGGCGAAGCCGCCGCCCAGCACCGCCACCGCCGGGTCGAGCAGCTCGCCCAGGCTGACCACGGCTGCCGCGAGGGCCGTACCCGCCGGTCGGACCGCGTCGTGGGCCCACGGCCGGTCCTGCGCCAGCCCGTCGCGCAGCTCGGCGAAGCCCACCTCGCCGCCCCGGGCCGCTGCGGCCCGGCGCAGCGTCGCCGGCCCGGAGGCGACCGCCTGGAGGCAGCCGTGCCGGCCGCAGTCGCACCGGGGCCCGTCGACGTCGACGACCAGGTGGCCGACCTCGGGGGAGCCCCGGCCCGGCGCCGGCAGCGGCCGGCCGCCGAGCACCACGCCACCGCCCACGCCGGTGCCGACCCCGAGGTAGACGACGTCCTGCGCGCCCACGTGCCGGGCCTCGGCCAGCGCCGCCAGGTCACCGTCGTCGGCCCAGGCGGTGCGGCTGCCCGGGAAGAGCCCGCGCAGCGTCTCGTCGAAGGGCAACCCCGCCCAGCTCGGCCGGCCCGGCCACACGACCACCCGGCCCGTCGGGCCGGTGGTGCCGGGCATCGCCACCCCGACCGCCGCGAACCGCAGCCCCGACTCCGCGCGCAGCGCGCCGACCGCGTCGGCCAGCGCCGCCACGTCGGCCTCGACGCCGCCGCCGGGCCAGGTCAGCACCCGCTCGTACGCCCGGACGCCCGCTCCCGTCGCGACCCGGACCTCCGCGGCGCGCGCGCCCTCCGCAGGCCCGGCCGCGAACTCCTCGGCGCGCAGCGCCACCTTGGTGCCGCCGATATCGACGCCGAGGACGCCGACGTGGTCCCTGTCGCTGCCCCCGGGCACCGGTCTCACCTCTGGAGCACGTGCAGCACCGCGAGCGCGGCGGCCGCCAACCCGAACGCGATCGGCATCACCGTCACCGCGAACGGGTCCCGGGCGCGCAGGTGGTAGCCGGCGGCGCCGATCATCAGCGGGACGAGGCCGACCGCCGCCGCGAGCCCGGCCAGCGGCCAGAACAGCCCGACGAGCAGGCCGACGACGGCCGCCAGCTCCAACACCCCGATGACCCGGGTGAGGCCGGCGGAGACGCCGAGGTGGTCCATCCGTTCGCGGGTCTTGCGCTCGCCGACGAGCTTCTGCACGGCCGTGGCCATGAACACGGCGGCCAGGATGATGCTGAGGGTGATGGTGGGAGTCCGCACGGAAACATCCTTAGTGGAGGGGGTGACGGGTCGCCGGGACCCTGTCGGGCTGCCCGGCCCCGGCGGGCCGGTCGACGCGGGGGGTCCTGCCTTCCGGCCGGGCTCAGCCGACCGTGGCGACGAGGGCGCGGGCGGCCAGCCGGTAGCCCAGCGGGCCGAGCCCGACGATGACCCCGCTGGCCAGCGGGGCGAGCACCGAGTCGTGCCGGAAGCTCTCCCGGGCCCACACGTTGGACAGGTGGACCTCCATCCACGGCCGGGGATAGTTGGCCAGCGCGTCGCGCAGGCTCCAGCCCGCGATCATCAACGCGCCCGGGTTCACGATCGCGCCCACCGTGTCGTAGTGCTCCTGCACCGTACGCACCAGCGCGCCCTCGCAGTCGTGCTGCACCGCCACGACGTTCCAGCCCCGCGCGGCGACCTCCTCGCCGACCGCCCGCTCGATGTCGGCGAGGGTGTCGGTGCCGTAGATCTCCGGCTGGCGTCGACCGAGGATGCCCAGGTTCGGGCCGTTCAGCAGGAGCACGTCGGACACAGCTCACCTCGCGTGGGGCGACCCGGCGGGGCCGGCGACAGATTCCCCGCAGTCTTACTACGCCACCCGCCGACCACGGGCCGGGCACCACCGACCGACCGGCGAACTAAGGGGTGGGTAGGGGCCCGCTAGGGGAAGTGAGCAGGCTGCCGGGTCGGTTAGCGTCCACCGCGAGCCGATGACGTTGCCAGCTGGAGACCGCTGCGTCCAGCCGCCGCGGGACGGCCGGGGAACCGCTGGTCCTCCTGGATTGGGAAGTGGGAAGTCATGAGTGGTCAGCCGTCGACGGTGCCGGAGTTCCCCGAGTGGCCGCAGTTCGGTGACGAGGAACGAGCCGGCCTGATCCGCGCCCTCGAACAGGGCCAGTGGTGGCGGATGGGCGGGAGCGAGGTCGACACCTTCGAGGCGGAGTTCGGGGCGTACCACGGCACGCCGCACGCCCTCGCCGTCACCAACGGCACCCACGCCCTGGAGGTCGCCCTGGAGGTGCTCGGCGTCGGGCCCGGCACCGAGGTCATCGTGCCGGCGTTCACCTTCATCTCGTCGTCGCTCGCGGCGCAGCGCCTCGGCGCCGTCGCCGTGCCGGTCGACGTCGACCTCGACACCTACTGCGTCGACCCGGCCGCCGTCGCCGCCGCCGTCACCGACCGCACCAAGGTGATCATGCCGGTGCACATGGCCGGGCAGTTCGCCGACATGGACGCGCTCGACAAGATCGCCGCCGACGCCGGGGTGGCGCTGCTCCAGGACGCCGCGCACGCCCACGGCGCGCAGTGGCAGGGCCGCAAGGTCGGCGAACTCGGCTCGGTCGCCGCGTTCAGCTTCCAGAACGGCAAGCTGATGACCGCCGGCGAGGGCGGCGCGGTGCTCTTCCCCGACGAGGAGACCCGCGAGCGCGCCTTCCTCGTGCACAGCTGCGGCCGGCCGCGCACCGACCGCGACTACCTGCACCGCACCACCGGCTCCAACTACCGGATGGGCGAGTTCACCGCCGCCGTGCTGCGCGCCCAGCTCGCCCGCCTCGCCGGCCAGATCGACGTACGCGAGCAGCGCTGGCCGCTGCTGGCCGGCCTGCTCGCCGAGATCCCCGGCGTGGTCCCGCAGACCATCGACCCGCGCACCGACCGTAACCCGCACTACATGGCCATGTTCCGCATCCCGGGGATCACCCCGGAGCGCCGCCGCGCCGTGGTCGACGCGCTCATCGCCCGGGGCGTGCCCGCGTTCGTGGCGTTCCGGGCCATCTACCGGTGCGAGGGCTTCTGGAAGGCCGGCGCCCCCGACGAGACCGTCGAGCAGATCGCCGCCCGCTGCCCCAACGTCGAGCAGATCCACTCCGACTGCGTCTGGCTGCACCACCGCACCCTGCTCGGCACCGAGCAGCAGATGCACGACATCGCCGCCGTGCTGGCCGACGTCCTCGCCGGATGACCACCCCGCCGCCGGCCGTCTCCGGCGTCGCCGTGCCGCCCGGCGGCCCGATCCGGGTCGCCGTGGTCGGCCTCGGCTGGGCCGGCCGGGAGATCTGGCTGCCCCGGCTCGCCGCGCACCCGGCCTTCGAGGTGACGGCCCTGGTCGATCCGCAGCCGGCCGTCCGGGAAGCTGCCCGCGACACCCACGCGGTGCCCTTCGCGTACGCCGACGTCGACGACCTGCCCGCCGGCGCGGCGGACCTGGTGGTGGTGGCCGTGCCCAACCACCTGCACGCCGCCGTCGCCGCCCGGCTGCTGCGCCGGGGCGTACCCGTGTTCCTGGAGAAGCCCGTCTGCCTCAGCTCCGCCGAGGCGGCGCTGCTGGCCGACGCGGAGCGCGCCGGCGGCGCGGTGCTGCTGGCCGGCAGCGCCGCCCGGTGGCGCGCCGACGTGCGGGCCCTCGCCGACGCCGCCGCGGAGCTGGGCCCGATCCGGCACGTCGACGTGGCGTGGGTCCGTGCCCGGGGGGTGCCCGACGCGGGCGGCTGGTTCACCCGCCGCGACCTCTCCGGCGGCGGCGCGCTCGTCGACCTCGGCTGGCACCTGCTCGACACGGTGCTGCCGCTGCTCGGCCCGGCCACCCGGATCACCCACGCCGTCGGCAGCGTCTCCGCCGACTTCGTCAACGACACCGCCGCGCACGCCGTCTGGCGCGACCCCGCCGGTTCCGCCGCTGCCGCAGGCGCGTTGCGGGGCGACGGTTCGGTCGGCGGGTCGCGGGGCGACGTCGAGGACACCGCCCGGGGGTTCCTGCTCACCGCCGACGGCGCGTCCGTCGCCGTGCACGCCTGCTGGGCGTCGCACGAGGCGCTGGACCGCACCACCATCACCGTGCAGGGCGTCGCCGGCACGGCAACCCTGCGCTGCACGTTCGGGTTCAGCCCGAACCGGGAGCCGACGCCGGTGCTCACCCGCACCCGCGACGGCGAGACCGTCGCGCTGCCGCTGCCGGCCGAGCCGATCGGCACCGAGTACGACCGCCAACTCGATGCCCTGCCCGGCCTGCTCACCGCCCCGGCCAGCCGGGGCGCGGCCGTCGCCGAGGCACACCGGACCATCGACATCATCGAACGGATCTACCGCACCGCCCGGCCCACCGAGCCGGAGCGGGAGCACGCGCTGGCGGGCCAACGCGACCGGTGAGAACCACCGGCGACCTCACTCGCTCCGGGGAGCAGCCATGACCCATCCACCGTCCACCATCGACGTCACCCTCCCGCCGCCGCCCGCCCGGGGCCCGATCCGCGCGGTCGTGTTCGACCTCGACGGCGTCGTGGTCGACAGCTCGGCCGTCATGCGCGAGGCGTTCAGCATCGCGTACGCCGAGGTGGTGGGCGACGGGCCTGCGCCGTTCGAGGAGTACAACCGGCACATGGGCCGGTACTTCCCGGACATCATGCGGCTGATGGGGCTGCCGCTGGAGATGGAGGAGCCGTTCGTCCGGGAAAGCTACCGGATGGCGCACCTCGTGCCGCTGTTCCCCGGCGTACGCGAGACCCTGGAGGAGCTGCACGGCCGGGGCGTCCGGATGGCCATCGCCACCGGCAAGAGCGGCCCCCGGGCCCGCTCGCTGCTCGACACGCTCGGCGTGCTCGGCCTGTTCGACCAGGTGATCGGCTCCGACGAGGTGGCCCGCCCGAAGCCGGCCCCGGACATCGTCCTCGCCGCCCTCGGCCACCTCGACGTGCCGCCGGAGCAGGCCATGATGGTCGGCGACGCGGTGATCGACCTGCTCAGCGGCCGGGACGCCGGCGTCACCACGGTCGCCACCACCTGGCACGGCGGGGACGTCGCCGCCCTGCTCGCCGCCGGCCCGGACGTGGTCGCCCACGCGCCGACGGACCTGCTGGCGTACTGCCCGGCGGCCCTGGTCCCCTGACCCGCGCGCCCGCGCGCCCGCCTTGACCGCGCGCCCGCCCTGACCGCCGCGGCGCTGGGCCGCCGCGCGGCCGGGTGCCGCCGCCGTGTCGGCGACATGGCGGTATCGAGTCGGTCTTGACCCCGCGATGTCGGCGACATGGCGGGGCGACCTGCCGGCCCGGACCCCGTCGGCCCGGCCGTCGGTCAGGGGAGGCGGTACACGGAGATGTGGTTGCGCGACTCGGCGGTGAACTCGCCGCCGGCCCAGTCCGCGTGCCGCGACTCCAGCTCGAAGCCGGCCAGCTGCGCCATCAGGTCCAGCTCCGCCGGCCAGATGTAGCGGTGCGGCGTGCGGAACACCTGCGCCTCGGTGCCCTCGCCGAACCTGAAGTGGTGCGACACGACGTGCTGGCGCAGCACGTCGTAGGTGTCCAGGCCGATGTAGCCGGGCTCGCAGTGCCAGACCGTGGCCTGCCGGCCCGGCGGGAGCTGGCGCAGCTCCGGCACCCACAGCTCGACCACGAACCGGCCTCCCGGGCCGAGGTGGCGGGCCGCGTTGCGGAAGCAGGCGACCTGCTCGGCCTGGGTGAGCAGGTTGGCGATCGTGTTGAAGACCAGGTAGACAAGCGTGTACGCCCCCGGCGCGACGGTGGTGGCCATGTCCCCGACGACCACGGGCAACGCCGCCTCGTCTACCTTCGTCCGCAGCCTGTCGACCATGGCGGTGGACAGCTCGATGCCGGTGACGGGCACCCCGCGCTCGGCGAGCGGCACGGCCACCCGGCCGGTGCCGACGGCGAACTCCAGCGCCGCCCCGCCGCCCGCGAGCGCGGCGAGCCGGTCCACGGTCGGCCCCAGCACCTCGGGGGCGAACATGCCGACGCCCGGCGTGTCGTAGCGCGCGGCGGCGTCGGCGTCCCAGATGTCTTCCTGCCTCATGGGCCGACGATCGCCCCCGCAACGGCATGCTGTCCACCCGATTACCCGTCGACGCGACGGGTGTCGAAGAGGGGCACCGGGTGCCGGTCGCCGGATTCTTCGCGGAACGCAGGCCGAGGGGCGGGCACCGGTAGGTCCCCGCCCCTCGGATCGACTCACCCGGTCAGCTGTGTCACCAGGCAGTGCCGCAGGACTTCGCGGTGCCGGTCGCCGGCACGAACGCCATCGCGTCCCAGGCGATGTCGACCTCGCCGTTCGCGCCGGTGATCCTGTTGCTGAGCTGTACGCGCGCACGCGGCCCGAGGGTGTGGCGGCCGAGGCTCACCCACCGGTCGGCGCCCTGGGTGGCCGAGTCCTGGTTGACCACGCAGGTGCGCTCCTGGTCGCGGGGGTCGTTGTAGATGCCGATACCCGGCTGGATCAGGTATTCGGCCGCCGTCTCGTTGGCGCCGTGCGACGGCAGGTGCACCACGATGTCCCAGCTCTTGATGCCACTGCGAATGTTCGGCGTCCACGTTCCGACCACCTGGTGCAGCGGCGCGTCGCTGTCGTCGACGCTGTGGGTGAACCACATGTGGCCGAGGTAGCCCGCCCCGAGCTGGTGGACGTCGATGTCTGCGTAGAAGCTGTTCCCGTCGCCCGCAGGAGCCCCGAGGCGGAGGGTGAACTTGCCGCCCCAGCTCTGCCCCGCGCAGCCCAGCGGATTGATCGACGAGTCCTTCAGGTCGTCGACCACCAGAGCCCCGCTCGCCGAGAACGGAGTGCACCGCTTCGGGTAGACCGCCTTGACGGCCGGCTCTGCCGAGCCCACCGCGTACACCAGCTTCTCGGTGCTCAGCGGGGCGGCCTCGGACGCCCAGCTGGTGCTGCCGTGCCACCAGCAGGACTCGTCGCAGCCCGAGTTGTCCCCGAACGGGGAGCAGTTGTTCGCCGCACCGCAGAACTGGTACCTGCTCGGCAGGCTCAGCTGGTTGCTCGACGATCCGAACAGCGGCTTGGAGTACTTCGTCACCGGATCGATCCACTGCCACTGCGGCACCTCGGCCCAACCCATGATCCGCTCCGGGTAGGACCAGTCCGACGGGTGGCTGGCGTCGTCGGTGTTGATCCGCAGGAACGGCGTCCGGTTCGCCGGGTACGACGGGTTGGCCGGGTTGTTGAACCACCCGAGCCCGTAGTTGCCGTTGGCACCCGGCTCGCCCTGCGGGTGCACGCCGCTGTTGTAGCCCCAGACCGCCAGGAACCAGTTCTCGATGTAGCGGGGGTCGTTGGTGTTGACCGATATGCCGAGCGACTGCACCTGGTTGAACTTCTCGACGAGGATCCGCAGACCGGCGGCGATGTTCGCGGCGTAGTCGCTCGAGATCGCCACCCGCTCGGCCTCGGTCCATTTCGTCGAGTCCCAGGTCATGCCGTCGGTGACCTGGGAGATGCCGTATCCGCAGTCGCTGCTGCTGTAGTCGATGTAGTCCCATCCCCACGAGCTGCTGCTGCGGCTGCCGTAATAGTCGGAGACGAGCGGGTTGCCGCCGTCACCCGGCGCGGCATGCCAGGAAGCCTGTGCCATGTTGGTCTCCTGGGCCAGCACCGCCAGCATCACCTGCGCGGGCACCCGCGGCCCGGACGGCAACGGGAAGAGCCCCTGCGGGGTGTATGCCGGCCCGCCGGTCTTCAGGTAGTTCGCCGGTCGGGAGACGGTCAACTTGCCCTGCACGGCGAGGTCCACCGCCCACTCCACCTGGTTGGCGCTCGGCTGGAGCACCTGGCGGCGAATGTCGTTGCGGGGAACCGCGCAGGTCGGCCGGAAGAAGGGGTTGGTGATGACCTCTCCGGTTATCTGCGCGCTGGGGGCCTGCCTCCGACCGGCCCGGGGCGCGGCGACGTCCGCTGGAGCCTTCGGCGTGGTGGTCACCGTGTGCCGGCTCTCCCGGCCGCTCCTCGTGGCCCGGACCGTGACGTCGAGGCGGGTTCGGCGGTCGGCCTGACCCGTCTCGGCCGGGCTGGCCGACATCAGCAGCAGGTGTCCCTCCCGAGAGGCCACCCGGGTCTTGTCGCCGGCCTTGAGCAGCACCAGGTCGGCGGGGTGCCGGCGGATTCCGGCGATGTCGCCGACGAGGGCGTTGCGACCGCCCGAAAGGCCGACCAGTTCGAGGCCGGTGGCCCGGCCGGTGCCGAGCACGGTGTGCCGGCGGCCGTCGTACCGGTGGGCGCTCGCCCGGGCCTCGACGCCCGGCTTCGCCTCGTCCACGGTCAGCACGTCGACCGCGCCGGCAGCCGTCACCCGCACGGCGAACGGCTGCCCGCCCGGGTCGGCCAGCTTGGTGAGCTTGCCCGCCCGGAGCCGGTGCAGACCGCCCCGGAGGATGCCGTAGTCGCCCTCGGCAGCCGGTGCCGCGTTGGTGAACTGTCCGGCCAGGCGGACCGTCGAGGTCACCTTGCCGGCTGCCGCGTCGATGGCGATGACCTCGGTGGTCTGTTGGTCGACGTCGGTGGGCCGGGTGACCAGCACGCGTTCACCGGCCCCGCAGGACGGGTTGTAGTACGCCAGCTGAACCCGTTCCTTCAGCGGAACGACCTTGCCGTTGGTCAGGTCGACCACCGCGACGTAGGCGCCCTTGGTGGCCAGTTCCGGCTTGTTGCTGTACGAGGTCGGCGCGTACACCGCGACGGCACGCTTGCCGGAGCCGGTGACACAGACGCCGCCCGTCCAGTTGCCGACGTCGGGGAGACCGGCGTTCAGTGTGGTCAGGTTCGACCAGGCGAAGGCGTCCCGCTCCCGGGCGACGAACAGGTGGAAGCCGCTTCGGTCACCGGCTCCGGCGACCAACTGGTCCTTGGAGCCGGCCCAGTCGGGGCCGAGCGAGGCGTCTGGGTCGGCGAGCGCCCCCCGGCTCAGGGTCTCGGCGGGGACCGGTGAGATCGGCCGGGCGGCCACAGGCTGGGGAACGACAAGCACCGAGGCGCTCATCGCGACCACCGCACCGAGCGCACCAAGGACGACCGGTCGCGTCGGTCGGTCACGCTTCAGTTCCACTTGGTGCACTCCAGTTGCTCGTCGGGATCGTTGCTCGGAGTGGGAGGGTCCCCCGAGCCGACCACGTACCAGCAGGCCCGCACCGACTTGTTCCAGTCCGTCATCGCCGAGCGCCAGAGGTTGACCCCGGCCGTCGTGTAGTTGACGTACGCGTCAGGGAAGAGCGGGGACTGTGCCGCCGGCTTGCGCATCTCGTTCGCGCCGTACTGGGTCAGCTCCCAGAACTGGAACTCCACCTCCCAATCCGTCTCGTCGAAGGTGATCAGCCAGTCCGTCCAGGTCGACTGGCAGCTCGGTGAGTAGTAGAGCGTGCTGGTGCCCTCCAGCAGCTTGACGCTGTCCTCGGGCGACTCGACGAGGATCCGTTGGTCGTCGGCGACCACCTTGTCGGCCAGGCAACCCGCGTCACTGGCCCACTTGCCCTCGCACGTCTCCGCCTTGCAGCTCGCAGCCCGGGCCGCCTGCGGTGGGGTGACAGCCGCGCCACCGACGGCCAGCACGACGGTGAGAGCGGTCGCCGACCCGAGGATGCGCGACCACCGGCTGCGGACGGCGGATGCGGCCGGGGCGAGCCTGCTCATGCCGCGCATGGGCCACTTCTCGATGGGGCTGGGTGAGGTCCGGGAGTCATCATGTCGCCAGCGTTCCCGGGGCCGTCACGGTCGGATCATCGTCCCGTCATCAGCGCCGACGGAGTGCCCTCCCGCTCACCCCAGTGCGGTGCGGACGGCCTCCGGTGGGACGTCCGCCACCAGCTCCGGCCCGGCCGGGCCGTCGAGGACGAACGACAGGCCCGCCGTGGCCTTCTTGTCGCGCCGCATGAGCGCGACCAGCTCGTCGTGGTCCACGTCGGAGGGCAGCTCCGGGTCCAGGCCGTAGCCGGCGACCACCTCGTGGTGCTCGGCGACCCGCTCGGGGCCGATCCGGCCGAGGACGCCGGCGAGCCGGCCCGCGAAGACCGTGCCGACGCCGACGGCCTCGCCGTGCCGCAGCCGGAAGCCCGTGGCGACCTCCAGCGCGTGCCCCAGCGTGTGGCCGTAGTTGAGGATGTGCCGCAGCCCCGAGTCGCGTTCGTCGGCGGCGACGACCCGCGCCTTGAGCGCCACGCACGCGGCGATCTGCTCCGCGACGGGCCGCCCGCGCAGGTCGCCCGCGCCGATGAAGTGGGCGCGGGCGATCTCCCCGTAGCCGTTGCGCCGTTCCCGCTCCGGCAGGGTCGTCAGGTGTTCGGTGTCGCAGAGCACCGCGCGGGGCTGCCAGTAGACGCCGACGAGGTTCTTGCCCTCCGGCAGGTTCACCGCCGTCTTCCCGCCGACGCTGGCGTCGACCTGGGCCAGCAGCGACGTCGGCAGGTGGATGACGGCGATCCCCCGGTGGTAGAGGCCGGCGGCCAGCCCCACCACGTCGGTGGTGGTGCCGCCGCCGCAGGAGACCACCGCGTCGGTGCGGGTCAGCCCGAACTCGGCGAACGCCCGGCACAGCTGTTCCACCGTGGCGAGGGTCTTGTCGTGCTCGCCGTCGCGGGCCGGCACCACCCGGTGCGGCACGCCCGGGTCGGGCGTCCACTCCGGCGGCCGGGCCGAGACCACGACGACCCGCCGCGCGCCGATCCGTGCCACCTCCGCCGGCAGCCGGTGGCGCACGCCCGGCCCGATCAGCACCGGGTAGGCGCGCTCGCCGAGCGCCACCTCGATCCGCGCGGGGGTCTCTGTCACCTGCATGCGGCTGCTCTCTCCTCCGACTCGGGTGTGCGGCGGACCAGCGTCAGCCGCAGCGCCAGCGCGGCCAGCGCGTCGACGTCCGGGGCGATGCCCCACCGGTCGTGGCTGAGCTGCGCGTGGTGGGCCAGCAGGAAGCCGCGTGGCGCGTCCGGGTGGTCCCGCCCGGCGACGTCGGCGACCCGGTCCAGGTAGCGCCGCCACGCGGCCTCGGCCGCCCCGCCCGGCGGCAGGTCGTCCGCCGCGAGGACGATCTTGTCCGCCCCGGCGGCGGCCTGCGCGGCCAGTTCCCGCCGCTGCGCCCCGGTGAGCGCCGCGCCGCGGTCCTGCCAGTGCAGGAAGAGGAACGCGGCCCGGTCGGCCGCGGGCAGCAGCCCGGCCAGGTGCCGCAGGTGCGCCACGGCCAGCGGCAGCTCCGCGCCGGGCAGCCACGGCCCGTCCCCGGCGAGCAGGGCCAGCGCCAGGTCGCTGCCGGCCTGCGCGAGGGGTCCGCCCCGGGCCGGGTCGCGGACCACGTGCGGCTCGTCGACCAGGGAAAACCCTCGGTCGTACGCGCGCAGCCCGGCCCGGACCGCGGCGAGCCCTGCCGCCGACGCGCAGATGCCGAGGCGCAGCCGCGGCCCGGCGGCGGAGCCGGCCGGGGCGACGGGGACGCCGGTGGGGTCGAGCCGGTCGTAGAACCAGCCGGACCCCGGGTCGGCGCGGCGGGCCGCGGCGACCAGCCCGGCGACGACGGTGCCGACCAGCTCGGCCGCCCGGGCGTCCGGGCAGCCGCCGGCCGGCACGGCCAGGCGGGCGAACAACCACGAGCGTTCCAACGACGGCACCTCGACTGACGGAAGGCGGGGCATGGGCGCGACGGTCTGCGCAGGCTCGCCCCATCATCACCTCCGCCGCAGGTCGCGCCGGTCGGTCGGCGGCCGGAACTGGGGACGGGTTAGGGGTGCGACAGGGGTAGGTCGCCGCCACGACGCTGGGAAGACTTGTGCCGTTACGGCGAGCGAGGTCTACGCCGCGGATGGGGAGTCTCGCCGAGCGGACGGATGGTGACATGCTTCGGAGCGACCTGGTCCAGCCGTTGCCCGGTCTGCTGAAGGCGCACGCGGAGGAGTTCGGGGACCGGGTCGCGTTCCGCGACGACCGCCGCGCCGTCCGGTACGCCGAGCTGGCGGCGCGTACCGCCCGGCTGGCCGGGCACCTCGCGGCGGCGGGCGTGGGCCGGGGCGAGCGGGTGGCGTTCTGCCTGGGCAACCGGGTGGAGACGGTCGAGACGTGGCTGGCGGTCACCCGGGCCGCCGCGGTCGGCGTACCCCTGAACCCGCGCTGCACCGACGCGGAGCTGGCCCATCTGCTGGACGACTCGGGTGCGGTGCTGGTCGTCACCGACCCGGAGCACCTCGACCAGCTGCTGCGGCTGCGCGCCGACCGTCCCGCCCTGCGCCTCTGGGTCACCGGCGACGGCGTCGTCGGCGACGACGTGGCCGCCTGGGGCGAGCTGGTCGACGCCGAACCGGGCGTGCCGGCCCGCGACGACCTGGGCCTCGACGAGGTCGCCTGGATGCTCTACACCTCGGGCACGACGGGCCGGCCCAAGGGCGTGCTCTCCACGCAGCGCACCTGCCTGTGGTCGGTGGCGTCCTGCTACGTGCCGATCCCCGGCCTCACCGGCGACGACCGGGTCGTGTGGCCGCTGCCGCTGTTCCACAGCCTGTCCCACATCGGTTGCGTGCTCAGCGTCACCGCCGTCGGCGCGAGCGCCCGGCTCGTCGACGGCTTCTCCGCCGACGACGTGCTGGCCGCCGTCGCCGAGGACTCCGCGACGGTGCTGGCCGGCGTGCCCGCCATGTACCACCACCTGGTCACCGCCGCCCGCAGCACCGGCTTCCGCGCCCCCGACCTGCGGGTGTGCCTGGTCGGCGGGGCGATCACCACGGGGGCGCTGCGCCGGGCGTTCGAGGAGGTCTTCGACGCGCCGCTGCTCGACGCGTACGGCAGCACCGAGACCTGCGGCTCGATCGCGATCACCCGCCCGGACCGGCCCCGGGTCGAGGGCTCCTGCGGGCAGCCCGTGCCCGGCGTCGAGGTGCGCCTGGTCAGCCCGCAGACCGGGGTGGACGTCCCGGCCGGCGTCGAGGGCGAGGTGTGGGTACGCGGCCCGAGCGTGATGCTCGGCTACCACGGCCTGCCCGAGGTGACCGCCGCCGCGCTGCGCGACGGCTGGTACCGCACCGGGGACCTGGCCCGCCGCGACGCCGACGGCAACCTCTTCGTCACCGGCCGGCACCAGGAGCTGATCATCCGGGGCGGGGAGAAGATCCACCCGGCCGAGGTGGAGGACGCGCTGCGCTCGGTGCCCGGCGTCGCCGACGTGGCGGTCACCGGCCGGCCGCACGAGGTGCTCGGCGAGGTGCCGGTGGCGTTCGTCGTACCCGGCCCGGACGGGTTCGACCCCGCCGAGGCGTACGCGGCCTGCCGGGAGCGGCTGTCCTACTACAAGGTCCCCGACGCGCTCTACGAGATCGACCAGGTGCCCCGCACCGCGTCCGGCAAGGTCACCCGCCGGCTGTTGCTGGCACGGCCGGCGCGGCTGCGCGCGGTCAACGGCGGCCACCACGACACGCTCAGCCGGGTCACCTGGCAGCCGCTGGACCTGGCCAGCGCCGAGCCCGCCGCCGAGGCCAGCGCCGAGCCTGCCCCCGGGCCGCGCCGCTGGGCGGTCGTCGGGCCGGGCGGCGCGGCCCTCGTCGAGGCGCTGGCCGTGGCGTCGGCGGGCGACGTGTTCCGGGCGTACCCGGATCTCGCCGCGCTGGGCGAGGACCCGGAGGCGCCCGATGTGGCGCTGCTGCCGGCCGGCGTCGCCGACCCGCCGGACCTCGCCGGGCGGCTGGGCGACCTGCTCGCCGACGCCCGGTACGCCGGCACCCGGCTCGCGCTGCTGACCACCGGCGCCGTCGACGCGTCCACTCCCGACCGCCCCGACGACCCCGACCTGGTGCCGGCGGCCGTGGCGGCGTGGGCGTGGGGGCGCTGCCTGCACGCCGCGTACCCGGATCGGGTCGTGCTGGTCGACCGGGACGCCGACGACCTGTCGCTGGCCCTGGTGCCGGCGGCCGTGGTCACCGGCGTCGCGCAGGTCGCGCTGCGCGCCGGCGCGGCCCGGCGCCCGGTCCTCGGTCCGGCCCCCGCCCACGCGCCCCGCCGGCCGGCGACGGTGGTCGACCCGGCCTCCCCGGCGGTGGTGACCGGGGTCGACGGGCCGACCGGCGCGGCGCTGGCCCGGCACCTGGTCGCGGCGCACGGCGCCCGCCGGCTGCGGCTGGCGCCCGCCGGCCCGCCCGACGCCGCCGCCCTACGGCGACTCGTCGCGGACCTGACCGACGCGGGCGCGACGGTCACCCCGCTGGACGCCGATTCCGTGGCCGCCGAGACCGGTGCCGCGTCCGCCGACGGGCCGGTCGGCGCGGTCCTGCTCTGTCCGTCGGCCGCCGACCTCGCCGACGACGCCGCCGTCGCGGCGCTGCTGACCCTCGCCGGGGCGCTCGACGCCCGGACCCGGCACGCCGCCGCCACGGCGTTCACCGTCGCCGTCCCGGCGGCCCTGCTGCTCGGCGCGGCCGGGCGGGAGCGCGCGGCCGCGGCCGTCGCGGCGCTGCACGCCCTCGTCGCCCGCCGCCGCGCGGCGGGCCTGCCCGCCCGGCTGATCGGCACGACCGACCCGGCCGCGCAGGCGGAGCCGGCCGATCCCGCCGCACCGGCGCAGCCGACCGACGCCGCCGGCCGACCGGTCGGCCCCGCCGCGCCGCCGCACGCGGGCGCCGCCGGTGCCCCGGCGGGCGGGACCGCCGTCGACCTCGCCGCGTTCGACGCCGCCCACGACGGCGACGATCCCGTGCTGCTCGCCGTGCCGGCCGACGCGGCCCACCCCGCCTGGCGGCCCCCCGCCCGCGCGGCGGGCGAGGCCGGCGACGCGGCCGACGCCGCCGGGCTGCGCCGCCGGCTGGCCGGCCTGACCACCGCTGAGGGCGACCGGCTCCTGCTCGACCTGGTGCGCGCCGCCACCGCCGACGTCGCCGGCCTGCCCGGCCCGGCCGCCGTCCGCCCCGGCCGCGCGTTCAAGGAACTGGGCTTCACCTCCGTCGGCGCGGTCGCCCTGCGCGACCGGCTGGCCCGGGCCACCGGGGTACGGCTGTCCGCCACGGCCGCGTTCGACCACCCGAGCCCGGACGCCCTCGCCCGGCACGTCGCCGCCCGGCTGCGCGGCGGCCCGGACGCCCCCGTCGCCCCGGCCGGGCCGGCCACCGCGCCCGACGCCGAGGATCCCGTGGTCATCGTCGCGATGGCCTGCCGCCTGCCCGGCGGGGTGGGTTCCCCGCAGGAGCTGTGGGACCTGGTCGCCGAGGGCCGGGAGGGGCTGACCGGGTTCCCCACCGACCGGGGCTGGGACCTGGCGCACCTGTTCTCCGACGACCCCGACGCCCCCGGCACCTCGTACGTGCGCGTCGGCGGGTTCCTGCCCGACGCGGCGGACTTCGACGCCACCCTGTTCTCGATCAGCCCCCGCGAGGCGCTGGCCATGGACCCGCAGCAGCGGCTGCTGCTGGAGACCTCCTGGGAGCTGTTCGAGCGCGCCGGCATCGACCCCACCTCGCTGCGGGGCAGCGCCACCGGCGTCTTCACCGGTGTCATGCACCACGACTACGCCGCCAACCTGCGCCAGGCCCCGCCCGGCACCGAGGGCTACCTGGGCGTCGGCACCGCCGGCAGCGTCGTCTCGGGGCGGGTCGCGTACGCGCTGGGGCTGGAGGGGCCGGCGGTCACCGTGGACACCGCCTGCTCGTCGTCGCTGGTGTCGCTGCACCTGGCCGCCCAGGCGCTGCGCGCCGGGGACTGCGACCTCGCGGTCGCCGGTGGCGTCGCGGTGATGGGCACCCCGCAGGCGTTCGTCGAGTTCAGCCGGCAGCGCGGGCTCGCCCCCGACGGCCGGTGCAAGGCGTTCGCCGACGCCGCCGACGGCACGGGCTGGTCCGAGGGCGTCGCCGTGCTGCTGCTGGAACGCCGCTCCGCCGCCCGCCGCAACGGCCACCCGGTGCTCGCCGTGCTGCGCGGCAGCGCGGTCAACTCCGACGGGGCGTCCAACGGGCTGACCGCCCCCAACGGCCCCGCCCAGGAACGGGTCATCCGGCGGGCGCTGGCCAACGCCGGGCTCACCGGAGCCGACGTGGACGTCGTGGAGGCGCATGGCACCGGCACCCGGCTCGGCGACCCGATCGAGGCGCAGGCGCTGCTGGCCACGTACGGTGCGGGGCGCGGCGACGCCGAGCCGCTGCGGCTGGGCTCGCTGAAGTCGAACCTCGGCCACACCCAGGCCGCCGCCGGCGCCGCCGGGGTGATCAAGATGGTGCTCGCCCTGCGGCACGGCACGCTGCCGGCGACCCTGCACGTGGACGCCCCGACGTCCGAGGTGGACTGGGCCGGCGGCGCGGTGGAGCTGCTCACCGAGGCGCGCTCGTGGCCGGCGGTGGACCGGCCGAGGCGGGCGGGCATCTCGTCGTTCGGCATCAGCGGCACCAACGCCCACGTGATCATCGAGGCGCCTCCCGCCGACGACGAGGCGCTCCCTGCCGCCGACGCCGCCGACATACCCGCCCCGGGCACCGCCGGCCGCCGGCCGCCGGTGCCGTGGCCGCTGTCCGCCGCCACCGGCGAGGCGCTGCGCGACCAGGCGGCGCGCCTGCTCACCTGGCTCGACGGCCCCGGCGCGGATGCCGACCCGGCCGACGTCGGGCACGCGCTGGCCACCACCCGCGCCGCCCTGGAGCACCGGGCCGTGGTGCTGGCCGGCGACCCGGCCGCCGCCCGCGCCGGGCTGACCGCGCTGACCCGGGGCGAGGCGGAACCCGACACCGCCGCCGTGCTCACCGGCCGCGTCGCCGACGGCCGGCTCGGCCTGCTCTTCGGCGGGCAGGGCGGCCAGCGCCCCGGGATGGGACGCGAGCTGCGGGCCGCGTACCCGGTCTTCGCGGAGGCGTTCGACGCCGCCTGCGCCGAGCTGGACCGCTGCCTCGCCGGGCACGCCCCGCACCCCGTCGCCGACGTGGTCGCCGCCGCCGACGGCACCGACCTCGCCGCCCGGCTCGACGACACCCTCTACACCCAGCCGGCCCTGTTCGCCTTCGAGGTGGCCCTACACCGGCTGCTGGAGTCCTGGGGCGTGCGCCCCGACGCGCTGCTCGGCCACTCCGTCGGCGAGCTGGCCGCCGCGCACGTCGCCGGGGTGTTCTCCCTCGCCGACGCGGCGGCGCTGGTGGCCGCCCGCGCCCGGCTGATGCAGCAGCTTCCCGACGGCGGCGCGATGGTCGCCGTGGAGGCCGACGAGGCGGAGGTGGCCGCCCACCTCACCGACCGGGTGGGACTCGCCGCCGTCAACGGGCCGAGCAGCGTCGTCCTCTCCGGCGACACCGACGCGGTGCTGGCCGCCGCCGCGACCCTGCGCGCCGCCGGCCGGCGCACCAGCCGGCTGCGGGTGTCGCACGCGTTCCACTCGCCGCGCATGGAGCCGATGCTCGACGCGTTCCGCGCCGTGGCCGCCGGCCTCACCTACCGCACCCCGCACCTGCCCGTGGTGTCCAACGTGACCGGTCGGCCGGTCGACCCGGCCCGGCTCTGCTCGCCGGAGCACTGGGTGGAGCACGTGCGCGGCACCGTCCGCTTCCTCGACGGGATGCGCGCCCTGCGCGGGCTGGGGGTCACCACGTTCCTGGAGGTCGGCCCCGGCGGGGTGCTCACCGCGATGGCCCAGGACTGCCTCGCCGACGACACCGCCGACGAGCTGGCCTTCGTGCCCGCCGTGCGGACCGTCGACGGCGAACCGGACGCGCTGGTCGCCGCCGTGGCGCGGCTGCACGTGCGTGGCGTCGCCGTGGACCCCGCGGCCCCCGCCGGCCCAGGGCCGCGTCGCCGGGTCGACCTGCCCACGTACGCGTTCGCGCGCCGGCACTACTGGCTGCCGTACTCGGCGGTGGCCGGCGGGCCCGCCGACGTGGGACTGGCCGACGCCGGGCACCCGCTGCTCGGCGCGGTGCTGCCCGTCGCCGGCACCGGGCAGGTCGTCTGCACCGGGCGGGTCGCCGTCGCCACCCACCCGTGGCTGGTCGCGCCCGACGCCGACGGGCCGGCGCTGCTGCCCGCCACCGCCCTGCTGGACGTGTTCGCCCACCTCGGCGTGCTGCTCGACCTGCCCACCGTGGAGCGACTGCGCGTCCCCGCGCCGGTGCCGCTGCCCGCCGGCCTCTCCGTCGACGTGCAGGTCACCGTCGACGCGCCCGACGAGCACCCGCGCCGGGTGGCGCGCTGCCACGTGCGGGCCGCCGACGGCCAGCCGTGGCGGGAGGTCGCCGAGGCCGTCCTCGCCCCCGCCGACCACCAGGCCGGACCGGCCGCCGCCGCGGCGGTGTGGCCGCCCACCGGGGCCCGGCCCGTCGACCTGGACACCCCGCAGCGGCGGGCGCTCGCCGGCGACCTGGCCCGGGCCGCGTGGGTCGCGGGGGACCGGCTCTGCGTCGACGTACGCCTGCCGGAGGACGCCCGGGACGCCGACGCCGACCGGTACGCGGTGCACCCGCTGGTGCTGGACGCGGCCCTGCGCCTGCTCCCGATCGCCGGCTTCGCCCCCGCCGCCGGGGCCACGGCGCGGCCGACCGCGACCGACTGGGCGGGGGTGCGCGTGCACGCCACCGGCGCGCACGCCCTGCGGGTCGTGCTCGCCCCCGCCGGGGCGGACGCGGTCACCCTCTGCGCCGTCGACGACGCCGGTGACCCCGTGCTCGACGTGGAGCGGGTGGTGCTGCGCGCCGTGGCCGCCCCGACCCTCGCCGGCCCGGCCCCCGCCGCCGCCCCCGCCGGCCTGTACGCCGTGGACTGGCTGCCCGCCGCCGCCCCGGCGACGCCGGTGCCCGCCTGGGCGCTCGCCGACGGCGCGCCGCCGGCCGGCCCGCTGCCGCCGCTGCTGGTGCTGCGGGTCGGCGACGGCGACCCGGCCGCACCGGTGCCCGACCGGGCGCACGCCGTCGGCCTGGACACCCTCGGCGTGCTCCAGCGCTGGCTGGCCGACCCCCGCGCCGAGAGCACCCGGCTCGCCGTCGCCGTCCGCGACGGCGACCCCGCGCACGCGACCGTCGCCGGGCTGGTCCGCGTCGCCCAGGCCGAGCACCCCGACCGGTTCCTGCTGCTGCGCCTCGACGCGGCCGACGACGCGGGGATCCGCACGGCCCTGGCCGTCGGCCCCGACGAGCCGGAGGTCGCCGTCCGCGACGGCCGGGCCCTGCTGCCCCGGCTGCGCCCCGTCGAGCCCCCCGCCGCAGGCTCCCCGGCCCCGACCGGCGGCACGCCCGCGCCCGCCGCCGGCCCGCTGCCGGCGTCGACCGCTCCCGGCCCGCAGCCGGCGGCCGGCTCGACCGCTCCCGGCCCGCTGCCGGCGGGCTCGACCGCTCCCGGCCCGCTGCCCGCGCTGGCCGGCGGGACCGTCCTCGTCACCGGCGGCACCGGCGGGATCGGCCGGCACGTCGCCACCCACCTCGCCACCGCCCACGGCGTCGCCGAGCTGGTGCTGGTCAGCCGCACCGGCCGGCACGCCGACTGGATGGACGCGCTCACCGCCGCCGGGACGACCGTGCGGGTCGTCGCCGCCGACGTCGCCGACCGGGCCGCCCTCGACGCGGTCCTCGCCCCGCTTGCCGGCCGGCTCACCGCCGTCGTGCACGCCGCCGGGGCCACCGACGACGCCCTGCTCACCGGCCTCGACGCCGCCCGCTGGGAGCGGGCCCTGCGGTCCAAGGTGCACGGCGCGTGGCACCTGCACGAGCTGACCGCCGGCCTCGACCTGGCCGCGTTCGTGCTGTTCTCCTCCGCGTCGGCCGTGTTCGGCAGCCCCGGGCAGGGCAACTACGCGGCCGGCAACGCGTTCCTCGACGCCCTCGCCGCGCACCGGCGTGCCCACGGCCTGCCCGCCACCGCCCTGGCCTGGGGCCTGTGGGCCACGCCGGAAGGGATGGCCGGCGCGCTCACCGCCGCCGACCTGGCCCGCCTCGCCCGGGGCGGCACCCGCCCCCTGGACACCGCCGCCGGCCTGGCCCTGTTCGACGCCGCCCTGCACGCCGACCGGCCCGCGCTGGTGCCGATCGGGCTGGACCTGGCCGCCGTCCGGGCCGCCGGGGAGGCGCCCGCCCTGCTACGGGCCCTGCTGCCCCCGCCGCCGCGCCGGGCCGTCAACGCCGACCCCGCGCCCGCGTCCGCCGCCGGGTTCGCCGACCGGCTCGCCGGCCGCACCGAACCCGAACGGGCCGCCGCGCTGCTCGACCTGGTGCGCGCCCGGTGCGCCACCGTCGTCGGGCACGCCGGCGGCGAGCAGATCGAGCCGCGCCGCCCGTTCAAGGACCTCGGCTTCGACTCGCTGATGGCCGTGGAGCTGAGCAACCGGCTCTCCGCCGCCACCGGCGTCCGGCTCGCCCCGCACGCTGTGTTCAACCACCCCACCCCGGAGCTGCTCGCCGCGCACCTGCACGCCCGGCTGCTCGGCACCACCGCCGCCGAGGTCGCCGACGCCGCCACCGTCGCCGCCGACGAACCCGTCGCCGTCGTCGCCATGGCCTGCCGGTTCCCCGGCGGCATCGGCTCGCCCGAACAACTGTGGCGGCTGCTCGACGGCGGCGGCGACGTCATCGGCGACCTGCCCACCGACCGGGGCTGGCCCGACCTGTACGACCCGGTCCCCGGCACCCCCGGCCGCACCTACGTGCGCTCCGGCGGGTTCCTCGCCGGCATCGCCGACTTCGACGCCGCGTTCTTCGGCATCAGCCCCCGCGAGGCGCTGGCCATGGACCCGCAGCACCGGCTGCTGCTGGAAACCTCCTGGGAGGCCCTGGAACGCGCCGGCATCGACCCCGGGACCCTGCGCGGCAGCCGCACCGGCGTGTTCGCCGGCACCCACGGGCAGGACTACGCCGACCAGATCGCCCCCGGCGTCGCCTCCGACGACGGGGAGACCACCGCCGACGAGGGACACCTGCTCACCGGCACCGCCGGCAGCGTCCTGTCCGGCCGGGTCGCGTACGCCCTCGGGCTGGAGGGGCCCGCCGTCACCGTCGACACCGCCTGCTCGGCGTCCCTGGTGGCGCTGCACCTGGCCGCGCAGGCGCTGCGCGGCGGCGACTGCGACCTGGCCCTCGCGGGCGGCGTGTCGGTGCTGTCCAGCCCCGCCGGCCTCACCGGGTTCAGCCGCCAGCGCGGCCTCGCCGCCGACGGCCGCTGCAAGGCGTTCGCCGAGGACGCCGACGGGTTCGGCATGTCCGAGGGCGTCGGCGTGCTCGTCGTGGAACGCCTCTCCGACGCCCGCCGCCGCGGCCACCCCGTCCTCGCGCTGATCCGGGGCACCGCCGTCAATCAGGACGGGGCGTCCAACGGGCTGACCGCCCCCAACGGGCCCTCCCAGGAGCGGGTCATCCGGGCCGCGCTGGCCGCCGCCGGCCTCACGCCCGCCGACGTGGACGCCGTCGAGGCCCACGGCACCGGCACCCCGCTGGGCGACCCGATCGAGGCCGAGGCGATCCTCGCCACCTACGGCCAGCGCCCCGCCGACGCCCCGCCGCTGCTGCTCGGCTCCGTCAAGTCCAACCTCGGGCACACCCAGGCCGCCGCCGGCGTCGCCGGGGTGCTGAAGATGGTCCTCGCCATGCGGCACGGCGTCCTGCCCCGCACCCTGCACGCCCAGCGGCGCACCACCCGCGTCGACTGGGCCGCCGGCTCCGTGGAACTGCTCACCGAGGCCCGCCCGTGGCCGCGCGCCGACCGGCCCGCCCGCGCCGGGATCTCCTCCTTCGGCATCAGCGGCACCAACGCCCACGTCGTCGTCGAGGCCGTCGCCGCCGAGCCGCAACCCGACCCCGCCTCGCCCGCCGACCCCGCCGCCCTGCCGTGGCTGCTGTCCGCGCGTACCCCCGAGGCGCTGGCCGGGCAGGCCCGCCGGCTGCGCGACCACCTCGCCGACCACCCCGACCAGCCGCCCCGCGACGTGGCCTGGTCGCTGGTCACCACCCGGGCCGCGTTCGACTCCCGGGCCGTGGTCGTCGCCGCCGAACCCGACCGGGTCGCCGCCGCCCTCGACGCGCTCGCCGCCGGCCGCCCCGACCCCGACCTGGTACGCGGCGACGCCACCGCCGCCGGGAAGGTCGTGTTCGTCTTCCCCGGCCAGGGCTCCCAGTGGCCCGGCATGGGCCTCGACCTGCTCGATGCGGCACCCGTGTTCGCCGAGCGGATGGCCGCCTGCGACGCGGCCCTGCGCCCCCACCTGGGATTCTCCGTGCTCGACGTGCTGCGTCAGGCCCCCGACGCGCCGAGCCTCGACCGGGTCGACGTGGTGCAGCCGGCCCTGTTCGCGATGATGGTGTCGCTGGCCGAGCTGTGGCGCTCCCACGGCGTGCGGCCCGCCGCCGTCGTCGGCCACTCGCAGGGCGAGATCGCCGCCGCCTGCGTCGCCGGGGTGCTCTCCCTGCCCGACGCGGCGAAGGTGGTGGCGCTGCGCAGCCGCGCGATCCGGGCCCTGGCCGGGCACGGGGCGATGGCGTCCGTGGCGCTGCCCGCCGACGTGGTCCGCGACCGCATCGCCCGCCACGGCGACGCCGTCGCCGTCGCCGCCGTCAACGGGCCCGCCGCCGTCGTCGTCTCCGGCGAGGAGGCCGCCGTCGAGGAGGTGCTCGCCGAGCTGGCCGCCGACGGGGCCCGGGTGCGCCGCATCGCCGTCGACTACGCCTCCCACTCCGCCCAGGTGGAACGGATCCGCGCCGACCTGGCCGAGGCGCTGGCCGGCATCAGCCCCGGCCCGGCCGCCGTGCCGCTGTTCTCCACCACCGACCTGCGCTGGCTCGACGGGCCGGAGCTGGGCCCCGACTACTGGTACCGCAACCTGCGCCAGCCCGTCGAGCTGCACCGGGCCGTGGCGGAGCTGGCCGCGCTCGGCCACGACACGTACGTCGAGTGCAGCCCCCACCCGGTGCTCACCGTCGGCATCACCGAGACCCTCGCCGAGCACGACACCCCGCACGTCGTCGTCGGCTCCCTGCAGCGCGACCAGGGCGACCGGGCCCGGTTCCTGCTCTCCGCCGCCCAGCTGCACGTGCGCGGCGTCGCCGTCGACTGGCGGCCCGCCCTGGCCGGCGGCCGGCGCGTCGACCTGCCCACGTACGCGTTCGAGCACCGCCGCTACTGGCCCCGGCCCGCCACCGGCCCCGGCGACGTCGACGCGGCCGGCCTCGACGCCGCCGGGCACCCGCTGCTCGGCGCGTCCGTGGCGCTGGCCGAGGCGCGCGGGCACCTGTTCACCGGCCGGATCGCCGCCGGCGCGCCGGCGTGGCTGGCCGACCACCGGGTCGGCGAGACGGTGCTGGTGCCCGGCACCGGCCTGGTCGAGCTGTGCCTGCGCGCCGGCGACGAGGTCGGCTGCCCCGTCCTCGACGAGCTGGTCATCGAGGCCCCGCTCGCGCTGCCCGCCGACGCCGCCGGCAACCCCGGAACCGGCCCGGCCGGCGCCGCCGGCAACCCGGGACCGGGTCGCGCCGCCACCCAGGTGCAGCTCACCGTCGGCGCGGCCGACGACGCCGGCCGTCGCCCCGTCGCCGTGCACTCCCGCCCCGCCGACGCCCCGCCCGGCACGCCGTGGACGCGGCACGCCAGCGCGACGCTCTCCGCCGCGCAGCCCGCCCCGCCCGCCGCCGGCCTCGCCGCCTGGCCGCCGCCGCACGCCCGCCCCGCCGACCTCACCGGCTTCTACGCCGGGCTCGCCGCCGACGGCTACGCGTACGGACCGGCGTTCCAGGGGCTGCGCGCCGTGTGGACCGGTGACGACGAGGTGTACGCCGAGGTGGAACTGCCCGCCGGGCAGCGCGCCGACGCCGACCGGTACCACCTGCACCCGGCCCTGCTCGACGCCGCCCTGCACGCCGCGCACCTCGGCGGCATCGGCGACGCCGGCCCCGACCGGCTGCTGCTGCCGTTCGCCTGGAACGGCGTCGCCCTGCACGCCGCCGGCGCGTCCGCGCTGCGGGTCCGGCTCACCCGGGTCGCCCCGCACGCGATCGCGCTGACCGTCGCCGACGCCACCGGCGCACCCGTGGCCGAGGTGGCGTCGCTGGCGATGCGCCCCATCTCCCGCGCCGAACTCGGCACCCGCGACGCCGCCGTCGACGACGCGCTGTTCCGCCTCGACTGGCAGCCCCTGGCCGCGCCGGAGACCCCCGCCCCGGCCCGCGTCGTCGCGCTCGGCCGGGCCGTCGGCGCGTTCCCGCACCACGCCGACCCGGCGGCGCTCGCCCGCGCCGTGGACGGCGGCGCGGCCCCACCCGACGCGGTCCTCGCCCCGCTGGGCTGGTCCGACGCCCCCGCGGCCGGCGCGCCCGACGTGCCTGACGTGCCCGCCGCGTCCGACGCGTTCGCGGGGGAGCCCGACCGGGCGCGGGCCGTCGCCGCAGAGGCGCTCGCCCTCGTCCAGGCGTGGCTGGCCGACCCCCGCTGGGCGGCCACCCCGCTGGTGCTGCTCACCCGGGGTGCGGTCGGCGTGCACAGCCCCGCCGAGGTCGACGACCCCGACGCCGCCACCGCCTGGGGGCTCGTCCGCACCGCCCAGTCCGAGCACCCCGACCGGTTCGTCCTGCTCGACGCCGACACCCCGCCCACCGATGCCGAGCTGACCGCCGTCCTCGCCGCCGCGGAACCCCAGGTGGCGCTGCGCGCCGGCACCCCGTACGCCCCCCGGCTGGCCCGCCGCGTGGAGGCCGCGACGCTCACCCCGCCGGCCGGCGCGACCGCCTGGCGGCTCGACACCACGGCGCGCGGCAGCCTGGAGAACCTCACCCTCGCGCCCACCGACGCCGCCGACGCCCCCCTCGGGCCCCTCGACGTGCGGGTGCGGGTCCGCGCCGCCGGCCTCAACTTCCGCGACGTGCTCAACGCGCTCGGCCTCTACCCCGGCGACCCCGGGCCGCCCGGCGGCGAGGCCGCCGGCGTCGTCACCGAGGTCGGCGCGGACGTCACCGACCTGCGCCCCGGCGACCGGGTCCTCGGCGTCTTCGTCGGCTGCTTCGGCCCCGTCGCCGTCACCGACCGCCGGCTGCTCGCGCCGGTGCCCGACGGCTGGACGTACGCCCAGGCCGCGTCCGTGCCCGTGGTGTTCCTCACCGCCTACCACGGGCTGGTCAACCTGGCCGGGCTGCGGGCCGGCGAGTCCGTGCTCGTGCACGCCGCCGCCGGTGGCGTCGGCATGGCCGCCGTGCAACTCGCCCGCCACCTCGGCGCGACCGTCTACGCCACCGCCAGCCCCGGCAAGTGGCCCGCCCTGCGGGCGATGGGCGTCCCCGACAGCCACCTCGCCTCGTCGCGCACCCTCGACTTCGAACCGCACTTCCTCGCCACCAGCGGCGGACGCGGCGTCGACGTCGTCCTCGACTCCCTCGCCCGGGAGTTCGTCGACGCGTCCCTGCGGCTGCTGCCGCGCGGCGGCCGGTTCGTCGAGATGGGCAAGACCGACCTGCGCGACCCCGACCGGGTCGCCGCCGACCACCCCGGCGTCGCCTACCAGGCGTACGACCTGACCACCGTGGACCCCGACGAGGTCCAGCGGATGCTCGTCGAGCTGATGGGCCTGTTCGCCGCCGGCAGGCTGACCCCGCTGCCGGTGCGCGCCTGGGACGTCCGGCAGGCCCCCGACGCGTTCCGCCACGTCCAGCAGGCCCGGCACGTCGGCAAGGTGGTGCTCACCGTGCCGGCCCCGTGGGACCCCGACGGCACCGTCCTGCTCACCGGCGGCACCGGCCTGCTCGGCGGCCTCGTCGCCCGCCGCCTCGTCACCGGCCACGGGGTGCGGCACCTGCTGCTCGCCAGCCGGGGCGGCCCCGACGCACCCGGCGTCGCCGAGCTGACCGCCGAGCTGACCGCCCTCGGTGCGACCGTCACCGTGGCCGCCGCCGACGTCGCCGACCGCGCCGCCGTGGCCCGGCTCGTCGCCGCCGTGCCCGCCGAGCGTCCGCTCACCGCCGTCGTGCACCTCGCCGGGGTCCTCGACGACGGCGTGGTCACCGCGCTCACCCCCGACCGCCTCGACACCGTCTTCGCCCCCAAGGTGGACGCCGCCCGGCACCTCGACGAGACCACCCGCCACCTCGACCTCGCCGGGTTCGTGCTGTTCTCCTCCGGCGCCGGGGTGTTCGGCGTGCCCGGCCAGGGCAACTATGCCGCCGCCAACGCCTACCTCGACGCCCTCGCCACCCGCCGGCGCGGCGCGGGCCTGCCCGCCCAGTCGTACGCGTGGGGCCTGTGGGAGCAGGCCAGCGCGATGACCGCGAAGCTGGACCGCGCCGACCCCCGGATCACCGCCCGCGACGGGCAGCTCGCCATCGGAACCGACCTGGGCATGGCGCTGTTCGACGCCGGGCTCGCCGCCCCCGAGGAACACCTCGTGCCCACCCGGGTCGACGTGACCGCCCTCGCCGGCCGGGCCAGCGTGCCCGCGCTGATGCGCGGCCTCGTCCGACGTGTCCGCCCCCGGGCCCGCGCCGAGGCAGCCCCCGGCGGCCGGGACCTCGCCGGCCGGCTGCGCGCCCTCACCACCGGCGAGCAGTCCGCCCTGCTGCTGGACCTGGTCCGCGCCGAGGCGGCCACCGTCCTCGGCCACACCAGCCCCGACGCCGTCAAACCCGCCCAGGCGTTCAACGAGATCGGCTTCGACTCGCTGACCGCCGTCGAGCTGCGCAACCGGCTCACCGAGGCCACCGGCCACCGGCTGCCCGCCACCGCCATCTTCGACTACCCGGACCCGACCGCGCTGGCCGGCTTCCTGCGCGCCCAGCTCGTGCCCGACGGCGGCCAGGCCGCGCCGGCCATCCTCGCCGAGCTGGAGAGCCTGGAACGGTCCCTGGCCGAGACGGTCGTCGAGGCGGAGCTGCACACCCAGGTCGCGGCCCGGCTGGAGGTGCTGGTCGCCAAGTGGCGCACCATGCGCGGCGCGTCCGCCACCGACCACGACCTGGACCTGGACCTCGACCAGGCCAGCGACGACGAGATCTTCAGCCTGATCGACACGGAACTCGGGCTGTGACGCCCGACCCGACGCGCGGACCCGGGGGGACGGCGATGACCGACGTACTGATCGTGGGCTACGGCCCGGTGGGCCAGGTGGCGGCGATCCTGCTCGCCCAGCGCGGCTTCACCGTGCAGGTGGTGGAGAAGTGGGCCACCCCCTACAGCATGCCCCGCGCCGTCTCCTACGACGGCGAGGCCAGCCGCATCCTCGCCGCCTGCGACCTCGGCGACACCCTCGACCCGGTGTGCGAGCTGTCCGGCGAATACACCTGGAAGAACGGCTTCGGCCGCACCCTGCTGCACGTCAAGGTCGCCGAGGACGGCCCGACGGGCTGGCCCGACTCGATCTCCTTCTACCAGCCCGGCCTGGAGGCCGCCCTCGCCGCGCGCGGCGCGGCCCTGCCCGGCGTACGGGTGCTGCGCGGCGTCGAGGTGACCGACCTCGCCGACCACGGCGACCACGTCGAGGTGGCCGCCGTCGACGCCGACGGCACGCCCCGCACCTTCACCGCCGACTGGGTGCTCGGCTGCGACGGCGCGAACAGCTTCGTCCGCCGCTGGCTCGGCGCGACCATCACCGACCTCGGGTTCGGCTACGACTGGCTGGTCTGCGACGTCGTGCTGAACGAGCCCGTCGAGTTCAAGCCCAACAACCTGCAGATCTGCGACCCGGCCCGCCCCCGCACCGCCGTCTCCGCCGGCCCCGACCACCGGCGGTGGGAGTTCATGCGGGTGCCGGGGGAGACCCTGGAGGAGTTCCAGACCGAGGCCAGCGTGTGGCGGCTGCTCGGCCTGTTCGACATCACCCCCGCCACCGCCCGCCTCGACCGGTACGGCGTCTACACCACCCAGGCCTGCTACGCCGACACGTGGCGCTCCGGGCGGGTGTTCCTCGCCGGGGACGCCGCCCACGTCATGCCGCCCTTCCTCGGCCAGGGCATGAGCTCCGGCTTCCGCGACGTCATCAACCTGGCCTGGAAGCTGGACCTCGTGCGCCGGGGACTCGCCGACGCCACCCTGCTCGACACGTACGAGGTGGAACGCAAGGCGCACGTGCAGCACGCCATCCGCATGTCCATCGACTCCGGCAAGGTGATCTGCGAGACCGACCCGAAGCAGGCCGCCGGCCGCGACTCGGTGATGCTCGCCGCGCTGCGCCGCCGTACCCAGGCCAAGCACGCCCGGTCGCTGCGCGAGGCCATCGTCGACGGGGTGCTGCACCGCCGCCCCGACGGCACGCCCGCCCCGCGAGCCGGCGACCCCGTACCCCAGGGGCGGGTGGCCGCCGGCGGGCGCACCGGGCGCTTCGACGACGTCGTCGGCGGCGGCTTCGTGCTGATCACCCGCGCCGATCCGGCCGCCGCCCTCGACGACGCCGCCACCGCGTTCCTCGACGCCCTCGACGTCCGCCGGGTCACCGTCCGCCCCGCCGACGCCGACGCACCCGCGATGCCCGCCGACGCGGCCGGCACCGACGTCGTCGACCTCGACGGCGTCTACCTCACCTACCTGGCCGGCGCGGACGCCGACGCCGTGCTGGTCCGGCCCGACTTCTACGTCTTCGGCGTCGCCGCCGGCCCCACCGGCCTGGCCGCCCTGGTGGACGACCTGCGCCAGCAGGTCTCCGCCCGGGTGCCGCAACCCTGACCACCTGCTGCGCAAGGAGTGACATGCTGGAGAACCTCCGCACCCTCGGCCGGGTCATCCGCACCCTGGCCACGAAGGACCCGGTGACCCGGGTCCGCCGCTTCTACGAGATCCAGTCCCCGAACGTGGAGTTCGCCGCCCGCACCACCCGCTACATGAACGTCGGCTACTGGGAGGACGGCGTCACCAGCCTCGACGTGGCCGGCGAGGCGCTGGCCATGAAGCTCGCCGACGCGGCCGGCTTCAAGCCCGACGACACCGTCCTCGACGTCGGCTTCGGCTACGGCGACCAGGACTTCGCCTGGCTGCGCGAGCGCCGCGTCGCCAAGGTGCACGGCATCAACGTCACCCCCCGCCACGTCGAGCACGCCCAGCAGCGCGCCCGCCGCGAGGGCCTGGCCGAGCAGGCCGAGTTCCAGCTCGGCAACGCCCTCGCCCTGCCCTTCGCCGACGGCACCTTCGACCGGGTCGTCGCCCTGGAATCGGCGTTCCACTTCTATCCGCGCAGCGCCTTCTTCGCCGAGGCGTTCCGGGTGCTCAAGCCCGGCGGCACCCTCGCCACCGCCGACATCATCCCGCTCAGCAACGACACCGCCCGCATGTCGATCAACTCGGGCCCGCTGAGCTTCATCAAGTTCAGCATCCCCGACGAGAACTGGCACGACCGCGCCGGCTACGCCGAGCAGCTCACCGCCGCCGGCTTCGCCAACGCCGACGTGCAGTCCATCCAGGACCGCACCTGGGAGGGCTGGCGGCGGTTCCAGGCCAGCCGCCCGTCCGACCCCGCGTTCCAGGCCGAGGCCGACCGCAGCGCCGTCAAGGGCATGGCCAACCACTGGCGCGACGAGACGCTCATCAAGAAGGAACTCGCGCTGCTCGACTACGTCATCGCCGTCGCGCACAAGCCGTGACACCGACGCGGCCCCCGCCGGTGTCCGGCGGGGGCCGCGCCACGAACCACTGCCGTCAGGACACCGGCGTACGCGCCAGAGCCGCCGAGATCGTACGCAGGATCGCCGGCTGGTGCTGCGCCAGGAAGAAGTGCCCGCCCGGGAACACCTGAAGGTCGAACGCGCCCGTCGTGTGCCGCTCCCACGCCCGCGCCTCGTCGACCGTCGTCTTCGGGTCGGCGTCGCCGGTGAACACCGTCACCGGGCAGCCCAGCTTCGGCCCCGGCGTGTACTCGTACGTCTCCGCCGCCCGGTAGTCGTTGCGGATCGCCGGCAGCGCCGCCCGCAGCAGCTCCGCGTCGCCGAGCACCGCCGAGTTCGTGCCGCTGAGCCTGCGTACGTCGGCGAGCAGCCCCTCGTCGTCGAGCAGGTGCACCGTCTCGTGCCGGGGGCACGACGGGGCCCGCCGCCCGGACGGGAACAGGTGCGCCGCCGACGCGCCCGTCTCCGCCTCGATCAGCCGCGCCACCTCGAAGCCCAGCGTCGCGCCCATGCTGTGCCCGAAGATCGCCAGCGGCTGGTCCAGCCACGGCCGCAGCACCCCGAACACCTGCCGGGCCAGCTCCGGCAGATTGTCCACGCACGGCTCCTGGCGGCGGTCCTGCCGCCCCGGATACTGGATCGCGAGCACCTCCACCGCCGGCGACAGCGCCCGCGACACGGGGAAGTAGAAACTCGCGGACCCACCGGCGTGCGGCAGGCACACCAGCCGCCGCGCCCCGGCCGGCGCCGGGTGGAACCGGCGGACCCACAGGCCGTTGTCTGAGTCGGTCATGCGTACACGCGGTCCTTCCAGCGGTGGTGCCGGGATCCGCCGGCACCGGTGCGATCAAAAGGACGCTAATCGGATCCACCGGGGGCGGCCACCCCTAGCGGACCGCCGCGCGGGTTAGGGGTTGTCGCAGGTCATCGCGACGCCATAGCTTTCCCCGGCAGAGGGGACCCGGGGGCTGCCGGCCGCATTGTGCAAAGGACGTAGAACCGATCTGGCCTGAGGAATTCGCGCATTCGTCCCGTCGCCTACGTCAGGTCTCCGCCGGCCACCGCGATGGGTCAGGTTGATGGACACCGAAGAGAAGCTCCGGGAGTATCTGAAGAGGGTCACCACCGACCTGCGGCGGACCCGGCAACGCCTCCGCGACGTCGAGGACGCCGCCGGGCAGCCGATCGCCATCGTCGGGATGGCCTGCCGCTTCCCCGGCGGGATCACCTCGCCCGACGCGCTGTGGGACCTCGTCGCCGCCTCCGGCGACGCCGTCGGCCCCTTCCCCGCCGACCGGGGCTGGGACCTCACCGACCTGCACGACCCGACCCGGGAACGCCCCGGCACCTCCTGCGTCGCCGAGGGCGGCTTCGTCCACGACGCCGGTGACTTCGACCCCCGGTTCTTCGGCATCTCCCCCCGCGAGGCCCTCGCCATGGACCCGCAGCAGCGGCTGCTGCTGGAGGTGTCCTGGGAGGCGTTCGAGTCCGCCGGGATCGACCCGACCGGGCTGCGCGGCGGCCGCGTCGGCGTGTTCGCCGGCCTCACCCACGGCGACTACGCCGCCGGGGCCACCGACGTGCCCGACGGCGTCGTCGACTACCTCGGCCTCGGCAACGCCGGCAGCATCAGCTCCGGCCGGGTGGCGTACGCCCTCGGGTTCGAGGGCCCGGCCGTCACCGTCGACACCGCCTGCTCGTCGTCGCTGGTCGCCCTGCACCTGGCGGCGCAGTCGCTGCGCTCCGGCGAATCCGACCTGGCCCTGGCCGGCGGCGTCACGGTGATGCCCACCCCCGCCGTCTTCGTCGACTTCACCCGGCAGGGCAACCTGTCCATGTCGGCCCGCTGCAAGGCGTTCGCCGACGGTGCCGACGGCACCGCCCTCGCCGAGGGCGTCGGCATCCTCCTCGTGGAACGCCTCGACGACGCCCGCCGGCTCGGCCACCGCGTCCTCGCCGTGGTGCGCGGCACCGCGGTGAACCAGGACGGTGCGTCGAACGGGCTCACCGCGCCGAACGGTCCGTCGCAGCAGCGGGTGATCCGGCAGGCCCTGGCGAACGCCCGGCTGGCCCCGGCCGACGTGGACGTGGTGGAGGCGCACGGGACGGGCACGACCCTCGGTGACCCGATCGAGGCGCAGGCGCTGCTCGCCACCTACGGCCAGGACCGTGCCACGCCGCTGCTGCTGGGGTCGATCAAGTCGAACCTCGGCCACCCCCAGGCCGCGGCCGGCGTCGCCGGGGTGATCAAGATGGTGCAGGCGATGCGGCACGGCCTCGTCCCCGCCACCCTGCACGTCGACGCCCCGTCGTCCAAGGTGGACTGGTCCGCCGGCGCGGTCACCCTCGCGACCGAACCGACGCCGTGGCCGACGGCCGACCGGCCGCGTCGGGCGGCGGTGTCGTCGTTCGGGATCTCCGGCACCAACGCGCACGTGATCGTCGAGCAGGCGGAGCCGGCCGAGGCCGAGGGGGCCGGGCCGGTGGCGTTGCCCGTGGTGCCGTGGCTGGTGTCGGCGCGCGCGGCCGACGCCCTCGCCGGGCAGGCGGGCCGGCTGGCCGCGCACCTCCGGGAGCAGTCCGGGCTGTCGCCGGTCGACGTGGGTTGGTCGCTGGCGACGTCGCGGGCCGCCCTGGAGCACCGGGCGGTGCTCCTCGGCACCGACCGCGACGCCCTGCTGTCCGGGCTGGACGCGCTTATCGCCGGCGAGACCGCCCCGGGTGTGTTCACCGGCGAGGTGTCGTCGGGCCGCCGGGCGTTGTTGTTCACGGGTCAGGGTGCGCAGCGGTCGGGGATGGGTCGGGAGTTGTATGACCGGTTCCCGGTGTATGCGGAGGCGTTCGATCGGGTGTGTGCCCTGTTCTCGGGTCGCCTTGACCGTTCGTTGCGGGAGGTGGTGTTCGCGGAGCCGGGCTCCGGCCTGGCGGCCCTGTTGGATCAGACGGCGTTCACGCAGGCGGGTCTGTTCGCTCTGGAAGTGGCGTTGCACGAGCTGTTGGCCTCGTTTGGTGTGACGGCTGACTATCTGGTGGGGCATTCGATCGGTGAGGTGACGGCCGCCCATGTGGCGGGTGTGTTGTCGTTGGAGGACGCGTGTGCCTTGGTGGCGGCGCGGGGTTCGTTGATGCAGGCGTTGCCTGCCGGTGGCGGGATGCTGGTGGTCGGTGCGCCTGAGGCCGAGGTGCGTGCGCTGGCCGGTGACGGTGTGGACGTGGCGGCGGTGAACGGTCCGCAGTCGGTGGTGCTGTCGGGGCCGGTCGCCGACCTGGACGTGATCGCCCAGCGGTGTGCCGAACAGGGCTGGCGGGCGAAGCGGTTGCCGGTGAGTCACGCGTTCCATTCGCGGCTGATGGAGCCGATGCTGGCGGAGTTCCGGTCGGTGCTCGAAGGCTTGGACTGGCAGACGCCGAGGTTGCCGGTCGTGTCGAACGTGACGGGCCGGGTGGCGGAGGCGGGGGAGATCACTGACCCCGAGTACTGGGTGCGGCATGTGCGGGAGGCCGTGCGGTTCGGTGACGCGATCACCACCCTGCACGGGCTGGGCGTGACGTCGTTCGTGGAGGTGGGGCCGGACGCGACGTTGACGGCGATGGCGGCCGACGTTCCGGCGGAGCGGCCGGTGCACCTGGTGGCGGCGTTGCGCCGTGACCAGCCGGACACGACGGCGCTGGTCACCGCCCTGGCCCGGCTGCACGTCACCGGCACGCCGATCGACTGGGCGACCTGGTTCACCCACACCGGCGGGCGGCCCCGGACGGTGGACCTGCCCACCTACGCCTTCCACCACCAGCGCTACTGGCTCGACGCGAACCCGACCGGGGCCGACGCCTCCGGCCTCGGGGTCCGCAGCGCCGGGCACCCCCTGCTCACCGCCGAACTCGTCTCCGCCGACGACGACACCCGCCTGTACGGGGGCCGGCTGTCGGTGCAGACCCAGCCCTGGCTCGCCGACCACGTCGTGTGGGGCTCCGTCGTCGTGCCGGGCACCGCGCTCGTCGAGCTGGCCCTGCACGCCGGGGCGCAGGCCGCCTGCGACACCCTCGCGGAGCTGACCCTCGCCGCCCCGCTCGTCCTGCCCGAGCAGGGCGCCCGCGCGGTGCAGCTCAGCCTCGCCGCCCCCGACGAACACGGCCGCCGCCGGCTCGCCATCCACTCCCGGCCCGCCGACGACCCGCACGGCGACTGGACCCGGCACGCCGACGGGGTCCTCGCCCCCGGCGGCGGCGACGCGCCCGAGGCGCTCACCGAGTGGCCGCCCGCCAACGCCACCCCCGTGCCCGTCGAGCCCATCTACGCCCAGCTCCACCGCCTCGGCGTCGACCACGGGCCCACCTTCCGGGGGCTGCGCGCCGCGTGGCGTACCCCCGATGCCGTGCTCGCGGAGGTCGCGCTCCCCGACGGCGTCGCCGCCGACGGGTTCGGCCTGCACCCCGCGCTGCTGGACGCGGCGCTGCACGTCGTCGGCCTCACCGACGCCGACGACGCCGACGAGACCGCCGGGGCCCGACTCCCGTTCGCGTGGTCGGGCGTCGCGCTCGCCGCCGTCGGCGCGACCCACCTTCGGGTACGCGTCACCCGCGCCGGCTCGGCCGTCACCCTCGCCCTCGCCGACGGCACCGGCGCGCCCGTCGCCCGGGTCGACTCGCTCGTCTCCCGGCCCGTCGGCGCCGACCAGCTCGACCCGACCGGCCCCGTCGACCTGCCCCTGTTCGACCTGCGCTGGACCGCGCTGCCCCTGCCGCCCCGCCCGGCGACCGGCATCGTCGCGCTCGACGCCGCCGCGCCGGCCCCCGGCGGGCTCCCCGCGCTCGCCGACGCCGTCGACGCCGGCCGGCTCGACCCCCGGTTCGTGCTGCTGCCCGCCGCCGACACCCCGCCCGGCGACCCCCTCGACGCCACCCGCGCCCGGCTCGCCGACACCCTCGCCGCCGTCCAGGGCTGGCTGGCCGACGACCGGCACGCCGACCGCCGGCTCGTCGTGCTCACCCGCGGCGCGGTCCCCGCCACCGCCACCGGCGACGTGACCGACCTGCCCGGCGCGGCCGTCTGGGGCCTGGTCCGCTCCGCGCAACTGGAACACCCCGGCCGGCTCGTGCTGGTCGACCTCGACCCCGAAGCCGGCCCCGACGCCGACGCCGACCTGCTCGGCTGGGCCCTGGCCAGCGACGAACCCCAGCTCGCCCTCCGCGCCGGCCGGCTCCTCGCGCCCCGGCTCGCCCCCGCCGAGCCCGACCCCACGGGGGCCGTCGACCTCCTCCCCGACGGCACCGTGCTCGTCACCGGCGCCACCGGCACCCTCGGCGGCCTCCTCGCCCGCCACCTCGTCACCGCCCACAAGGTCCGGCACCTGCTCCTCGCCGGCCGGCGCGGCGGCGACGCCCCCGGCGCCGCCGACCTCCTCGCCGAACTCACCCACCTCGGCGCGCACGCCCGCTTCGTCGCCTGCGACGTCGCCGACCGCGACCAGGTCGCCGCGCTGCTCGCCACCGTCGCCGCCGAACACCCCCTCACCGGCGTCGTGCACGCCGCCGGGGTCCTCGACGACGCGACCGTCACCGCCCTCACCCCCGAGCGGATCGCCGCCGCGCTGCGCCCCAAGGCCGACGCCGCCTGGCACCTGCACGACCTCACCCGGCACCTGGACCTGCCGATGTTCGTGCTGTTCTCGTCCATCGCCGGCCCCCTCGGCGGCCCCGGGCAGGGCAACTACGCGGCGGCCAACGCGTTCCTCGACGGGCTCGCCCAGCACCGGCGCGCCGCCGGCCTCGCCGCCACCTCCCTGGCCTGGGGGCTGTGGGAAACCGACAGCGGGATGACCCGCGACCTGGGCACCGCCCGCCGGGAACGGATGGCCCGCCAGGGCATCACCCCCCTCGCGGTCGGGCAGGCGCTCGCCCTCTTCGACGCCAGCCGCAGCAGCCGGCAGCCGCTGCTGCTGCCCGTCCGCCTCGACCTCGCCGCGCTGCGCGCCCTCGCCACCGTCGACCACCTGCCCGCGCCGCTGCGCGGCCTGGCCGGCGTCCGCACCCGGCGCAACGCCGCCGGGGCCGCCGCACCGGCCGGCAACTTCCGCGACCGGATCGCCGACGCCCCCGACGCCGAGCGCCGGCGGCTCGTCGAGGAACTCGTCACCGGCCAGGTCGCCGAGGTCCTCGGGTACGCCACGGCCGCCGCCGTCGCCCCCGGCCAGTCCTTCACCGAACTGGGCTTCGACTCGCTGACCGCCGTGGACCTGCGCAACCGGCTCACCACCCGCACCGGCCTGACGCTGCCGGCCACCCTCGTCTTCGACCACCCCACCCCCGAGGCGCTCACCGGGCACCTGATGACGCAGCTCGGCCCCGGCCGGTCCGCGCCCACCCTCCTCGACGAACTGGACCGGCTGGAGGCGGCGTTCGCCGCGACCCCCGCCGACACCCTCGCCGAACTCGCCGCCGACGAGGAGACCCGCGCCGCCGTCGCCGCCCGACTGCGGGCGCTGCTCACCCGCTGGGACGGCGACAGCGGTGACACCGCCGGCGTCGCCCAGGTGATCGACGACGCCAGCGACGACGAACTCTTCGACTTCATCGACAGCACGTTCGGTCGCTCCTGACCGTCGTACCGCCCGCTTGCCGACCAACGCGACAGGTGAATCCCGATGGCGAACGAAGCCAAGCTCCGTGAGTACCTCAAGCGCGTCACCGCCGACCTCGCCGAGACCAGCGAACGCCTCAAGGCGGCCGACGCCAAGAACCACGAGCCCATCGCCATCGTCGGGATGAGCTGCCGCTACCCGGGTGGCGTCCGCTCGCCCGAGCAGCTGTGGGAACTCGTCGCCACCGGCACCGACGGCATCACCGGATTCCCCACCGACCGGGGCTGGGACACCGACGCCGCGTACGACCCGACCGGGCAGCGCCGGGGCAGCACGTACGCGCGGGAGGGCGGGTTCCTGCACGACGCCGGTGACTTCGACCCGGAGCTGTTCAAGGTCTCGCCGTACGAGGCCCTCGCCATGGACCCGCAGCAGCGGCTCATGCTGGAGGCATCCTGGGAGGCGATCGAGGACGCCCGCATCGACCCGCTGTCCCTGCGCGGCAGCCGCGTCGGCGTGTTCGCCGGCATGATGTACCACAACTACGCCGCCGGGCTCGCCGAGGTGCCCGAGACCCTGGACGCGTTCATCGGCGGCGGCACCGCCAGCAGCGTCCTCTCCGGCCGGGTCGCCTACACGTTCGGGTTCGAAGGTCCCGCGCTCACCGTCGACACCGCCTGCTCGTCGTCCCTCGTTGCGCTGCACCTCGCCGTGCAGTCGCTGCGCTCCGGCGAGTGCACCCTCGCGCTGGCCGGCGGCGTCACCGTGATGACCACCCTGGAGACGTTCGTCGACTTCAGCCGGCAGCGCGGCCTCGCCCCCGACGGGCGGTGCAAGTCGTTCGCCGAGGGCGCCGACGGCACCGGCTGGTCCGAGGGCGTCGGCATGCTCGTCGTGGAACGCCTCAGCGACGCCCGGCGTAACGGTCACCGGGTGCTCGCGGTCGTGCGGGGCTCCGCGGTGAACCAGGACGGTGCGTCGAACGGGTTGACGGCGCCGAATGGTCCGTCGCAGCAGCGGGTGATCCGGCAGGCCCTCGCGTCGGCGCGGCTGTCGCCGGTGGACGTGGACGTGGTGGAGGCGCACGGGACCGGCACCACGTTGGGTGACCCGATCGAGGCGCAGGCGTTGCTGGCGACGTATGGGCAGGGTCGGGAGACGCCGCTGCTGCTGGGGTCGATCAAGTCGAACCTCGGCCACACGCAGGCGGCGGCCGGCGTCGCCGGTGTGATCAAGCTGGTGCAGGCGATGCGGCACGGCGTGGTGCCGGCGACCCTGCACGTGGATGCGCCGTCGTCGAAGGTGGACTGGTCGTCGGGTGCGGTCGAGTTGGTGACGGAGCCGCGTGAGTGGCCGGTGGTGGGTCGGCCGCGTCGGGCGGCGGTGTCGTCGTTCGGGATTTCGGGGACGAATGCTCATGTGATCGTGGAGCAGGCGGAGTCGGTGGCGGCCGAGTCCTCTGGTGTCGTCGAGTTGCCGGTGGTGCCGTGGTTGGTGTCGGCGCGTTCGGCGGAGGCCCTCGGTGGGCAGGCGGCGCGGCTTTCGGATTTCGTTGGGGAGCGTTCCGGGTTGTCGCCGGTTGACGTGGGTTGGTCCCTGGCGACGTCGCGGGCTGCTCTGGAGCACCGCGCGGTCGTCCTTGGGGCGGGTCGAGACGACCTGCTGTCCGGGCTGGATGCCTTGGCGGCCGGCGTGGATACCCCGGGGCTGGTGACGGGTGAGGTGTCGTCTGGTCGTCGGGTGTTGTTGTTCACGGGTCAGGGTGCGCAGCGGTCGGGGATGGGTCGGGAGTTGTATGACCGGTTCCCGGTGTATGCGGAGGCGTTCGACCGGGTGTGTGCCCTGTTCTCGGGTCGGCTCGACCGTTCGTTGCGGGAGGTGGTGTTCGCGGAGCCGGGCTCCGACCTTGCGGCCCTGTTGGATCAGACCGTTTACACGCAGGCGGGTCTGTTCGCCCTGGAAGTGGCGTTGCACGAGCTGTTGGCCTCGTTCGGTGTGACGGCTGACTATCTCGTGGGGCATTCGATCGGTGAGGTCACGGCCGCGCATGTAGCGGGTGTGTTGTCGTTGGAGGACGCCTGCGTTCTGGTGGCGGCGCGGGGTTCGTTGATGCAGGCGTTGCCGTCTGGTGGCGGGATGCTGGCGGTCGGCGCGCCTGAGGCTGAGGTGCGTGCGCTGGCCGGTGGCGGTGTGGATGTGGCGGCGGTAAACGGCCCGCGGGCGGTGGTGTTGTCGGGGCCGGTCGCCGACCTGGACGTGATCGCCCAGCGGTGTGCCGAGCAGGGGTGGCGGGCGAAGCGGTTGCCGGTGAGTCACGCGTTCCATTCGCGGTTGATGGAGCCGATGCTCGCCGAGTTCCGCACGGTCCTGGCTGGCCTGGACTGGCAGACGCCGAGGTTGCCGATCGTGTCGAACGTGACGGGCCGGGTGGCGGAGGCGGCCGAGATCACCAGCCCGGACTACTGGGTGCGGCACGTGCGGGAGGCCGTGCGGTTCGGCGATTCGATCACCACCCTGCTGGGGTTGGGTGTCAGCAGCTTCGTGGAGGTGGGCCCGGATGCGACGTTGACGGCGATGGCCGCCGACACCCCCGCTGACCGGCCGGTGCACCTGGTGGCGGCGCTGCGCCGCGACCAGCCCGACACGACCGCCCTGGTCACCGCCCTGGCCCGGCTGCACGTCACCGGCACGTCCGTGGACTGGGCCGCCTGGTTCACCCACACCGGCGGCCGGCCCCACACCGTGGACCTGCCCACCTACGCCTTCCACCACCAGCGCTACTGGCTCGACGCCCGCACCCGCCCCCACGGCACCGCCCCCGCCGGGTCGAGCCTCGACTCGTGGCGGTACCGGGTCACCTGGCAGCCGCTGGCCGACCACCACCGGCGGCAGGCCGACGACCTCCTGCTCGTCGTGCCTGACGACGCCCTCATGCCTGACGACACCCTCATGCCCGACGACGCCCTCGTGCCCGACGACGGGGCGGCCGGACAGTGGGCGAGCGCGCTCGCCGCGCCCGGCGTACGGGTGCTGCGGGTCGCCGCCGACCGGGACCGGGCCGGCCTCGCCCGCGACCTCGCCGACGCGTACGCAGACGGCCAGGGGCGACCCGGCACCGTCCTGTCGCTGCTCGGCCTCCCCACCGGCGCCCACCCCGACGCCGCCTCCGTGCCCGCCGGCCTCGCCCACACCGTCGCCCTCGCTCAGGCCCTCGGCGACGCCGCGATCCCCGCCCGGCTCTGGATCGCCACCCGGGGCGCGGTCTCCGTCGACCCCCGCGACCAGGCCGTCGACTGCGACCAGGCGACCCTGTGGGGCTTCGGCGGCGTGCTGCGCGCCGAGCACCCCCAACGCTGGGGCGGGCTCGTGGACCTGCCCCCGACCGCCGACGCGCGCGGCGTACGACAGGTGCGCCGGCTGCTCGGCGGCGAGCGCGCGGAAGACCAGCTCGCGGTGCGCGCCACCGGCACGTACGCCCGGCGGTTGACCCGCGCCCGACGGCCCGCCACCCCCGCACGCGCCTGGACCCCGCGCGGCACCACCCTCGTCACCGGCGGGACCGGCGCGCTCGGCGGGCACGTCGCCCGCGCCCTCGCGGCGGCCGGGGCCGATCACCTGCTGCTGGTCAGCCGCCGTGGCCCCGACGCCCCCGGCGCCGCCGCCCTCGCCGAGGAACTGACCGCCCTCGGCACCCGCGTCACCGTCGCGGCCTGCGACGCCGCCGACCGGGACGCCCTGCACGACCTGCTCGCGGCGATCCCCGCCGACCTGCCGCTCACCGCCGTCGTGCACACGGCTGCGGCGCTCGACGACACCGTGGTCGACGCCCTCACCGCGGACCGGATGGCGACCGCCCTGCGCGCCAAGGTCGACGCGGCCCGCAACCTCGACGAGCTGACCCGGGACCACGAGCTGTCCGCGTTCGTGCTGTTCTCCTCCCTCGCCGGCACCATGGGCGGACCCGGGCAGGCCAACTACGCCCCCGGCAACGCCTGGCTCGACGCCCTCGCCCGGCGCCGCCGCGCCGAGGGGCTGCCCGCCACCGCCATCGCCTGGGGGCTGTGGGCCGACGGCGGCGTCAGCGCAGGCGACTTCGAACACCGGATGGCCCGCAACGGCTTCGGGGCGATGGAACCCGCCACGGCCGTCCGCGCCCTCACCGGCGCGTTGGAGGACGACGAGACCCACCTCGTCGTCGCCGACGTCGACTGGGACCGGGTGGCGGGCAGCGCCGCCGGCCGCCGCCCCGACCCGCTGATCCGGGGGCTGCTGACCACGCCGCAGGTCACCGACGCCGCCACCGCCGACCGGGCAGCCGGCGGCGGTGCCCTGCGGGACCGCCTCGCCGGGCTCACCGACGCCGAGCAGCTCGACGCCCTCCGCGACCTGGTGCGCGCCGAGGTGGCGGCGGTGCTCGGCCACGGCAGCGCCGACCGGGTGCCGGCCGAACGCGCCTTCCGGGACCTCGGCTTCACCTCGCTGACCGCCGTCGAGCTGCGCAACCGGCTCGACGCCGCCACCGGGCTCACCCTGCCCGCCACGCTCGCCTTCGACCACCCCAACCCCACCGCCCTGGCGGCCCACATCCGCGCGGAACTGCTGGGCGGGCAGTCGCCGTCCGCGACGGCCCCGGCCGTACGCCCCGTCGACGATGACCCGATCGTCATCGTCGGCATGGGCTGCCGCTTCCCCGCCGGGGCCGGCTCGCCGGAGGAGTTCTGGCGGCTGCTCGCCGATGGCGTCGACGCCATGTCGGACTTCCCCGTCGACCGGCACTGGGACCTGGCCGAGCTGCACCACCCCGACCCCGAGCACCCCGGGGCGTCGTACGTGACGCAGGGGGCGTTCCTCGCCGACGCGGGGGCGTTCGACGCCGGGTTCTTCGGCATCTCCCCCCGCGAGGCCGTCGCCATGGACCCGCAGCAGCGGCTGCTGCTGGAGGTGTCCTGGGCGGCGATCGAGGACGCCCGGATCGACCCCCTCACGCTGCGCGGCGGGCGCGTCGGCGTCTTCGCCGGCACCAACGGGCAGGACTTCGACAACCTCATCCGCAACGGCGGCGAACAGCTCGCCGGCTACGGCGCCACCGGGGCGTCCGCGAGCGTCCTGTCGGGGCGGGTGGCGTACTCGTTCGGGTTCGAGGGGCCGGCGGTCACCGTCGACACGGCGTGCTCGTCGTCGCTGGTCGCGTTGCACCTGGCGGCGCAGTCACTGCGCTCGGGCGAGTGCGACCTCGCGCTGGCCGGCGGCGTGACCGTGATGGCCACTCCCGGCGCGTTCGTCGAGTTCTCCCGGCAGCGGGGACTGTCCGCCGACGGGCGGTGCCGGTCGTTCGCGGAGTCGGCGGACGGGACGGGTTGGGGCGAGGGCGTCGGGGTGCTGCTGGTGCAGCGCCTGTCGGACGCCCGGCGGGACGGCCGTCGGGTCCTCGCCGTGGTGCGCGGCAGCGCGGTGAACCAGGACGGTGCGTCGAACGGTCTCACCGCGCCGAATGGGCCGTCGCAGCAGCGGGTGATCCGGCAGGCCCTGGCGAACGCCCGGCTGGCCCCGGCGGACGTGGACGTGGTGGAGGCGCACGGCACGGGCACGACCCTCGGTGACCCGATCGAGGCTCAGGCGTTGCTGGCGACGTACGGGCAGGGTCGGGAGACACCGCTGCTGCTGGGGTCGGTGAAGTCGAACCTGGGTCACACGCAGGCGGCGGCGGGCGTCGCCGGGATCATCAAGATGGTCCTCGCCCTGCGGTATGGCGTGGTGCCGGCGACCCTGCACGTGGATGCGCCGTCGTCGAAGGTGGACTGGTCGTCGGGTGCGGTCGAGTTGGTGACGGAGTCGCGTGAGTGGCCGGTGGTGGGTCGGCCGCGTCGGGCGGCGGTGTCGTCGTTCGGGATCTCGGGGACGAATGCTCATGTGATCGTGGAGCAGGCGGAGTCGGTGGCGGCCGAGTCCTCTGGTGTCGTCGAGTTGCCGGTGGTGCCGTGGTTGGTGTCGGCGCGTTCGGCGGAGGCCCTCGGTGGGCAGGCGGCGCGGCTTTCGGATTCCGTTCGCGAGCGGGCTGGGTTGTCGCCGGTCGACGTGGGCTGGTCGCTGGCGACGTCGCGGGCTGCTCTGGAGCACCGCGCCGTCGTGCTGGGCGCGACCGGGGAGGACCTGTTGTCCGGTCTGGACGCGTTGTCGGCTGGCGCGGCGGTTCCGGGTGTGGTGACGGGTGAGGTTTCGTCGGGTCGTCGGGTGTTGTTGTTTACGGGTCAGGGTGCGCAGCGGTCGGGGATGGGTCGGGAGTTGTATGAGCGGTTCCCGGTGTATGCGGGGGCGTTCGATCGGGTGTGTGCCCTGTTCGTGGGTCGCCTTGACCGTTCGTTGGGGGAGGTGGTGTTCGCGGAGTCGGGTTCCGGCCTGGCTGCCCTGTTGGATCAGACGGCGTATACGCAGGCGGGTCTGTTCGCTCTGGAAGTGGCGTTGCACGAGCTGTTGGCCTCGTTTGGTGTGACGGCTGACTATCTGGTGGGGCATTCGATCGGTGAGGTGACGGCCGCCCATGTGGCGGGTGTGTTGTCGTTGGAGGACGCGTGTGCCTTGGTGGCGGCGCGGGGTTCGTTGATGCAGGCGTTGCCGTCTGGTGGCGGGATGTTGGCGGTGGGCGCATCCGAGGCTGAGGTGCGTGCGCTGGCTGGTGACGGTGTGGATGTGGCGGCGGTGAACGGTCCGCAGTCGGTGGTGTTGTCGGGGCCGGTCGCCGACCTGGACGTGATCGCCCAGCGGTGTGCCGAGAAGGGTTGGCGGGCGAAGCGGTTGCCGGTGAGTCACGCGTTTCATTCGCGGTTGATGGAGCCGATGCTCGCCGAGTTCCGCGCGGTCCTGGCTGGCCTGGACTGGCAGACGCCGAGGTTGCCGGTCGTGTCGAACGTGACGGGCCGGGTGGCGGAGGCGGGGGAGATCACCGACCCCGAGTACTGGGTGCGGCATGTGCGGGAGGCCGTGCGGTTCGGTGACGCGGTCACCACCCTGCACGGGCTGGGCGTGACGTCGTTCGTGGAGGTCGGGCCGGATGCGACGTTGACGGCGATGGCGGCCGACACGCCCGTCGACCGTCCGGTGCATCTGGTGGCGGCGCTGCGCCGCGACCAGGACGACACGACGGCGCTGGTCACGGCCCTGGCCCGGCTGCACGTCACCGGCACGCCGATCGACTGGGCCGCCTGGTTCACCCACAGCGGCGGCCGGCCCCGCACCGTCGACCTGCCCACCTACGCCTTCCACCGCAGGTGGTACTGGCCCGAGCCCGTATCGGCCGTCGGCGGCACCTCGCGAGCGAGCGACGACATCGACGAGCGGTTCTGGGCGGCGGTGGAGCGGGAGGACCTGACCGGTCTCGGTGCGGAGTTGGCGGCGGAGCAGTCGCTGAGTGACCTGCTGCCGAAGCTCGCCCGGTGGCGGCGGGCGGGTCAGCAGCGGTCCACCGTCGACTCGTGGCGCTACCGCGTCGAGTGGCGGCCCGCTCCGGCCGTACCGTCGGAGGGGTTGACCGGGAGGTGGCTTGTCCTGGTGCCCCCGACGCAGGGCGACCACCCTCTTGCCGAGGGCCTGGCCGCGCACGGCGCGGAGGTCCTGACGGTCAGCCTCGACCCGGCGGGGACGAGCCGGGACGACGCGGCCGAGCAGCTGCGGGCCGCGCTGCCCCGCCCGGGTGAGATCGCCGGTGTGGTGTCGCTGCTGTCGTTGGCCGGTGCCGGCGTGGGCGAGACCCTCGCCGTGGTGCAGGCGCTGAGCGACTGCGGCGTCAGCGGCCGGGTGTGGTGGGTGACCCGGGGCGCGGTGTCCGTGGGCAGGTCGGACGCCCCGGTCGACCCGGTCGCGGCGGCCGTGTGGGGCGTGGGTCGGGTGGCGGCGTTGGAGCTGCCGGGCTGGTGGGGTGGCCTGGTGGACCTGCCGCAGGTGGTGGACGGCCGGGCGGTGCGCCGGGTGTGTCAGGTGTTGGCGGCGGGTGTCGAGGATCAGGTGGCGGTGCGGTCGTCGGGGTTGTTCGTGCGGCGGCTGGCCCGTGCGGGTGGTGAGGCTGCGCGGCGGGAGTTCCGGTTGTCGGGGACGGTGCTGGTCACCGGCGGCACCGGGGCGTTGGGCTCCCGGGTGGCGCGGTGGGCGGTGGATGTCGGGGCAGAACACCTTGTGTTGACGAGTCGGCGTGGTGAGCGGGCCGCGGGTGCGGTGGAGTTGGCGGAGCGGTTGCGGGCGTGCGGGGCGCGGGTGACGGTGGCTGCGTGTGACGTGGCGGACCGGTCGGCGCTGGGCGCGCTGCTCGACGGCCTCGCCGCCGCCGGCGACCCCGTCCGTGCCGTCGTGCACGCCGCCGGAGCACCCCAGTTCACCCCGCTTGCCGACGTCACGCCGGACGAGCTACGCGAGGTGCTGCGCGCCAAGGTCGACGGGGCGGCGCACCTCGACGCGTTGCTGCCGGAGCTGGACGCATTCGTGGTGTTCTCGTCCATCGCGGGGGTGTGGGGTTCGGCCGGGCAGGCCGGCTACGCGGCGGCCAACGCCTTCGTCGACGCCCTCGTCGCCCGCCGACGGGCCCGGGGCACCGCCGCCACGGCCGTGGCGTGGGGCCCGTGGGCGGGTGCCGGCATGGCCGTCCAGGGCGAGGCGCAGGAGCAACTGGCCCGCCGGGGGCTGCCGGCGATGGATCCGGAGCTGGCGGTCGCCGCGTTGCAGGCGGCCCTCGACCGGGACGACACGAGCGTCGTCGTCGCCGACGTCGCCTGGGACCGGTTCGCCGCCTCCTTCACCGCCCTGCGACCCAGCCCTCTGCTGGACGAGATCCCCGAGGCGCGGCCCGCGTCACCCGACGCCGCCGCCGATGCGGGGGAGGAACAGGCGCAGCTCGGCCGCCGGCTCGCCACCCTGACGACCGCCGAACGGGACGCGTACCTGCTCGACCTCGTGCGCGCCCAGGTGGCCGCGGTGCTCGGGCACGCCACGCCGGACGCCGTCCCCGCCGACCAGGCGTTCCAGCGGCAGGGCTTCGACTCGCTGACCGCCGTGGAGCTGCGCAACCGGCTCACCGCCGAGACCGGCCTCGCCCTGCCCAGCACCCTCGTCTTCGACCACCCGACGCCGCTGGCGCTCGTCGCCCACCTGGCCGCCGAGCTGACCGGCACCCCGGCCGGGGCGGTGGAGCGGGAGCGGGTCGCGGCCGTCGACGACGACCCCATCGTCATCGTCGGCATGGCCTGCCGCCTGCCCGGCGGAGTCGACACCGCCGACCAGCTGTGGGACATGCTCGCCGCCGGGCGCGACGGCATCTCCGACTTCCCCCTCGACCGGGGCTGGGACAGCTTCCTCGACGGCCGGCTGTCCGACACCTCGTTCCCCCGCCAGGGCGGCTTCGTCTACGACGCGGGAGCGTTCGACGCCGAGTTCTTCGGCATCTCCCCCCGCGAGGCCCTCGCCATGGACCCGCAGCAGCGGCTGCTGCTGGAGGTCTCCTGGGAGGCGGTCGAGTCGGCGGGCGTGGACCCGTCCCGCCTGAAGGGGGAGCGGGTCGGCGTCTTCGCGGGTGCCAGCTTCCAGGGGTACGCGTCCACGGCCATGGGCCGGGACCAGGAGGTCGGCGGCCACCTGCTCACCGGCAACGCGACCAGCGTCCTGTCTGGGCGGGTGGCGTACTCGTTCGGGTTCGAGGGGCCGGCGGTCACCGTCGACACGGCGTGCTCGTCGTCGCTGGTGGCGTTGCACCTGGCTGCGCAGTCACTGCGCTCGGGCGAGTGCGACCTGGCCCTGGCCGGCGGCGTGACGGTCATGGCCTCACCGGCGACCTTCGTCGAGTTCGCGAAGCAGGGCGGCCTCTCCGCCGACGGGCGGTGCCGGTCGTTCGCGGAGTCGGCGGACGGCACCGGCTGGGGTGAGGGCGTCGGGGTGCTCCTCGTCGAGCGGCTGTCGGACGCCCGACGTAACGGTCACCGGGTCCTCGCGGTCGTGCGGGGCTCCGCCGTGAACCAGGACGGGGCGTCGAACGGTCTCACCGCGCCGAACGGTCCGTCGCAGCAGCGGGTGATCCGGCAGGCTCTGGCGAATGCGCGCCTGTCGACGTCGGATGTGGACGTAGTGGAGGCCCACGGCACGGGCACCACGTTGGGTGACCCGATCGAGGCGCAGGCGCTCCTTGCGACCTATGGCCAGGGTCGGGGCGACGCCGCGCCGCTGCTGCTCGGGTCGATCAAGTCGAACATCGGCCACACCCAGGCCGCCGCCGGCGTCGCCGGGATCATCAAGCTGGTCCTCGCCCTGCGATACGGCGTGGTGCCAGCGACCCTGCACGTGGACGAGCCCTCCACGAAGGTGGACTGGACGTCGGGCGCGGTCACGCTGGTGACCGAGCGCCGCGAGTGGCCGGCGGTGGTGGACCGCCCGCGCCGGGCCGCCGTCTCCTCGTTCGGCATCTCCGGGACCAACGCCCACGTGATCCTCGAGCAGGCGGAGCCCGTCGAGGCCGAGCCGCCCCGGCCCGTCGAGCTGCCCGTGGTGCCCTGGCTGGTGTCGGCGCGTACGCCGGAAGCCCTCGCCGCGCAGGCCACCCGGCTCGCCGAGCACCTGGGATCCGACGCGGGGCCGACGGCGACGGACGTCGCCTGGTCACTGGCGACCGCCCGCGCCGCCCTGGAGCACCGGGCGGTCGTTCTTGGCGCGACCGGGGACGACCTGCTGTCCGGCCTGGACGCGTTGTCGGCTGGCGCGGCGGTTCCGGGTGTGGTGACGGGTGAGGTTTCGTCGGGTCGTCGGGTGTTGTTGTTTACGGGTCAGGGTGCGCAGCGGTCGGGGATGGGTCGGGAGTTGTATGACCGGTTCCCGGTGTATGCGGGGGCGTTCGATCGGGTGTGTGCCCTGTTCGCGGGTCGCCTTGACCGTCCGTTGCGGGAGGTGGTGTTCGCGGAGCCGGGTTCCGGCCTGGCTGCCCTGTTGGATCAGACGGCGTTCACGCAGGCGGGTCTGTTCGCTCTGGAAGTGGCGTTGCACGAGCTGTTGGCCTCGTTTGGTGTGACGGCTGACTATCTGGTGGGGCATTCGATCGGTGAGGTGACGGCCGCGCATGTGGCGGGTGTGTTGTCGTTGGAGGACGCGTGTGCCTTGGTGGCGGCGCGGGGTTCGTTGATGCAGGCGTTGCCGTCCGGTGGCGGGATGCTGGCGGTCGGCGCGCCTGAGGCTGAGGTGCGTGCGCTGGCCGGCAGCGGTGTGGATGTGGCGGCGGTGAACGGGCCTCGGGCAGTGGTGCTGTCGGGGCCGGTGGCCGAGTTGGATCGGATCGCGGGGGAGTGTGCCGGGCGGGGCTGGCGGGCGAAGCGGCTACCGGTCAGTCACGCGTTCCATTCGCGGTTGATGGAACCGATGCTGGCGGAGTTCCGGACGGTTCTGGCGGGTCTGGACTGGCAGACGCCGAGGCTGCCGATCGTGTCGAACCTGACCGGGCGGGTGGCGGAGGCGGCCGAGATCAGCAGCCCGGACTACTGGGTGCGGCATGTGCGGGAGGCCGTGCGGTTCGGTGACGCGATCACCACCCTGCACGGGCTGGGCGTGACGTCGTTCGTGGAGGTCGGGCCGGATGCGACGTTGACGGCGATGGCGGCCGATGTTCCGGCGGAGCGGCCGGTGCACCTGGTGGCGGCGTTGCGCCGCGACCAGGACGACACGACCGCGCTGGTCACCGCCCTCGCCCGGCTGCACGTGACCGGCACGTCCGTGGACTGGGCCGCCTGGTTCACCCACACCGGCGGTCGGCCCCGCACCGTCGACCTGCCCACCTACGCCTTCCACCACCAGCGCTACTGGCTGCACGACGTGCCGCCAGCCGCCGCCGTGAGCACCACCGGGGGCTCGGCGACCGACGAGCGGTTCTGGGCGGCGGTGGAGCGGGAGGACCTGACCGGTCTCGGTGCGGAGTTGGCGGCGGAGCAGTCGCTGAGTGACCTGCTGCCGAAGCTCGCCCGGTGGCGGCGGGCGGGTCAGCAGCGGTCCACCGTCGACTCGTGGCGCTACCGCGTCGAGTGGCAGGCCGTGCCCGACACCTCGGGGGCACTGACCGGCACCTGGCTGGTGCTGGTGCCGTACGACGGGGTCGATGCCCCGGTGCTCGCGGCCGTGACCGAAGGGATCGCCTCGGCCGGGGCGAAGGTCCGGACGCTGACGCTCGACGGCCCGGCGGACGACCGCGAACTGGTGGCGAAGTCGCTCCGCGACGTCGGCGAGGCCGCCGGTGTGGTGTCGCTGCTGTCGCTGGCCGGCGTCGGCGTGGGCGAGGCGCTGGGGGCGGTGCAGGCGCTGGCCGCCGCCGACCTGGGCGGCCGGGTGTGGTGGGTGACCCGGGGCGCGGTGTCCGTGGGTGCGTCGGACGCGCCGGTCGACCCGGTCGCCGCTGCCGCCTGGGGCCTGGGCCGGGTGGCCGCGCTGGAGGAGCCACGACAGTGGGGTGGCCTGGTGGACCTGCCGGAGGTGGTGGACGCTCGCATGGTCCGCCGGGTGTGTCAGGTGCTGGCGGCGGGTGTCGAGGATCAGGTGGCGGTGCGGTCGTCGGGGTTGTTCGTGCGGCGGCTGGCCCGTGCTGGCGGTGAGGCTGCGCGGCGGGAGTTCCGGTTGTCGGGGACGGTGCTGGTCACCGGCGGCACCGGGGCCTTGGGCGCTCGGGTCGCCGGGTGGGCGGTCGGGGCGGGTGCCGAGCATGTGGTGTTGGTGAGCCGGCGTGGTGAGCGGGCCGCGGGTGCGGTGGAGTTGGCGGAGCGGTTGCGGGCGCGTGGGGCGCGGGTGACGGTGGCTGCGTGTGACGTGGCGGACCGGTCGGCGCTGGGCGCGCTGCTCGACGGCCTCGCCGCCGCCGGTGACCCGGTACGCGCCGTCGTGCACGCGGCGGGCGCGGCGCACTCCACCCCGCTGGGCGAGCTGACCGCCGACGAGCTGCGCGACGTGCTGCGCGCCAAGGTCGACGGGGCGGCGCACCTCGACGCGTTGCTGCCGGAACTGGACGCGTTCGTGGTGTTCTCGTCCATCGCGGGGGTGTGGGGTTCGGCCGGGCAGGCCGGCTACGCGGCGGCCAACGCGTACCTCGACGGGCTGGTGGCCCGGCGGCGCGCCCGGGGTGCCGCCGGCACCGCCGTGGCGTGGGGCCCGTGGGCCGGCGCAGGGATGGCGCACGGCGAGCAGCAGGAACAGCTCGGCCGCCGGGGGCTGCCGGCGATGGATCCGGAGCTGGCGGTCACCGCGCTGCAGGCGGCCCTCGACCGGGACGACACGAGCGTCGTCGTCGCCGACGTCGCCTGGGACCGGTTCGCCGCCTCCTTCACCGCCCTGCGACCCAGCCCCCTGCTCGGCGGCATCCCCGAGGCCGGCGCGGCCGACCGACCGGAGCCGCCGGCGGACTCGGGTGCCCCGCAGCAGCTGCGGGACCGGCTGGCCGCCGCCGGCGACACCGAGCGGGACCGCATCCTGCTCGACCTGGTACGCGGCACCGCCGCCACCGTGCTGGGGCACCGCACCCCGGCGGCGATCCGTGCCGCCCGGGGCTTCCTGGAACTCGGCTTCGACTCGCTGACCGCCGTGGAGCTGCGCAACCGGCTCACCGCCGAGACAGGTCTCGCCCTGCCCAGCACCCTCGTCTTCGACTATCCGACGCCGGCCGCGCTCGCCGAGCACCTGCGCGCCGAGCTGGTGCCGCACGGTGCGGCCACCCCGGTCGTCGCCGAGATCGAACGGCTCGACGAGCTGCTGCGGACCGTCCCCGCCGACCGGCGCGACGACTCGGAGATCACCCGCCGCCTGGAGGATCTGCTGGCCCACTGGCGAGGCGCCACGGCCCCGTCGTCACCGTCCCCCGCCTCGCTGGATCCGGCCTCGCTGGATCCGGCCTCGCCGGCTTCCGCGTCGCCTGCCCCGGCCGAGGCCGTAGCCGTGGCGGACGACCTGTCCACCGCCACCGAGGACGACATCTTCGCCATCATCCAACGCGAATTCGGCAAGTCCTGACCCACCCCACCC
>NZ_JAHWGR010000018.1:0-147197 GCF_020873825.1 Micromonospora sp. DH13
AAGTGGATCCGCCGCGAGAAGCGGGACGCCAGTCCGGCGTTCGCGGCGAGGAACTGCTCGATCTCCGCCTCGTACCCGGCGACGATCACCACCACCTCGTCGCGGTGGTCCTCCATCAGCTTGACCAGCGTGTCGATCGCCTCCCGGCCGAAGTCGTTGCGGGCGTCCGGCGGGGCCAGCGTGTACGCCTCGTCGATGAACAGCACCCCGCCCCGGGCCCGCTCGAACGCCTCCCGGGTGCGCTGCGCGGTGTGTCCGACGTACTCGCCGACCAGGTCGGCGCGGGCCACCTCGACCAGCTGCCCGCCGCGCAGCACGCCCAGCGCGGTCAGCAGCTGCCCGTAGAGGCGGGCCACCGTGGTCTTGCCCGTGCCCGGCGGCCCGGAGAAGACCAGGTGCCGGGAGACCGACGGGGCCGGCAGGCCGGCCCGGACCCGGGTCCGGACGGCGGCCAGCAGGTCGATCAGCTCGGCCACCTCCTGCTTCACCGCGTCCAGGCCGACCATGGCGTGCAGCCTGGCCAGCAGGGCGTCCACGGCGGCGGCGGGCGGCTCGTCGTCCACCGGGCCGGTGCCCACCTCGCCGAGATCCTGCGGCAGCAGCTGCGCCAGCTCCACCCCGGACGCGGCGCCGCTGCCCGACAGCCGGAACGCCTGCCGGCTGACCATCTCCTCGAAGGTCTGCCGGGCCACCCGGGCGTTGCCGAACGAACCGGTGCGCGGCATCGCCTCGAACAACGTCTCCAGGGCGAGGCGGGTGTCGTACTCCAGGGCGTAGTGGTGGCTGCTGCACAGGCGCTCGACGATCTGCACCAGCTCCGGGGTGCTGTAGCTCTCGAACTCGACGGTCTTGGAGAACCGGGAGGCCAGCCCCGGGTTCGCCGCCAGGAACGTGCGCATCTGCGCCGAGTACCCGGCGACGATCACCACCACCTCGTCGCGGTGGTCCTCCATCAGCTTGACCAACGTGTCGATCGCCTCCCGGCCGAAGTCGTGCCCCGAGCCGCCGCCGTCGACCGGGGCCAGGGTGTACGCCTCGTCGACGAAGAGCACGCCGCCGATGGCCTCCCGGAACCGCTCGGTGGTCTTCACGGCCGTGCCGCCGATGTGTTCGGCGACCAGGTCGGCGCGGGCCACCTCGACGAGTTGCCCGCCGGGCAGCACGCCGAGGGCGGCCAGGATCTGGCCGTAGAGCCGGGCGACGGTCGTCTTCCCGGTGCCCGGCGCGCCCGCGAAGATCATGTGCCGGGACATGGGCGGCGCGGGCAGCCCGGCCGCCGCCCGGCGCTGGCTGATCCGGTGCAGCCCGACCAGGGTCGCCACCTCCCGTTTCACCCCGGCGAGGCCGACCAGCGCGTCCAGCTGGGTCAGCAGCGGCGCGACCGGGTCGTCCGCGGCGGGCGGCCCCGCGGGCCCCGACGGCGGGGGCGGTGCCGCCACCGCGCCGGAGGACGCCGGTGCCGGCGGGTCGTCGCGTACGGGCGGCTGCGGCGACCGTTCCCGACCCGGACCGGCCCCGTCGGCGGGTCCGGCCGGGTCGACCGGCGGCGTGCCGCCGTCGCCGCCGACGACCTCGACGGCGGCGTCGGCGACCGTGGTACACACCGGCCCTCCCTCGTTGCCGCGCAGCTCCGTACGGACCAGCCGCACCGGCTGGCGCGTCTGGACCAGCACCCCGGCCCCGGCGTTGCCGAACACCTCGCACCCGGTCAGCTCGCCCTGCGAGTCCCCGGCGAACCGCACCCCCGGCCCGCCGCTGCCCCGCACCCGGCTGCGCCGCAGGTGCACGGCCGCCCCGCGCTGCGCGGTGAGCCCGGCCCCCCGGCTGCCGAGCACGTCCACGCCGGCCGCCCGCAGCCGCCCGGCCGCCACGACCAGCCCGCTCGCGCAGTCGCGCAGCGTCACGCCGTCCAGGACCAGTTCGCCGCCGGTGACCGCCGCGCCGGCCGCGCCGGCCCCCGCCACCTCGCCCTGCCGGACGCTGACCCGGGCCTCCTCGGCGACCCGCAGCCCGTCCTCGGCCGGCCCGGTGACGGTGAGGTCCTCGACCTCGGGCCGGGAGTTGCCCCGGGCCAGGAGCCCGGAGCGGGCCCCGGCGACCGTCACCCCGTGGACGCTGCCGGTCGCCGCCCCGGCGAAGAGGAGACCCGCCCCGTCGGTGGCGGTCAGCGTGCCACCCTCGATCCGGGGGGCCGCCGTGCCGGTGGCCACCAGGGCCGCGCCGGTCGTCACCTCGACGCGGAGCCCGCGATAGGTGCCGGTGGCGGTGGCCTGGACGCTGATGCCGTGCCCGCTGCCGACGGCCACGACACAGTCGCGCAGCGTCGGGTCGGCGTGCCCGTCGACCAGCACCGCCGGGCCGGTCGCCGCGTGGATCTCGCAGCCGGTCAGCTCCGGGCTGCCCCCGGTCACCAGCACCGGGTAGCCGGCGGTGTCCGCGATCCGGGTGCCGACCAGGCGTACCGCGCCGTCCTCGACGACCAGCCCCGGGCCGTCGACGGCGCTGATCACGCACTGTTCCAGCAGCCCCCGTCCCCCGGCGGTGCACAGCACCCCGCTGCCGCGGACGTCGGTGAGGGTGCACTCGCGCAGGACCGGGTCGCCGCCGGTGATGGCGACGGCCACCGTGCCGATCCCGGCGATCGCGGTCCGGGTGACCTGTCCCGTGCCGGCGCGTTCGAAGAGGAGACCGGCGCCGCCGGGGTTGCCGACCCGACCGTCCCGCATGGCCAGTTCGCCGCCGGGCACGTGCACCGCGACGATGCCGCCGGCCCGTACGGCGCACCGGGTGAGCTCCAGCCGCCCGCCGCGGACCTGGACCGTCGGGAGCTGCCCCGCGCCGCCGACCAGTTCGATCCCGTGCAGCGTCACCGACCCCCCGCCGACGAAGAGCGCGACGCCCTCGCCGCCGTCGATGGTCACCGTGCCCGGCCCCTCCTCGGCGATCAGCGTGACGTCGCCGCCGAGCTGGATCTGCTCGCGGTAGCGGCCCGGCTGCACGACGACGGTGGCGCCGGCCGGTGCGACGGCCAACGCGCCCGCGATCGTCGGTTGGCAGCCCGGCTCCGTCTGGGAGACCGCCAGCATGGTGCTGTTCACTCCTCACCGTCCTCTCGTCTGGTCGGTAGCGCCCGCCCCGGCCGGTCGCCGCCCCGCGGCGGTGGCCCCGGCTCGGTGCGGCCGGTCCGCCCCGACCGGCGGGGTGCCCCGGTCCGTCCCGACGGGCAGGGCGAACAGCCGCCCGGCCGCGTCGACACCGGGTGCCACGGCCAGCGGTGGCGTGGGGCCGTTCGTGGCGATCCCGGCCGGGGCCGCTGCCCGGAGCCGGTCCAGGGTCTGTTCGCCGCCCGGGGTCGGCCGGCCGGCCGGCAACTCCCGGAGGAAGATCCGCTGCGGGGCACCGGGGCCGGCGGGCTCCACGGCGAGCACCTCGAAGCAGGTGCCGGCGGGGAAGACCGCCGGGCCGGACGCGCCGTCGGCGCGGGATGCGGTCCGTGTGCCGGCCGGGCCACCGCGCGGGGCGGCGGCGTGCACGGCGAGGCCGCCCAGCCGGCGGGCCCCCGTGGACCAGATCACGAACTCGGCCCCGGCGTCCGGGACCGTGGGTGCCCCCGCCGCCGGGGCCGTGGCGGGCACCGGGTCGACGTCGAGGAAGGCCGGCTCGACCAGGACCGTGCCCGGTCGGTAGCCGGGCCCGGGCGGTGCGGTCGCGGCACGGAAGACCGGGCCGAAGACCGCCGGCAGGCGGCGCAGTCCGTAGGCGACCCAGCGGGCCAGCACCGCCGGGTCGGCATCCGGCTCCGGGTCGGGGGCGTCGCGCAGGATCGCGTTCACCGTGTCCCGCTCGCCCACGCAGTAGGCGCGGACCGCGACCAGGCCGGCCGGCAGGTCGAGGGCGCTCACCGCCGCCACCCGCAGCCCCGGTTCCTCCGCCAGGGTCCGGGTCACCACCTGGACGTACGAGTCGTAACGCCCGGCGAGGATCCGGCGCAGCGCCACCCGGTCCTCGGCGGCGAGCGCACGCCCATCGGGCCGTAGCAGGACCGGTACCCGGGCAGGGCCGGCCGGCGGGGCGACCGGCTGCCCCGAGGTGGGCGCGCTGTTGCCGGCCGGCGGCGCGGTAGCGGCTGCCGCTCCGGACGGGGCCGGCGGTCCCGCCACGGGCGGCTCCGCCAGGGGGGTCGACGCAGGCCCGGGCGGACCCTCCGGCGTCGGGTCGATCCGCAGCAGATCGAGGCCCGGGGCCCGAAGCCCCTGCCACCGTCGCGCGACGTCCGACGGCACGAGCGCCGCGTCGACGGCCGACGCGGACCGGTCGGCCGCGAGCAGCGACACGACCGTGGGCGTGGGGTCCGCCGCGACGGCGGCCGGTGCGGGTGGCCCGGGGTCGGCCGGGCTCAGGGGGGACGGCGTGGGCTCCGGCGCAGGCCGGGCGGACGGCGTGGGGTCGGCCGGGGACGGCGTGGCGGACTGCGCGGTGCGGGCGCGAGGGGGCAGGACGGGGCCGAGGTCGGTCACCAACCGGGCGGCACCGGCAGGGTCCCGGGGGTGCCACCGGCGAAAGGCGCCCGGGGTGGTGAGCAGCCCCGTCGCGGTGGCCTCGGCCCGGGCGTCGCTGGCGACCACCGGACGACCGAGCACATCGGCGAGGGCCCCGAACAGCATTCCGGCCACGGCCGGGTACGGCGCGCTGCCGCGAAGCACCAGGGGCCGCCCGTCGAGCCACACGGCGGCCAGGTGGCCGGCGAGCACCCCGGGCGGCACCGGACGCCCGTCGACGCGGAAACCGCCGGCCCCGATCTCCACCTCGACGAGGAACGCGTCGAGGGGTGCCGGGTCGGGCTGACCAGGCGTCTCCGCGTCCAGGAAGGACCAGCCGCCCGGGATCGCCCGGCCCGGCGGCGGCCCGGCGGCGGCCGGCGGGAGTGGTGGCCTGTGGGTCGCGGCCCCCGCAGCGGGCAGGGGCGGCCCGGGGCGGTTGGGCTCCGGGCCGGACGCCGATGGGACCGGTAGCCAGGTGTAACCGTCGCCGATCCGGGTCACCTGCCAGCCCTCGGGCGTCCCCGGCCGGGCCTGATCCGAGTCGTCGGCCGGCCGGGCCTGCCCCGGGTCGTCGCCTCGCTCGGGTGGACCGGAGCCGTCGACCGGCTGGGACTGGTCCGGCAGCGGCGCGCACCACGCCGCGGGCGGGCTCTCCGGCCGGATCGGCCCGCCGTCGACGACGATCCAGCGCAACGCCGCCGGGACCGCCCGGGTGGACACCGCCGGGGCGTCCAGCGGCACCGACCCGTCGATCCCGAGGTCCGTGGCGAGCCCCGCCGCCAGGTCGGGTACCGCGTCGGGGTCGGCGTAACGGCCGAGCGGGACCAGCCGGAACCCGACCGCCGAACCGCCGAGATGCACGGGCAGCAGGTCGACGAGGAGACCGAACAGGTCCGGTCGTTCCGAGACCGCCGACGAGCAGAGCACCGGGGTGCGGTCCGGGTCGACCGGCAGGCGGGCGGCCACCCCGGCGAGGGCGGCGAACGGCTCGGCCTCGCCGTGCAGGAGGAGCACGTCGCCGACGAGAGCCGCGCGGACGGTCGCGGACGGGTCGCCCATCGCCGGCTACCCCGCCGCCCGCTCGCCGGGGCGCTCCGGGCCGCCCGGTCCACCGATGGCCTCGACGAGCGCCGCCCGGGCGCGGTGCACCGCCACCGCGTCCACGTCGGGCACGGTGTAGTCGGCCGCCCGGATCGCGGCCAGCAACCCCGGGTCAGGGGCGATGCGGTACCGGGTCAGGTAGTGCCCCGCGGCGGCCGACCACACCCAGCGGCCGTCGCCGCGCAGGTCCGTCGGCACCTCCCGGGCCGGCTCCATGACGTCGGGCACCCGGACCGGGCTGGTGACCAGGCAGAACCCGGCGGCCAGATACCCGGCGACCCGGTCCGCCTCGGCCGCCGACAGCCGGGGCCGGTCGGCGCCGAACGCCGGGATCCCGGCGGCGTCGAGGGCGTCGAAGGTCGCCGCGATCCGGACCGGCTCGGCCGGCCGGGCGGCCCAGAGCAGGACGGCCCGGTCGAGCGCGTGGCGCTGGTAGGACGGCAGGTCGACGGCGTCCGCGAAGACCTCGACCAGCGGGTCGTGTTCGCCGGCCGCCACCAGCGCGGCCTGGATCCGCGCGGCGAGCGCGACCGCGCCGGCGCGGGCCTGCGCCAGGTAGACGCGCCTGGCCGGCGGGTGCGGCGTCGCCGTGGCCGGGTGCCGCCAGACCCGCCACAGCCCGACGGGTTCGGCGCTGCCGTCGGCACCCGCGACGGCGGCGACGGCGGCCCGGTCGGCCGGGTCCGGCCCGGCTTCGCCGACCGGGTCCGCGCGCCCGCCGGCGGGACGCGCCGGGGTCAGGGCGTAGGGCGGCGGGTCGTCCCGCTCGCACCGGGGCACGTCGGCGAGCAGGTCGGCCGGGAAACCGGTGGCGGCGAGCGCGCCGGTGAGCAGCCGCGCGTCGGCGTCGGTCAGGCGGACCTGCCGGGCCAGGGCGGCGAAGGCCACCGCCCGGGCCACCTCGGTCACCTCGCCCGCGGCCAGCCACCGGCGGGCGGCGGCGAGCAGCGGCCCGGGGGCGTGCCCGGCGACCCGCAGCAGCAGCCGGTGCAACGCCGACGGCACGATCATGCCCCCACAACGTGGGGCTCGCCGGAGTGGTTCACCCCGATCTGCTCGGCGTCGCACATCGCGGCGAACAGAAACGACAGCGAACGGTGCACCGCCACGGCGTCGACCACCGGCGCGGCGTGGTCGGCGGCCCGGATCGCCGCGAGCAGGTCCGGCTCGGGGGCGAGACCGTAGTGGTCGGTGTAGTAGGCGACCGCCTCCGACCACAGCCACCGCCCGTCGCCCCGGATGCCCGTCGGCACCGCGTCGGCGTGGTGTTCCGGGTCGAAGACGTCCGCCGCCCGCTCCGGGCTGGCCAGCAGCGGCACGCCCGCGCCCAGGTACGCGGCGACCCGCTCCGCCTCGTCGTCGGTGAGCGTCGCGGGCGGGGCGGCGGGGTCCGGCGCGGCGGCCATCCGCAGCGGCTCCGCGGGGCGGGCCGCCCAGAGCAGCGCCGAGTAGGCCAACGCCCGCCGCTGGTACTGCGGCAACTCCCCCGGGTCGGCGAAGACCTCGACCAGCGGATGCCGCTCACCGGCCGCCTCCAGGGCGGACCCGACCCGGGCGGCGAGGGCGACCGGTTCCCCGCCCTGCACGAGGTAGAGCCGCTTCGGGGGCGGGTGCCGCGCGTCGAGGGCCGGGTAGCGCCAGGCCCGCCAGAGTCCCACCGGCCCGGGTTCGGCGGCCACCGCGGCCACGGCGACCCGGTCGAGGTCGTCGGGCCCGCCCGGGCCGTCTCCGCCGACGGTCAGGTCCAGGCTGTACGGCACCCGGATGCCGGGTTCGGCCAGCACCTGCGGGCCGACCGGGGCCATCCCGTACGCCACCGGCGGGCCCCCCGCGCCTTGATGCAGCCCGGTCAGGACACCGACGTCCTCCCCGGCGTCGCTGAGGATCCCGGCGAGCAGGTTCGCCTCCGCCCCGGTGACCGGGAGGTGCCCGGTCAGGCAGGTGAACGCCAGCGCCTGGGCCACCTCCGTCAGTTGCCCCGCCGCCAGCCACTGCCGGGCCTCGCCGACCAGCTCGTCCGGCACCTGCCCGGCGAGGCGCTGCAGGAGGCGGTGCAGAGCGGTCCCCCGGTCGGTGGCCGGCTCGGTCGTCGCGGTCATGCCCCCACAACGGGCACCGGTGCGGTTCGGTTCATCCCCGGTCCGCCGCCGGTCGTGGCGTTCGGTTCCGCCGTCGGGGCGGCACGCCGGGGCGGTCCGGCACCGGGGCCGGCGGGGCCGGCTGCGCGTCGGCCGGGTACACCGGCAATGCCGGATCGCCGATCACCAGGACGTCGCCGAGGGACGCCACGACGACGGTGTGCGGCAGGAGGACGCGGGGTCGGTGCCGGGCGTTCGGCTCGTCCGTCGGCAGCATCCGGCTGGCCTCGTCGACCGGGACGACCGGGGTGTCGGCGGCGGCGAGCGCGTCCAGGCCACGCACCCCACCGTCGCCCGCCACCGCGTCCGGGTCGGTCGCGTAGCTGGCCAGCGAGCCGGGTTCGGCCCGGTCGACCAGGGCGGCGAAGTCGCGGGCCGGGAAGACGTACACCTGCGCGTCGTCCGGGGCGGTGAACGCGTCGGCGTCGACCACGAACTGACGTACCACCGGGCCGTCGCCGGAGGGCAGGCCCACCTGCGCGACGTGGTCGGCCATCCCCCGGGCCACGCCGTGCGCGGTCTCCGGCCGCGCGAACACGGCAACCGGGGCGTACGGGTCACCGACCCGCACCCGGAGCTGGCCGGTGTCCGGATCCTGATGCAGGTCGGTCGACACGGCCCCCGCCGTTCCGTCGGGCGCCTCGACGACGAGGTGCAGCCGGACCTGGCCGGGGCCGGGCGGCACCGGCCCTGGTCCGGCCTCCCCCGCACCCGGGCGGGCCGGGGCGAGCGGGCGGGCCGGGGCGAGCGGTGCGTCGAGGACCCGGTTCGACACGTCGCGCGGGTCGCCGCCGGGGGCGTCCCGGTTGACCAACCGGGTGAAGTCGGCCCGCCCGGCCACGATGCCGTCGCGGACCTGTTGGGCGAGGCCGTGCATCGCGCGCAGGCGGGGCAGGTCCGGCACCCCGCTGCCCCAGAGGACGGTCATCCGCTGGAGGGTGCGCAGCAGCGTCATCCAGTCGGCAAGCGGACCCGGCGCGCCGGGGATCCCGGCGAGGCCGCCGCGGCCGGGGTCACGGCTGATCCGGAACGCGTCCAGGGCGAGGCTTGCCGCGCCGAGCAGCCCGTCGAGCATCGCCTCCCGGGTGTCCAGGGTGAGCCGGTCGAGCTGCACGTCGGTGCGCAGACCCACCACCGCCAGCGCGTCGTCGAGCTTGGCGAGGTTGCGGTCGATCGCCGCCTGGTCGAGGCTGGGGCGCAGCCGGTCGGCCAGCACCCCGACGGCCGCGGCGGCCCGGTCGAACGCCGCGAGATCGGGGCTGCCGTCGCCGAGCCCGCCGACCACCTCGTGGTACGCGTCGAGCGCCGCGCCGACGGCCCCGAGGACGCGCCCGTCGGCGATCGGGCCGGGGCCCTCGGTCACGCCGAACCACAGCGCCCCGAGCGCCTGGGTGAGCAGTTGCCAGCCGTACACCTGCATGATCGGCTCGTCCAGCGCGATCTCGCTGGCGCCCCGCAGCCGGGTCAGCTCGGCGCGGAACCGGGCCAGCGCCGCGACGTGGTCGGCGTCGTCCGGCTGGTGGCCGTCGACCAGCGGCGTCAGGTCGAGGTCCCGATGGGCGGCCGGGGCCAGGTCGATCAGCGGCACCAGCTCGACGATCGCGTCGAGCGCACCGGTGGCGCGCGCCACGAGGGCGGCGACGGCGACGTCCCCGGTGCGCCACTGCCGCGCCCACTGGCCCACCAGCCAGTGGAAGTCGTCGAGCACGCCGCCCACCTGCGCCGCACGGGCCGTGAACGGGGCGGCCAGGGTCGGCGTGGCAAGCACCGGCAGCAGCCGGACCAGGACGCCGCCGAGCTGGTGGACGACGACCGCCGCGGCGGTCTCCGGCTCCCCGGCGGACAACCCGGCGACGACCTGCCGCGCCTCGGTGATCCGCAGCGACATGTCGCCCCGAAGGTCCCGACCGTCGTACACGCCTCCGATCACGCTGTCGGAGGTCGGATCGTCGCCGTGCGCCGGGCCGGGGAGCACCCGGCGCAGGGACAGCTCGACCTGCATCCGGGCCTGCGGAAGGGCCCGGTCGAAGGCGGTGACCCCGGCGAGGACCCGCACCGGAAGGACCCCGACGGGCAGCTGCGCGTCGAGCTGGAAGCGGAGGAAGTCGGCGGCGGTGTCGGCCAGGAGGCGGGCCACCGCGTCTTCCCGGGCCACGCTGAGCACGCCCGGGGTCACCCGCAGCACCAGGCTGAACTCCAGCGTCGTGCCGTACGCCACCGGCTGCGGTGAGCCGGCCAGCCAGGACGTGACCAGCGCAGCCCGCTGGGCGAGCTCCTGGCGGGCCGGTCCGGTCAACATGGCCCAGTCGACGACCGGTTCGGGCGGGGTGAGCCGCTGGTGGTCCTCGGCGGCCGCCGGCGGCACGGAGTCGCCGAGAAGTTCCAGGTCCCACGGTCGCCGGACCAGGCCTACCAGATCGGGCACCGTCTGGAGGCCGTGCTCCGCAGGGATCCGGATCGGGAACTCGAAAGCGACGCGCTCGGTCCCGGTCCGCCACGCCCCCTCCAGCTCCGCCGCCGTGATCGGCGGCACCGTCGGGTCGGCTGCCGGAGGCTGCTGCCCCGCCTGGCCCGTCGTGGTCTGCGGTGCGAAGGGCGCGACACCGATCGGTTGGACGACCTTGTCCGCACCCCAGTACGCCCCGTCTGCGTCCGGTTCCCCGATCAGCGCCGCCAGCAGGTGGAGGTGACGCGGTCGCAGCCCGGCCCACCGCATCCCCCGCAGCTGGGCCTCCTCCTCGTCGGACAACGCCGCCCGCTCCTCGTCGGTCAGGGCATCGCCGGGAAGTCCCGCGAGGTCACCGAGGAGGCTGCCGGGCACGTTCGGACGGTGCGGTGCGGTGTCGTCGCGGTACTCCTCGCGCAGGCCGAGCTGGTGGGCGAACTCGTGCACCAGCTCCTCCTCCAGGGCGTCGTGACGCCAGTGGAACTGGTCGGTCGGCCCTTCGTCGATCACCTGCACCCGGAGGTGGGCGTCCTGCGGGGAGGCGGCCCGGGCCACGGTCACGTGCAGCAGGTCGCCGAACCGGTTGGGCAGCCGGTACGCGTTCTCGTCGGCGTAACCGTCGCTGTTGAACACCCGGTGCACCCCGCGCCGGAGGGTGGCGAGCATCTCTCCGGCGGGGTCGTCGTCGAGCCACACCCGCACGGTCAGGTCGGTCACCGAATGGCCGCCGTACCGGAACCCGCGGACCTCGAACCGCGACACGACCTCGTACCGGTCGTCCGGGTCGGGTCCGGGTCGGCTCACCGGGTCGACCCAGTGGTGCTCGCGGACCGCGACCTGCGCCATCGCGCGCCGCACCGTCCACTCCACCGGCTCGTCCTCCTGGCGCAGCACCGCCCCGGTGTCGGTGTGGAGCCGAACCCACTCGGTGGCGCCGGCCCGCCGGCCCGTCGGGTCCGTCCGGTCGGCGTCACCCGCCGGGCCTGACTGCGCCGCCGGCATTGTCGGAGAGGTGATCATCGCGCGTAGGCCGGCGGGGACGACGCTCGTGCGGCCCGTCTGCTCCGGCCGGAACACCCGCCATCCACCGAGCTCGTCGTCGCCGCTGGTGGGCACCGCCCTGATCGCACCGGTGCGCGTCGAGACCTCGATGTCCGCCCCGTGGGTCAGGACCACCGGTGTGACGAGGAGCCTCGGCTGCTCGGTGACCGTCTGGCCGAGCAGGTCGACCAGGGCCTGCGCCGCCGCGTACGGCCGCGGGTGCCCGATCAGGAGGACGCCCTCGACCGGTGTCGACTGGGCGATGATCGCCCGGACGACGGCCGTCGCCCAGCCGGGCACGTACGTGGGCGCGTCGGGGCCGGCGAAGACCACCTGGTAGCCGCGGGGCGCCTGGATCAGCGGCACGAGGTCGAGGACGGCCGGGTCCCCGGTGCCGACGACGGAGGGCAGGGTGTGCTCCACGTCCGGCGGGAACAGGTTCAGTTGCACCGTCACCGGCGGCACCAGCTCGGTGCTGTCACTCAGCCGCATGAGCCGACCCCCGGGGCCGGCCCCCCACCAGCGGGTCAGATCGGCGCCGGCCTCGTACGCCGCCGGCAGGAACTCCAGCCACGGCCGGATACCGTCGGGCCAGTCGACCCGCACATCGCCCAGCTCCGGATCCCACCTCGCCGTCGCCTCCTCGGCCAACGCGTAGACGGGCCGACCGGTGAGGTCCGCGAGGCGTTGCAGGGGGATGACCTTTTCCGAGAGGCTCACCCGCTGGACGACGCGGATGGCGGCCACCTCGTCGGGAACCGGCAACAGGGGTCGCAGCGACCAGTCCGGCTCGTCCAGGGGCAGCTCCACGGTGAGCAGCCCCGGCGGGCCCGCGTGGCGCCACATCGGCCAGAGCCGCCGGTCGGACGGCAACGCCAACTGCACGCCACCCGGCCGGGTCACCGCCGTGCCGGTGACCCGCAGCGCCTCGTCGAAGGCCGCCCCGGCCGCCCGCCGCAGCGACTCCGCCTCCCCCTGTGCGGCGACGCCGTCGACGTGCTGCGCGCCGAAGTAGCGGACCTCCAGCACCATCAGCGGCAGCGCGCCGTTGGACTTGTCGAGGCCACTGAGCACGGTCATCCCGCCGTATCCGAGGTGCTGCCGCACTTCTGCGCGGAGGTAGTCGATGATCGACTGCTCCTTGCCGTCGTTCTCCTTGTCGACGAAGGCGGGGCTGGAAAAGAAGTCACTGGTCAGCTCGACGCCGGTCTCCCTCTGGAAACGCGCCTCGATGTCCGGGACCCGAGTCGTGAACATCCGGCGGAAGAGCTGCTCCATCCTGTTGAGGTTCGCCGTGAAATGGTCCTGTGCCGCCGGTGACAGCTGGTCGAGCAGCATCCGCATGTCCTGCCGGGACAGCGCCGCGACGTTCTCCTTGACCAGGCCCTCGTGGATCCACCACCCCGTGACGCCTGCGGTGTTGGAGTAGAGCACGGTCGCGAAGCCGCGCAGCTCCGCGACGTCCCGGGCGCTGCCCCCCTGGCTGGCGAAGTGATCGGCCACGATGTCGGCGAAGCGCAGCGCGTCCTGCAGGTGCGGGCGGGCATGGGAGGGGGACACGCTCGTCGGGCTGCGCCAGGTGCGCTGGGCGACGTAGCTCAGGAACGAGTGCGCTCCGGCGAGCGGGACGCCGATGCTGTGGTGCACCCGGGCACCCGGCTCGCTGTCCGGCGGGCGCGGCCCGATCTTGACCTTCGTCCCGAGCGGTGTCAGCACCACCTGGGAGAGGTGGCCGGCGGCCTTGACCTTGGCCAGGAGGTGGGCGAACGGGACGGGCCGGGTCAGCGCCGACAGGGCGTTGCCCAACGCGGTCATCGACGGGAACAACGACTCGTCGCCGCGATGCGCGTCCAGCTCGGCGTCGGTGTCGGGCACGACGCCGACGATGACCTCCAGGATGGCCACCGTCTCCGGGGTCCGCTCCGGCGTCGGCGAGCCCTGGCCGTCCGCGCCGTCGACCGTCTCCGGATCCTGTTCCGGCACCGGCTGACGGTAGAGCCTGCCGTCGCGGCTGTCGCGGAAGTAGGTCTTGGTCTCGACCTCGATGACGATCGTTCCTGTGGGATCTGCGGCGAGAGCGCTCGTCCGGGCCCGGGTGGGGACGGTCTCGACGGTGGCGTCCTTGAACATGTCGACGGCCGCGCTGAGGTCGAGCATCTCGAAGAACTCGAACTCCGCGCCGTGCCCCAGGAAGGTCCGGTTCACCGGCGCGTCCACGATCGCCCGCGCCACCGAATCCGAGGCGACAGGCGCGAACGCCCCGCCGTCGACCAGGGCCGCCGAGTCCACCGTACCGTCGGGATCGACCAGGACCGCACGGGCCGCGACCTCCGGGCCCAACGCGTTCAGCCGCGGCAGCTGGTTGTCGGCCGCGACCTGCGGCAACACCACCGCACCCCGCTCACCACCGAACTGCACCCACCGCACCGGATCCGTGGCGCGATCCAACCGGTAACCGGCGAAGGCATGCCCCGGCGCACGACCAGGCCGCTCCAACAGGACGAACGCCGCCGTGCCGGGCGCGGCGGCGACCAGCGCCGCCTCGACCCGCGCCCAGGAATCCACCACCGCCCAGTCGGACCGGTCACCGGCGAAGTCACCGGCCCAGCGGATGCCGATCGCGGCATCGTCCCGGGTCCGACCGACCCGCAACCCCGACCGGGTGAACCCGTCGACACCGGGGTGCAGGACGGCCGCGAACCTGCGGGCCAGAGCCAGACACGACAACGGATCCTCAGGCGGGTTCCAGGACGCCGCAGAGGCGGCCGGATCGGCCGGCCGGACGGCAGCCTGCGCGTCCAGGGTCGCCTGCACGGCGGTCTCCAACCCGGCCGGGGTCAACGGGTGCCGGATCCGGTCAACCCGCCGGGACACCTCGATCCGCTCGCTCCCGGCTTCACCGGCCGCCACGTCCCCGGACTCGGTGTCAACCGCCGGAAGCGGCTGACCCGCCTGGTCGATCGCGGTCTGCGGCGCGCGGGGCGCGACACCGATCCGCTCGGAGGTGGGGCCCGTCCCCCGGTACGCCCCGTCGGCGTCCGGCTCCCCGATCAGCGCCGCCAGCAGCTGCAGGTGGCGGGGCCGCAGCCCGGCCCACTGCATCCCCCGCAACTGGATCTCCTCCTCGTCGGACAGCTGCGCCAGCTCGTCGGAGGTCAGTGCGTCGCTGGCGACACCGGTGAGGTCACCGAGGAGGCTGCCGGGCACGTCCGGACGGTGCGACGAGGTGCTGTCCCGGTACTCGTCGCGCAGGCCGAGCTGGTGGGCGAACTCGTGCAGTCGTTGCTCCGGTGTGGCGTCGTGTCGCCAGTGGAACTGATCGGTCGGGCCTTCGTCGACCAGCTGCACCGCCAGGTGGGCGTCGTCCGCGGAGGTGGCCCGCGCCACGGTGACGTGCAGTCGGTCGCCGTGGCCGTTGGGCAGCACGTAGGCGTCCTCGCCGGCGTGGCTGTCGCCGTTCAGCATCAGGTGCACCATGTCCCGGAGGTCGGCGAGCACCTCGCCGGCAGGGTCGCCGTCGATCCAGACCCGCACGGTCAGGTCGGTCACCGGCTGGCCGTCGTACTCGAAGCGGCGGATCTCGAAGCGCGACTCGACCACATACCGGTCGTGCTGGCCGGGCCCCGGCAGGCTCACCGGGTCCACCCAGCGGTGCTGGCGGACCGCCACCGGCGCCGCCGCCCGCCGCGCTGCCCACCCCGGCGGCTCGTCCGGGTCGCGCAGCGCCGCCCCGGTGTCGGTGTGCAGCCGGACCCACCCGGCGTCGCCGGCCCCCGGGCCGGCCGGGCCCGCCGCCGTCGCCGGCGAGGTGATCGCGGCACGCACGGCGTCGGGGACGGCGGTCGTCCCGCCCCGGGCGAACGGCCGGAACACCCGCCAGCCGTCCAGCTCGTCGTGGCCGGTGACCGGCACCGTCCTGACCTCACCGGTCCGCGTCGAGACCTCGATGTCGGCCCCGTGGGTCACGACGACCGACGCGATGCCCGCTCCCTGCGCGTCGGCCACCCGGCCGAACTCGTCGGCCAGGGTCTGCGCCGCCAGGTGCGGCAGCGGATGCCCGACCAGGAGGATCGCCTCAGCCGACACGGAATGCGTGGTGGCCGCCTCGACGACGTCCGCCGCCCAGCGATGCACGTCGGTCGGCGCGTCGGGGCCGGCGACGACCGCCAGGTAGCCCGGGGGCACCTGGATCCGGGCCGCGGCAGCGCGCACCTCCGGATCGTGGGTGACGACGACGGGGGGCAGATGCTGGCCGGGCGTCGGGAGCAGCTCCCTCGGGTGGACGGTCAGGGCCGGCTCCGAGCCGTCGCCGCCGGTCAGCGGGGTGAGCTGGCCGCCGGCACCGATCCCCCACCGACGGGGCGGATCGGTGGTGACAGCCTCGTACGCCGCCGGCAGGAACTCCAGCCAGGGACGGACGTCGTCAGGCCCGTCGACCCGCACGTCCCGCAGGTCCGGGTCCCAGACCGCCGCCGTGTCGTCGGCCAGCGCGTAGACCGGTCGGCCGGTGAAGTCAGCCAGGCGTTGCAAAGCGACGAAGTGCTCGGGGAGGTCGACGTGTTGGACGACCCGGATCGCCGTCACGTCGGCGGGCATCGGCAGCAGGGGACGCAGCGACCAGCCCTGCTCGTTGAGAGGAAGCTCGACAGTGAGCAGCCCGGGTCGGCCGGTGCGACGCGACAGTGACCAGAGCCTCTGGTCGGGCGGCAGCGTGACGGCGCCTGACCGGAGCACCACCGTGCCGGTGACGCGCAACGCCTCGCTGAAGGCCGCCCTGGCCGCCTCCCGCAGCGCCTCGGCCTCGGCCTGGGCCGCAGCCCCGACAACGTGCTGCGCGCCGAAGTAGCGGACCTCCAGCACCACCAGCGGCAGCGCGGCGTTGACGTCGTCGAGCGCCGGGAGCACGGTCATCCCGCCGAACGCCGTCCGCTGGGACACCCGTCCGGCGAGGTAATCGACGACCGTCGGCGTCTGCCCACCGGGCAGTTGGAAGAAGTCACCGGGCAGTTCTTCGCCGTGCCTGTCCCTGAAGCGGTCCGCGAGATCCGGGAAGCGGGCCGTGAACTGGGCACGGAACAACCCTTCGACCTCGGTGAACCCCTCCGTGAAGAAGGTTCTGGCCGCCGCCGGGAGCTGCTCGATCAGCACCGCCATGTCGTGTCGGGACGCCGCCCCGAGGTTCTCCTTGGCGCCGCCGCGGTAGATGAAGCGGTTCGCGTACCCGGCCGCATTCACATACAGCATGGCGGCGAAGCCGCGCAGCTCCGCGACGTCCCGGGCCGATGCACCGGTGGCGGCGAACCGGGCCGCCAGCGCGTCGGCGAACCGCAGCGCGTCGTCCAGGTGGGGCCGGGCGTGGGACGGCGCCACGCTCGTCGGGCTGCGCCAGGTGTGCGCGGCGACGTAGGCCAGGAAGGAGTACGCCCCGGCGAGCGGGACGCCGATGCTGTGGTGCACCCGGGCACCGGGGTCACTGTCCGGCGGGCGCGGCCCGATCAGCGCCCGCTCTCCCACGGGCGTCAGCCGCAGCTCGGTGAGGTGGCCGGTGGCCTGGAAATCAGCCAGGAGATCCGCGAACCGGACGGGACCGGTCAGGGCGGACAGGGCGTTCTCGAACGCCGCGATCGACGGGAACAGTGACTCGTCGGCGAGATGCGTGCCCACCTCCGCGTCGGTGTCGGGCACGACTCCCGCGACGACCTCCACGATGGCGACCGTCTCCCGGGTCCGCGTCGGCGCCGGCCGGCGGTAAAGCCGGCCATCCTGGCTGTCGCGGTAGTAGTCCTTCTTCTCGACCTCGATGCTGATCGTTCCGGCGTCGTCGGCGGCGAGGGGGTACGTCTGGGCGGCGAGGGGCAGGGTCTCGACGGTGGCGCCCTCGATCAGGTCGATCGCCGCGCTGAGGTCGAGCATCTCGAAGAACTCGAACTCCGCGCCGTGGCCCAGGACGGTCCGGTTCACCGGCGCGTCCACGATCGACCGCGCCACCGAATCCGACGCGACAAGCGCGGGCGCCGCCACGTCGACCAGGGCCGCCGGATCCACCGTACCGTCGGGATCGACCAGGACCGCACGGGCCGCGACCTCCGGGCCCAACGCGTTCAGCCGCGGCAGCTGGTTGTCGGCCGCGACCTGCGGCAACACCACCGCACCCCGCTCACCACCGAACTGCACCCACCGCACCGGATCCGTGGCGCGATCCAACCGGTAACCGGCGAAGGCATGCCCCGGCGCACGACCAGGCCGCTCCAACAGGACGAACGCCGCCGTGCCGGGCGCGGCGGCGACCAGCGCCGCCTCGACCCGCGCCCAGGAATCCACCACCGCCCAGTCGGACCGGTCACCGGCGAAGTCACCGGCCCAGCGGATGCCGATCGCGGCATCGTCCCGGGTCCGACCGACCCGCAAACCCGGCCGGGTGAACCCGTCGACGCCGGGGTGCAGGACGGCCGCGAACCTGCGGGCCAGGGCGAGACACGACTGCGGGTCCTCGGGCGGGTTCCAGTCCGTCGCCGAGGCGGTCGGATCGGCCGCTCGGACGGCGGCCGCTGCGTCGACGGTCGCCCGTACGGCCGTCTCCAACCCGGCCGGGGTCAGCGGATGCCGGATCCGGCCGGGCGGCCGGGGCGCGCCGGCATCGCTGTCCGGATGGCCGAGGACGGCGCCGTCGGACCCGGCATCGCTCTCGGCATCACTGAACACGGCGTCGCTCTCCGCGTCGCCGTGCCCGGGATCGCTCTCGATCGTCGCGGGTCGGCGGGTGGCCGGGGCGGTGTCGTCGCGCCAGAGGCCGGCCGCCGGGCGGGGCAGCGTGATCGCCTCCTCCCGGGCCTGGGCCAGATCGAGCACGTCCGCCTCCGGCAGCCAGGCCCGATAGTGGCCGTTCGCCAGGTAGAGCAGCACCGGTCCCTCGCTGATCCGGGCCTCGGCGCCGTCGAAGCGCGGGTTGTAGACCGTCCGGACCGACCAGCCGCCGACGGTCGCCTGGGCGCCGTCGTCGGCCCGAACGTCATCACCCGCCCGAGCGTCGTCGTCGGCCCGAGCGTCGTCACCCGCCCGAGCGCCGTCGTTGGCCTGGGCCCCGCCGGTCGCGCGGCCAGCCGGACGGGCCGTCGGGACGGGGGTGGCCAGCACCACGGGCCGGCGCAGCGCCGCCCCGACCAACAGGACGAGGTAGTCGCCGGCGTCGGCCGCCCAGTCCGCCTGCCACCTGCTGACGGTCTGCACGAGTTGGGCGTGCAACCGCCGCTGCGCCCGGACGCCCTGGCCCAGCAGTCCATCGCCGGCGATCGCCCGTTCCACCTCGGCGAGCCGGCCGTCGACGAGCAGGGCATGGATCTGGGCACGCAGGCCGTCGGCGACCCGCAGGACCAGCGGGCGCAGGCGGGAGGGCAGGGTCACGTCGACGGGCTCCCGGGCGTCCCGCCATGCCTGGATCTCGTCGAGGTGCCCGCGGTACCCGTCGGGCAGCAGGCCGCGCACCTCGGGCAGCGCGCTGACGACCACGGATTCGAGCAGGCAGAGGCCGTTGCGGTTGACATCGACGATCTCCCCGGCGGTGGGGGGAGGGAGGGCGGTGAACTGGTTGTCGGCGACCGCGCGAACCGTCGCCGGTGGCGGTGGCGGTGGCGGTGTCGGCCCGGCCGGGGCCACCGCTGCGATCGACTCGGCCGGCTCACGGTCGGCGACGGCGGGCTCGGCCGGCTCACGGTCGGCGACGACCGGCTCGGCCGGGTCAGGCCGCCCGGCCGCCGTCGGGGCGGGCTGTCCACCGGGCGGCGTCGGATCGGTGCCGTCGGTCGGGGGCAGCAGGACCGGCTCGGCGACCGGGTCTGCTGCGGAGCCGCGGCCGAGGTGGCCGGCGGCCAGAGCCACCAGCCGTTCGACCTCGGCGCGCGCCTCCCACCACCGGCGGCGGGCGGACGCCTCCGCCTCGGCCCGTTCCGCCGCGTTCGCGGCGGCGGCCCTGGCGACCGTGTCGGCGGCGGTGCCGGCGTCGCCCGGGAACTCGGCGACCAGGGCGATCCGTTCCAGCTCCCGCCAGGACTTCAGCGCCTTCTGCGCCTGCTGCGCGGCGTGGACCGCCTGCTCCAGGAGTCCGGCCACGACCACCCGGTCGACGTCGGCGCTGCCGGGGACATCACCGGCCAGCAGGTGGTCCAGGGCTTCGGCCTGGTCGACCAGCACCGGCTGCGAGTCGGGCATGGTCACCTGCACGGCGGTGCGGCGGGTGCCGGTGAGGTCGGTGTGCTCGGCGACGACGACCGTCTCGGTGGTCCACCACACCTTCGCCCGCGCGCCCTCGTCATCCGGCCCCAGCCGCATCACGTCGGTCCGGTGCCCGGTGGCCTCCTGCTGGCTGGAGCTGCCCGGCACGGAGACGCCGAGCGCCGGCACGACCCCGACCGAGGTGCCGAGGGTGTCCGGCAGGGCGGCGTCGGCGCGGGCCACCAGCCGGGCGTCGCCGTGCCGGCCGGCCCCGCCGACACCGGAGGCTCCCTCGGCGGGCACGAGCACGCTGTCCAGCCGCACCGAGGTGACCCGGGTGTGCAGGACGAGGCGGTACCCGTCGGCGAGGGTGATCTCGTAGGGGCCGGCCATCCGGTGTGGGGTGGCGGCCCACAGGTGGGTCCGTCCCAGCAGGGTCATCAGCTGGTAGTTGAGGGTCGACCCGGGCATCCCCACCGTCGGTCCGGACCCGACGATCCGCAGCGCCCGCAGCGCGGCGGCCTGGAGGGCGGCGGCCCCGTTGAAGCCGAGCGCCGCGTACCGGCCGGGCACCGGCACGGCGGCGTCCCGCCAGGCCAGCCAGTTGTCGGCCGGGATCGGCACCAGCCGCAGCGGCCCGTCCGTCCCGCCGACGGTCAGCGGGGCGTCGGTCACCGCGGCCGGGTCGGGCAGCACGGTGGCCGGGCCGGACGGCCGGTAGGTCAGGTTGAGGTGTTCGGCGGCGGTCTCGGTGCGCAGCGGCACGGTGATCTCGTGCCGGCCGATCTCCTGCCGGCGACGGTAAGCGGTGAAGACCAGGCGCTGCGGGCCGTAGTCGACCGGCAGCCACGGGCCGGGGGTCTCGACGGCGGTGACCGCCCGGCTGACGGCGACGTCGCTGGACCGGCCGGCGGCGGCACGCCCGAGCACCCCGAGCGCGTTGAGCGCCGCCCGTTCCCCGACGTGCGCCACCGGGACCACCTCGTCGGTGACGGCCTCGCCGGACTGGCGTCCGCCGCCGACCTCGCTGACGGCGCTCAACTCCAGGTTGCTGGCGCCCGCCCGCAGCTCGCCCACCTGCGGAGGGTCGGCGGCGGGTACGGCCCGGACGATGATCTGCACGGCCGGGCGGCTGAGCAGTCCCGGGTAGCGCAGCACGAAGCTCAGGCCGCCGTCGAAGAGGTCGCCCAGGTGCGCGGCGACGGTCACCGGGTCGGTGTGGTGCAGGACGGTGCTGATGTTCATGCCCGCGTTGCGGTCCTGGCCGACCAGCTCCATCCCCTCGTCGCCGCCGAGGCGCAGCGAACGCAGCCAGCTCAGCATGGCCTGACCGATGGCCGGGGCGTCCACCAGCCGGCTGGTCTGGTGCATCACCTGCGCCGCCGGCGGGGTGACCTGGCGCGGCAGCCGCCAGCCGCCGGGGGTCAGGCCGAGGGCCTGCCGGTACTCCTCGGCCGACATCTGACCCAGCAGGGACACGTCGCCCACCTGCTGGTAGCGGGTGAAGGCCCGGTCGGGCAGCACCCACTTCGGTTCGGTGAGCACCACGGCGAGGTGCACCCGCAGCCGACCGTGCACGCCCAGCAGGACCGTCCGGGACTCGGAGTGCTTGATGTTCCGTTCGACCTCGGCGGCGGCGAGGACCGTCTCGCCGCTGGTCCACTCGATCTGCCGCCGGCCGAACAGCCGCAGCGCCAGGGTCGCGGGTGGCTGGGTGGGGGTGCGGGCGGCCGGCTGGGTGGGGTTCGGGGCGGGCGGCTGGCCGCCCGGCGTCGCCCCGCCCGCGTCACCGGGCTGGCCGGCGGGCGCGGCGGGCTCGGCCGCCCGCCACGCCGCGCCACCCCCACCGACCTCCAGCCGGAACTGCCCGCCCCGTTCGGCGGCCGAACGGCGCACCGCGAACCCGGCCACCGCGCTCTCGTACCCGTCGCCGGTGAGCGCGCCGGCCGGTGTCTGGTCGTGCCCGATCACCTCGGCGAAGACGAACACCGTGGCAGGCACGTCGTCGCCGAGGACCACGCTGGGGGCGTGCACCGGCTGGGGTTGCTGGGTCGCCGGTGCCAGCAGCGCCGCCAGGTGGCCCTGGTCGACGAAGGCGTTGAGCCACTGGTGCAGGGGGGTGCCGGGGATGTCGCCGCTGAACGCCGTGCCCCGCCGGCGACCGCCCGCGCCGGACGGCAGGTGCCCGGCGTCCATGTAGTCCGTGGTGGCGCCCCGCAACGCGTCCAGCAGTTGTTCGCGCAGCTCGGGCATGCCGTGGACGTGGTGGGTGACGGTGTGCTGGGCCAGGGCCGCCCCGAGATTCCGCAGCCGTTGCCGCTGCGGGTTCACCGTCGGGGGCAGCAGCTCGCCGAGCGCCTCGCGCAGCACGATGCCCGCGCTCGGCGCACCGGTCGGCGTCGGCAGCACGACCGGCTGCGGCTGCCCGGCCGCGATGGTCTGGGTGAACGGCACCGAGAAGCCGAGTTCGAGGTCGATGGTGGAGTCCCCGGCGAAGCGCAGTGGCTGCGCCTGCACGGGTTGGTCGGCCAGCCACCGCCAGGCGTCGGCGAGGAACCCGCGGTACTCGACGATGACCGACGCCGACAGCTCCAACTGGACGTCGTCGGCGAACACGGCGACCGCGCCGCCGCCGACGCCGACGACGCCGGCCTGGCTGCCCTGGGTCACCTCGATGACGTCCCGCCAGACGCCCTGGAGTCGCACCCCGATCCCGGCGGCTCCGCCGATCGCGTCGCTGCCCACCGACGCGCCGGCCTGCACGCCCGACGCGACGCTGCGTACCGCCCGGTTCGTCGCCGCCTGCGCCCGGCCCTGGCTGGTGCGCAGCTTCACCGTCGGCTCGTCGTCCTCCGACTCACTCGTCTCGCTGTCGCTGGGCTCGGGGATGTCGGCGGTGACCGGGTCCGGGTGGGTGCCCCGCCGGCCGAGGTACCGGGGTGCCGTGTCCGGGTGGCGACGCCGCACCCCGATCCGCACCTCCAGCGTCCGACCGGACAGGATGTCCCGCACCCGCAGCTCGATCAGCAGCTCCCCGTCGGCGGTGCCCAACAGGCGGGCCGAGTAGCGGCTCGGGCTGTTCTGCGCCGAAAGGCGTTCCTCGTTGCCCAGTCGGTCCAGGGCCCGCCGGATCCGGGCGGTCTGCACCTGTGGGTCGTCCCAGTCGGGCAGGTACTGCCGGTGCACCGCGTTGCGGTCGTCGTCGAGCAGTTGCCGCAGCCGGTCGGCGACCAGGCCGGCGACCAGTTCCCCGCCGTGCAGGAAACCGCGTCCGATCCGCAGCCGGTCGCCCTGCCACAGGTAGTCGGGCAGGGTACGCGGGTCGTCGGGGTCTTCCTCGACGGTGCGGGCCAGCAGGGCGACCAGGTCGCGGTCGGGCCGGGCCGTCGAGGGGACCCGGGGGAGCTCCGCCACGTGCCGCTGCGGCACGACCAGCAGCGTCCGCACCGTCACCGGCTGCGCCCCGCGCCGCAGCCCCCGGTGCGCCAGCGACCGGGTGACCGACCGGTGCATGCTCCACTGCAACGTGCCGGTGTATTCCGCCAGGTAGAGCCCCAGGGCATGGTCGCCCGTCTCCTGTCCGGCGGTGGTCTCGACCTGCGGTGCGATGGCCTGCGCACGCCGGTCGACGACCGAGACGCTCGGCCCGGCGGAGAGCCGGAACAGGCCGAACGCCCGGCCGATCAGCACCGCGAGGAAGCCGCCCCGGTCCGAGGCGGACTGCACCGACTGACCCGTGGTGGCCGAGGCCGCCGCGCGCAGCAGCGCCGACTCGGGCAGCTCTCCGATCGGGGTCAGCCGGGTCAGCCGCAGGGCGGGCCGGACCCCCTGGGCGTAGGCGGGCCGGCGCAGCCACGACGAGCTGGTCGCGGTCAGACCGGTCGCGCCGGGCTGCACCGCGTCGAGGGCCCGATGGCCGCCCCAGAGCCGCCAGACCCTGAGGTTGCTCCCCCGGCGGACCACGTCGGGAATGCCGGAGAGCACGGTGGTCGCCAGGGCGCCGTCGTCGACGACCTCCACCGAGTAGCTCGCGTCCCGCAGGAACGCCGCCCCGGCGCGACTCACCGTCAGCGCGGTGCCGTCGCTGATCGGCCGCATGGTGGCAAGCACCTCGGGGGTACGGAACCAGAAGCGGTCGCCGTCGCCGGGCACCCAGGCGGCCGGGACGTCGGCCCAGGCCGGCGGGGCGGGCCGCTCGGTGATCTCGACCTGGACGTACACCGCGCTGCGGGTGAGGAACGAGTCGGGCACCCCGATCATCATCCCGTTGTCCCCGGTGGTGAGGGACTGCCCGATCGTGCGGACCGCCCGGCTGCTCAGCACACCGCCCAGGACGGTCACCCCGACGCCTCCGGCGGGGATCGGCACCACGATCCGGGCGGTGGTGGTCTGTGGCTGGGCCCACGTCGACGCCGACACGGCCGTGCTGCGGCGGTCCTCGATGCCGCCCAGCCCGGGGGCGAGCCGCACCTCGTCGGCGTCGCTCGGACGGGGCACGAGCCGTACCCAGGCGAACCGCTTGCTCCGGCCCACCCGGACCGGGTGGCCGGAGCCGTGGTGCAGGAACTCGGTGGGGTCGGTGGCCAGCGCGTGCAGCAGGGGCCGGGCGGTGGGCATGGTCACGCCCAGCGCGGCCAACCGCCGGGTCACCCGGGCGCCGAGCCCGTCGCCCCACACCGGGTGGTCGGTGTGCGGCACCCCGATCAGCAGCGGCTGCGCGGTGATCGCGGTGCGGACCGCGGTGACCTGCTCCGCGGTGGGTTCCCGGCCCGGCACCTGGCGGGCCGCGCCGGTCGGGTCGAGCAGCAGCACCTGCGCCCGGCCGGTGGACAGCTCCCGGGTCAGGTCGGCGTCGCTGAGGTCGGCGGCGTCGACCCCGACGACCGTGAGCTGGGCGGGCACCGTCGCCACCCCGGGCTCGACGACGAACATGAGCAACCGGCCGGGTTCCTCGGCCCGGGGCAGGTACGCCAGCGCCAACGAGCCCGGCGCGGCGCGGAGGGCGGTGACGGTCGCCTCGACGTCGTGCAGGGGTTCGAACTGCCCGCCCAGCGCGGCGGCCAGGGTGCCGGGGATCGTCTCCGGGGTCACCGTCAGTTGCGCGCCGAGCGTGCGGGGGGTCCGCCCGAAGTAGCCGTCGACCAGCCGCACCATGGCCTGGACCAGGTCGGTGGCGTCGGCCACGACCAGCGCCGGGTCACCGGCGGCCCGGGTGAGCCCGGCCGTCGACGGGGTCAGGAAGTCGGCCAGGTCCATCGCGTCGCCCCGGGCGTCCACCGCCAGCGCGGTGGTGCCGGCGCGGGTCAGCGCCGCGGCGGTGACCGGGTCGTCGACGGCGGACCGGGCGAACACACCGGACCGGCCGGGATCGACCACCCGGGGCACCACGGCGCCGTCCCGGTCGTCGGCGACCAGCCAGAACACCCGGGCGGGCGCGTCCGGCGGCCGTTCGTGGACCAGGATCATCGCCCCCGGTCGGCGGGTCAGCGCCTGGACCAGCGAGCCGGGGTGGCCGGCGTCGAGCGGTGCCGGTCGCCCGCCCAGCGCCTGATGGAGCCCGTCCAGGGTCAGTGCGGTCACCGCCGTGTCGCTCACCGGGAGGTCGCCGATCCGCCCGTGCAGGGCGAGGTAGGCGCTGACCGCCCGGACCCGGAAGCTGTCCCCGGTGGCGTCGGCCTCGTCGACCTGCACCGCGTCGACCCACTCGGCGAGCCGGGGCAGGGACGGCCGGCCCCGGCGGACCTGCCGGCCGGCCGCGAGGCGGGCCGGCGGCAGCAGGCGCAGCGCCTCCCCGACGGCGTGCAGCGCCGCCGGGGATGGCCCGGCCGCGGCGGGTGCGGTCTCCTGCGCCGAGCCGGTCGACACGGACGCGGTGTCGACCGAGCCGGTCTCCGGCACCGCCTCGCCGGTCGACGCGGAGTCCGGGTCCCGGTCCGACGGCGGGTCCTGGTCGGGGTCCCGGTCCGAGGACGGGTCCTGGTCGGGGTCCCGGTCCGAGGACGGGTCCTGGTCCTGGTCCTGGTCCGGGTCCTGGTCCGAGGGCAGGTCCGGGTCCTGGTCCGCCGGCCGCTCCTGCACGGGGTACGGGGGTGGGTCGGATACGACCTGGCCGCCGAGCACCCGATGGCCGCTCGCGACGCGCACCGCCACCAGCCGTCCGCGCGCCAGCAGCATCCACGGCAGTTCGGTCAGCTCGTCCGGGTCGAGCGGGGTCAGCCGGTCGGCTGGCTCGGCATCCGGCCGCACCAGCGTCAGCGCGCCGCCGGGGGCCCGGTGGACGAGGACTATGGCGTCGCCCAGCCAGACCAGGGCGACCGAGTTGGCCGGCAGCAGCCCCAGGGCCGTGACCGGCACCGGGGCGAACTGCAGCGCGTGCAGCCGCCGGGCCAGCAACGCCGGGTGCTGCCCCGCCGCTCCGGGCAGACCGAGCCGGGTGAGCACGCGCCCCACCGACTGCTCGCCGGAGGGCCCGTCGACGGCGGCCCGCAGCCGGTCCATCCCGAACAGGGCCGAGGCGAGCCGAGCGGCCCGGTCCGCCGGGGTGCCGGCGGGCAGCCCGGACAGCCGGCCCCACAGGTTGACGCCGTCGCGCGAGATGTTCCCGCCCCACTCCTGGCCCAGGGCGTTGACCGCGCCGGCCAGGTCGGCCAGGTCGGCGGTGACCGCCGTGACGGCCTGGTTGACCAGCTGGAACGCCTGGGGTCCCGGCGTGACGTCGGCGGTGCCGGTGCTCGGCCGGGGATGGTGGGCCCGCCACTGCCCGTCATCGGTCCGGACCAGCACCACGGCCGCCAACACGGCGAGCGCCCCGGCGAACGCCTCCGCCGCCGGGCCGGTGTCGAGCAGCACGACGACGGGGAGGCCGGCGGCGGTGTCCGGCAGGATCGCCCGGTAATCGCGGGCGGGCAGCGCGCCGCGCCCGTCGGGCCGCCCGGTGGTCACCCCGTCACCGGTCACCACACCGGGCTCGACGAGGACGCCCCGTTCGCCCAGCAGCGGGCCCAGCCCCCACGCCCAGACCTGGTCGGGCAGGACGCGCAGCAGCGGCCCGTCCCGGTAGGGGACCGCCATCAGCTGCGGCGGCGGCACGTCGTCGGACGGCTGCCCGGTGTCGGTGGCCGGAGGCATCACCTCCCACGCCAGCACCCGTCGGGCGGTGAGCCGGCCGGAGGGGGTCGACGTGATCTCGGTGACCGACACGCCCGCGCCGACCCACCAGGCCGGTCCGACCGGTGCGCCGACCGGCACCGTCCAGTCGGGTACGAGCGTGCGGTCGACCGGGCGGATGCCGTGCTGGCGCAGCGGATTGTCGGTGACGGGATGTCCGACGCCGACGAGACGGGCCAGTTCGAGCAGCGCGAGCCGCCGCTCGTAGGGCAGGTCTTCGGCGAGTTGGGTCGGCAGGATCACGGCGAGCGGCCCGTCGTCCTCGGCCAGGAGGTCGTGCCCGGACTCCTCCAGGATCTCCCCGTCGATGAACCAGCCCTGCAGGACCGGTTCCCCGTCCGGCCCGGGTGCCATGACCCGCTGCACCGAACCCTCCGGTAGCGAGAACAGGTGGTCGTCGGCGCTGATCTCGTCGACAGCGACGAAGGCGACGTCGGTGACGGGGACGACGTCGTCCTCCTGGCCGGCCGCCGTATCGGCCAGGAACCGCACGGCCGACTGCGGCAGCGCCAGTACCGGCGGCGCCGGTTGGTTCTGTTGCCTCAGCACCGGGTCGGTGGCGACCATGGCGGCGACGACGTACGCGAGGTCCGCACCGCTCAGCACCCCGATCCGTTGTTCCTCGTCGGACCACGCGTACGCCGTCCACCTCCCGGGGTCACCGATCGTGGAGCGGGTGACCACCGCGTACACCGCGCCGAAGATCTCAGGGATCTCCCCGATCGCGTCGACCTCGCCGGGCACCACGATGACCCGGGTCCCCGGGGGCAGCCGGTCGGTCAGGGCCGCGACGGCGTCGGCCGCGTCGTAACCCGCCCGGGCACCGTCGATGATGTCGTCGATCTCGGACAGCGGGACCACGGCCAGCCGGGACACCGCACGCAGGGCGGCCGGCAGGCCGGAGCGACCGGGCGACCAGAGCACCACGCCGTCGGCGTACCGGTCGGCGGTGGGCACGGCCGACGCCGACATGCCCGCGACGAGCACGGACGTGCCGCCGCCGACCGGAAACTCCACAGCGACCATCCCGTCGCCCAGCCACACCAGCGACTGGGCGTCGTCGGCCGCACTGCGGTCCACCGCCCAACCCCGGCTGCGCCACGACGGGTGTTCGCGGGTCGTCCGGATCAGGTCGTCGATGTGGTCGGGCGAAATCGGTAGGCCGCCCAGACCGACGTGGTCCGCGTAGGGCCGGCCCACGTTCGCCCCCTGCGCCGCCCGGCCCAGGTCGGGTGTCCAGCGGACGACCGGCCCGGTCGCGATCCGGTCGCGGAGGAAGTCGGTGACCGGGGCGACCGTGACCAGGTCCACCGTGACCAGGTAAAGCTCCTCGCCGGACCAGCGCTGGAACACCCGGACCTGGTCGGCTGCGACCCGCAGCGTCAGGTCGTGCTGGTGCTGGCGCTGGTTGGAGTCGCCGAGGAGCAGCAGCCCGTCGTGGCCGGTGTCCTCCGCGAACGCCTCGGCCGAGGCCCACCGGTCCAGGTGGAAGTGGACCTGGCCGTCGACGACGTCCTGCCCGTACGGCCGGCCGAGCACGTCGAAGACCGCGCGGATCAGCGCGGTCTGCGTCGGGGTCCGGCGTCGGGCCGTGGCCGCGCCGAGGACCACGGCGTCGAACTCGTGCCGGAGCTCGCGCAGCAGGTCCGCGCTGTCCGGGCCGGTCAACTCCAACTGCCAGCCGGGGAGTTGATAGACGGCGGTCCAACCGGCCAGGTCGGCGTTGGGTGCGAGCACGCCGACGCCCCGCTCCAGCAACTGCTCGACGAACGGGCTCCCCTCCGGTGGCGACCGGTCGAACAGCACGACCCGGGGATGCGCCCGCAGCGCCTCGCTCTCGACCACCTCGTCGACGGTCACCTCCCAGCCGTCGCCGATCAGCCGGTCGCCGTCGAGTTGACCGACGGCGACGACCAGGCCCCGGCCCTGCACGTCCTCACGCTGGGGGATGGTGACCGCTGCCCGGGCCGGGGACGGCCTCGGGACGAAGTAGACCACCGGATATTCGACGATTCCCCGGGCGGTCTCCTCGACCAGCAGCATCGCCTGGGTCGGCGAGTCGAGGGAGCGGGTCCAGATCACCCCGTCCCGGGCGGACTGGCCGGCGGACATCTCCCGCACCTGCGCCAGTGCGGTGGCCGACACCGGGGCGAAGCGGTGCCCGGCCCCCGGCCAGGCGCCGGGGGTCTCGTCGACGAGCCGCGCCACCCGGTCCCGGTGCGCCAGGGCCAGCAGGTACGGGTCCCAGGGATAGACCCGCTCCGGCTCGACGACCGCCAGCCAGGACCGAAAGCGCGACCAGGGCTCGGCCACCACCCGCCAGGTGTCGGGGTGTTCGGCGGCGTACCTGCCGTCGAGGAGGTACTGCGGCATCAGCGTCCCGCCCCGCTCGGCGTGGAAGGACTGCACCAACTCCGGCCGGGGATCGGTGATCTCGATCATCACGTGGTGCCTCGGCAGCACGGCCGGGTCGATCAGCAGGACCTCGGCCTCCCGCAGCTCCGCGCGGAGGGCCTCGACGTTGGTCCCTCCCGGCCATTCGAGCAGGAGCCGCACGGGTGCGGCCGGCGCAGCCAGCAGCCCGGTGTCGAAGACCTCGGTGAGCCAGTCGTCGTCCTCATGGATCCGCAGGTCGGGATCGGCGAGCAGCACCTCGGCCAGCTGGCGACCCTCGACCGGGTCGGCGGCGTGCAGGGTGGCCCGGGCGAGCGCCTCGTCGAGCTGGGTGACGAGCAGATTCACCTCGATGCCGGTGACGGCGCTGGTGCCCAGGACGACCCACTGGACGTCGACGGGCAGCAGCGTCGGCAGGACGACGATGGCGGAGGCCCGTACCGCCCGGATGAAGCCGGACTCCGCCGCCGCGGCGTGGTCGAGGTTCGGGAAGAACAGCACCCGGGCGCCCTCGACAACAGGCAGCCGGGCCAGGTAGTCGGCTGCGGTGTAGCGGACACCGTCTGGGGTGACCAGCGTGTCGGACGACCCGGCGTCCAGTGCGCCGGGCTGGATGACGATGCGGTGCGCGCCCCGCCAGCGGTGCCGGTTGGCAAAGGACGCCAGCTCCCCGGCCAGCAGCCGCCACGGGTACCGCACGATCAGCTCGCGGATCTGTTCGTTGTTCCAGTAGTCGACCACGGGCACGTCGTTGGGCATCGCGGCGAGCGCGGCCAGTCCGACGGCGTACGCCGGGGTGTCCCCGAACGTCTCCCAGAGGAGTTCCCGGACCACGCTGAAGACGCGGTTGCGCAGCATCCGGCGCTCGACCACGGTGAGCGGGCTGTCGTCGTGCTGGTCGGGCCGCTCGGCCCGGACCGTGGCGGTCTCGGTCTGCTCCGTGTCCTCGATCAGATAACGCCAGGCCCGCAGGATCATCTCGGGCGGATCCACGATCGGCTGGGCCACCGGGCCGTCGACGAAGTCGTTGCGCCACAACGGCACCACGGTGACCAGGCGCGGATCGACGTCGAGCGTCACCCCCGGTGGCGGCTCCACCAGCGCGTCCACCTCCAGCGCCGGCTGGTCCTCGAACGCGGGCAACGACAACCGGACCAACCGGGCGGTGTCGGCCGGGGCCGCCACGGTCAGCTCCACCGGGGCCGCCCCGGTGGTGTCGGCCGTCGCCACCGGCCATCCGCCGTGCAGCAGCCAGCCCCGGTGCCCGCCAAGGCCGTCGGCCAGGCCGGTGTCCGCGACGGTCACCCGCCGCACCGGGCCGGGCGGGGTGACCTCCGGGCCGCGTGACGCCGCCGCCGGCCGCGACTCGTCCTGCCGTACCCGGTTCGTGGGACGCTGCTCCCGGGGCGACCGCTCGTACGTCGGGGCCTGGTCGCCGGCCGTGTAGTCGGGTGGCGCGACGTACGCCTGCCGGAACCGGTCGGGCAGACCGGCCAGCTGGGCCCGGGAGAGCTGCCCGGCGGGGGGTACGGGGAGCCGGAAGCGGAGCCGGGGCGTCCGGACCGGCTCGGCGGGCACCCAGAGCCGCTCCATGGGCACCACACTCAGGTGGGTCGGCACGGCGAGGCCCTCGTCCAGGCGGCGGCGCAGTTCACGCTCGACGGAACGGCCGAACGCCACGGCGTGCGCGTCGTCGTCGGTGACCACGGTGAGCACCATCGGCGCCCGCCGGTCGACGACCACGGTCGGCGTCCACGCGGTACCGGCCCGCCCCTCAACGAATGCGGCGTCCAGCATCGCTCCGGGCAGCATGCGCTCGCCGAGGACCAGGGCACGCTCGGAGTCGGCGAGCATGACGAGCAGATGCTGGCCGGGCAGGTCCACCGCGTCGGCCTGCCGCACGAGCGTGGTCGCCGTGGTCGCCAGTTCCTCGCCCTCCCAGGGCCACAGCACGGCCCGCTGTTTCGGGGTGCGCAGCACACCCGTCCAGTCGGGCCCCTTGTCGCTGTCACCGGTGTCGTCGACCCGGCGGTTGTCGCCGATGTCGCCGGTCACGGCGTCCGGGGTGCCCGGGTCGTCCAGGGTGACCAGGGCGTCAGGAACCCAGGCGTCGTAGTGGTCCCGCCCGTTGTAGATCAACCGCACCGGCGTCCCGTCGCCGTCCGGCCAGAGCACCGTCACCGACGGCGGGTCGAGCCGCCCCTGCCACACCGGCCGGCCGAGCGCCGCGCCGATCACCAGGGGCAGCACGTCACCGACCCGGCCGCCGTTCTCCGTGTCGTCCTGGCCGGGCAGCAGCCGCTGCCAGTCCCAGGTGTCGACCGCGTCGAGCAGGGTGGTCTGCACGTCCTCCCCCACCGGGAACAGCCAGGTCGTGGCCACCTGGTCGAACAGCCCGACCATCGCCGGGGAGGGGTCGGCCACCCGCCGCAGGATCTCGTCCCGCAGCGCCGCGTCGATGTCGGTCAGGTCGGTGTCGTGGACGCCCGCGCGGCGTACCCGCAGCAGCCGCTCCACCGAATCCGCCGGCATGCCCGCGATGCCGGCCATCGCCTCGGGCACCGCGACGGCGACCGCGCTGAGCAGGCAGAGCCCGTCGCCGATGATGCGGACCCGGTCCCACCCGGTCGGCGGCAGCGGGGCGTTGGTCAGCCGTACGCCGCCCGGGTCGGCGGCGCCGGCCCGGCTGGCGTACCCGGCGAAGGGCACCGCGACCGGCGGGTCCGGCTGGCCAGGGTCGACGATCTCGTCGTTGACCACGTCCCACGCCCCGGTGCCGTCGGGCACGAACAGCGCCCACGGCCGGCCGTCGACCGACAGCGGCAGGTGCCCCGCCGGCCCGGCCCCCACCACCAGGTCGCCCTCGGGCGCGAACACGTCGGTGTCGCGCAGGTCGGCCAATCGCTGCACGGACCGCGTGCCGATCCGGCCCGCCGCGCAGGAGAGCAACGCCAGTCGCCGGCCGTCCCGCTCGGGCGATTCCAGCAGGGTGTGCAGCTCGTCGACGGTCAGCGTCACCTCGCTGGTGCGGCCGTCGGCGTGGCGCAGCGGCACCCGGAACCGGTCGCCGGCCGCGTGCACCAGCACCGTCACGTTGTCGGTCGCGGCGGGCAGCCGCGGATTCCGGGCCAGCCGGCGCCACTCCCGGTCGGACAGCAGGGCGATGCTCCCCGGTCGGCCGGGGACGTCGTGGGTCACCACCTGGCCGCTGCCGACCCGCCAGGTCCCGTCCGGGTCCTGCCGCAGCCGGCCCGGGGCGGACCGGCCTGCCCGACCGGCCGCGGCGGGGTTACGCAACCGTCGCCGCTCCCGGCCGGCACGGTCCCGCCCGGCACGGTCCTGGCCGGCACGGTCCTGGCCGGCACGGTCCTGGCCGGCACGGTCGGCGGGCGCGGGCCCTCGGCGGCGGAGCCGGCCGGCGTAGGCGGGCCCCGGCTCGGTCCAGAGCACCGCCCGGCGGCGCTGCTGCGGCGTCGCCGGGCGCTGCGCGCCGGGGCTCTTCGACCGGCCGGCGCCCCGGCTGGTCTGGTCGACCCGGACCATCCGCGGCGGAATCCCCTCGGTCTTCAGTCGCGCCGCCACCATCGTGCCGACCAGCTCCGCCAGCGAGGCGGCCCGTCGCCGGCCGGTGCGGTCGGCCCGCAGCCGCAGCCGACCCGAGCCGTTGCCGCCGCCCTCGATCCGGACCCGCACCACCCGGGGGCGCTCGGTCCCCCACGCGCGGCGGGCCTGCGCGACGACCTGGTCGACGAACAGGTCCAGCTCGGGCCACTGCCCGGCCTCGGCCGCCCGCTGGCCGGGGGCGAAGTCGACGGTGACGGTGGCCGGCGGGTCGGCGTCGTCGGCACTGTGCCGGACGGGGGTGACGTCCTGGTCGAACCGGCCGCCGACCGCCGCCGCGACGGTGCCCAGCCAGCCCTGGATCTCGTCGGGGGTCGCGGCCGGACGTGTCGCGCCCATGTACTGCGCCGAGCGGTCGTCGACCTGCCACCGCCGGGCCGACTCGTTCCACGTCAGCTCGCCGCCGATCCGCGCGTGCCGCTCGATGGCCCGGCCCCGCGCGTCGAAGCCGACCGCGAGGCCCGCGTGGCCATGCCCGCCGAGCTGTTCCCGCAGCCGCTCGGCGGTCAGCTCCGGATCGTACTGCCGCATCCCCGCCAGCAGGGCGCGGAAGTCCCGTTGCCGCATCGCCGTGGCGGCGTCGGCTGCGCCGAGGTAGACCTCGCCGTCCTCGGCCACCACGTAGCGCCAGGTGCGGGCCCGCGCCGGGTCGAGCAGGTGGGCCGGGAAGTCGGCCAGCCGGTACCAGAGCGGATTGAGGCGTACGTCCCCGGCGTCGTCGCGTTCCCCCGGCGTGATGCGGGCCGCCCGCACCGCCGGCCCGTACGCGCCGTCGAGATCCGCGCCGGCCGACGACTCGTCGAGTGTGTCGGCGGCATCCGGGGCGGCTGGCGGCTCGGGGGTGTCCCGGGCGACCGGGATGTCGGGGGCGGCCGGGATGTCGGGGGCGGCCGGGGTGGTCGGGGTGTCTGGGGCGGCCGGGCTGCTCGGCTCGGCGGACGAGGCGTCGAAGTGGTCGCGATCGTTGTGGTACACCGTCACCGCGGCGGCGTCCGCCGGCCCGTACACCGCGCGCTCCCGGCCGTCGGCACGGCTGCGCACGCTCAACGACACGTCGAGCGCGTGCGCCAGCAGCGGCAGCAGGGCCAGGCCGACCGGTTCCGACCAGGATCGGGACCAGTCGTGCACGGCGGCCAGGAGCACGTCGAACTCCTGGTCGGTCAGCGGCCCGGCATGGAAGGCGTACCAGTCGAGGTAGGTGGTGAGCAGCTCGTCGTCGGTCAGCTCCGGCAGCCCCGTGTACCCGTGCCGCTCCAGCAGGGCGAGCCGGTCGGCGCGGGAGACCAGGCCGGGGTCGGTCCGTTCCCGGTCGGCCAGCGCCTGACGAATCTCGGGGAGCACCGCCGGCAGGGCGTCCCGGTGGGTGGTCAGATATCCGGCGACGAGGCCGATCAGGGCGTCGGCGGTGCGGTTCAGTGGCGCGTCGTCGGGCACGGACGTCGCGCCGATGGAGAGCTGCTCGGCGTGCCAGCTCACCGCCGCGCGGACATCGTCGGCCTCCGCCAGCCAGCGATCCACCTGCGGCGTCAGCAGCCCGGCGTCCGCCAACCGGCTCGACACCACGCCCGGCGCGGACGTCAGGACCGCGTAGGGCAGGCACCGCCCGTTCGCCGGCACCCGCACCAGGTCCGGCGGCAGCCCCTCCGCGGTCCGGGTGACCTGCTCGACCGTCGGCACGGGCACCGGGTCGACGGACGGGCTGGTCGTGGCGGGCTCCGGGTGCGTCGGGTCCGGCCGGGACATGCCGTACCGGCTGGTGGTGGCGGGGTCCACCAGGGCCCGCACGGTCGCCGTGTCGCCCGGCGTCACCGGCACCGGGAAGCCCTGCCCGTCCAGCACGATGACCCGCGCGCCCACCGGCGGCTCCGGCGGATTCCCGACCGGCCGGACCCGTCGGCCCGACGCCGCCTGGGTCTCCACCCAGAACAGCTCGCCCCCGTCGTTGACCAGGGCGAAGGCGTGGCGCGGGGCGTTCGGCGGCTCCACCAGCACCGCCGCCAACGCGTTCGGGCCGGCCTCGCTGACCCGGCCGACGATCTGCGCCCAGTCGGCGACCGGCTGCCACTCGACGCCGAGCTGCGCGGCGAGTTCCGACTCCGGGCGCACCGGGTCGATCGCGGCGTCGTCCCGGGTCACCCGGGGCGGCCGGGGTGCTGGCGAGAACTCGCCGACCACGGCCGCCAGCCGGATCACGCAGTCCAGCGCCGTGCCGTCGTACGGCGGCAGCACCCCGGTCAGGCGCTGCTCCAGGGTGGCCCCACGGCCCTCGACCGGGGTCCCGAGAGCGGCGGTCACCGCACCCACCGACACCGGCTGCGGACCCACCGGCGGCGTCCCAGGTCCCGACCCGCCCGCCGGCGGTGCGCCGACCGGCTGTGGCCCGCCCGTCCAGGAGCCGACGGTCGGCCGTCCCGGGGCGGCGGGGTCGGCTCCGGACGCGCGCCCGCCGCCCGCCGGCCCGCCGGCTCCGGCCTCCGGCGCGGCACCCGGGACCGGCGCGGACCCGCCGGTCCGGGCACCCGAGGGCGCGCCGCCGGCCGCACCGCCCGGTTGGCCGGCGGCCGTTCCGGACGACGCGGGCAGGCCGGAGGCCGAAGGCGCGTCCGCCGACGCAGGCACCCCGGGCGTGGAGGACAGGTCGGACGTGGCGGACAGGTCGGACGTCGTGGACAGGTCGTGCGTGGTCAACAGGTCCGAGAGGTCGGTGCTGCCACCGGCGGTGAGACCGCTCGGGTCCACCCGCTCCGGCCCGGCCGGCTCGCCGGGCTCCGTCGACTCGCCGTCGGCTCGCCGGAGCCGCCCCGCCGCGTCGGCGTCGGCCTCGGCGGAGCCGCCCCCGGCACCCGTCCGGGCCGCCGGTCCGGTTCCACCGGCCCCGGTGCCCGCCGCACCACCCCGGCCCGCGCCGCCCGGCGTCGTGCCACCCGCGCCGGTCGGGGCGGCACCCACCCCGGGCACGGCGGCCACCGCCTCGGCGTACGACGGTGGGCCGTCGTAGGCCGGCAGGCGGACCGGGTCGTACGCGGGCAGCGGCTCGTCGACAGTCGGATCGGCGGACGCCGGCGGCTCCTGCTCGGCAAGCGCCGACGACTTCGACGTCCGGTCCCGGTCACCGCCGGTGGCCTTGTTGAGCTGCTGCCCGATCGCGGTGCCGGCGACGCTCGCCAGCCCCGACATCGCGCCCGCGACGACGGCCGCCCCGTCGGCGTCCCACTCGCCGGTCGTGATGCCGTTGTAGAGGAACTCGGTCAGCCACTCGCTGACGCCCTCGTTGAGGACCTCCTGGGCCGCCTCGCCGGGCCGGAACCCGTGCGGGTCGGGGGTGTTCGACGATGCCGACAGCCCGACCCGCCGGCCCACGTTCGTCGACCGGGCCAGCCGCTCCAGACCCTGCATGAGCCCACCCAGGCCGAGGCCGACCGCGCCGCCCAGCGAGCCGACCTCGGCGGCGGCGCGGGTCAGCTCGTCGTTCCAGCCGTCCCGGGTGTGGTTGCGGATCTGGTAGAGCTGCACCAGCCGGTCCATCACCGTCTGGAGGCCGATCCCGACGGCCTGCGCCATGGCGACCTGGAACAGGACCCGGGTGGTGACGTTCTGGAAGATGACCCGCATGATCACCCGGCCGACCGCCAGTCGGGCCAGCGCGGCGCCCGGGTTGATCCAGGCGATCGCCAGCGCCGTCAGCAGCTCCACCATCAGGGCGAGCAGCGAGGCGATGATCATCAGCTTGGCGTACTGCACCTCGGTCGCGGTGCCCCGGTAGCTGTCGCCCATCCGGTTGGTGTACTTCGACACCAGGCCGAGGTAACCCGGGCTGTGCAGGACGTAGCGCTCCATCGTGTCGACGAAGGAGTCCTCCGCCTGCCCGTTCACCCCGGCCCGGTACGCCCGCACCCCGTCGCCGAACGTCTCGCTCGACGCGGCCACCTGCTCGGCGGCCCGTCGCAGCTCCTCGGCGGTGGCGAAGAGGTTGGTCTCGTCGGCCCTGGGAAACTTCTCGCCGATCAGGAAGCGCAGGAAGTTGGCCAGCTCGGCCGAAACCTCAATCGCCACCGGAGACCACCCCTCGTCGTCGTACCGTCGTCACGCGTCACGGAACCGCTGCCCGCCTGCGGCGGGAACCACTGCCAGCCGCTAGGAGTGCCGGCCGTTGTTGACCCCGCCGGCCATGTCGGCGTTGGTCGCCTCCACGTTGGCCAGGATCTGCCCCAGCTTCCGCAGGTCGTCCTGGTAGCCCTGCGGCACCGCGCCCAGGAGCTGGATGAGATCCGCGCCGAGCGACGCCTTCGGCAGGTTCGCCACGATCTCGTCGATGTCGGCGTACGGCTCGCCGACGAGTCCGGGATGGTCCGTGTCGCTGCGCCGCAGCGCCCGCTGGACCCGGTCCAGCTCCTCGGTGAACGGGTCGAAGTTCGGGTTCGTCAGCCGGCCGGTGTCGGCGCCGATCGGCCCGGTCGCCGGGGCCATCAGCGGGCACCCGTCGCGGGCGGCGGCACCGGGGCGTCGTCCGGCTCGGCGACGCGGAACACCTCGGCGAGCAGCCGCTCCATCGGCAGCGGGCCGCGTTCGGGGTCGACCTCGCCGGTCAACAGGTCGATCATGGGCAGCCCGGCGGGGAGCAGCGACTCGAACGCGGCGACGGTGCGGGCCAGCGCCTCGTCCCGGGCCGACCCGATCGTGTCGACCAGCAGCTCGCCCAGCTCCGGGCCGGCCATCGACCGGTACGCCGAGGTCGGGAACTTGATCGCCGTGACCGTTCCCCGGCTGTCCACGGTGACCGCGACCGCCCGGTTCTTCGCGGTCACCGTGCTGTACGCGCTGTGCAGGTCGCCCTGGATCTCGTCGATCGCGGCCTTCTGCCGTTCCAGTTCGGCGAGCGCCTGCTCGACCTGGTTGGACAACGGACTCGACATGTCCTCACCTCCTGGTTCACGTGGTTCGTCTCTGTCTCGTGGGGGCACCGGGTGTCAGCCCTGGCCGCGCGCGTGCTCCCGACCGTGGACCACCGGGCCGACGGCCGGTGCCTGCGCCATGTCGACCGGCGCCGCCACCGGTTGCCGCTTCGGCGGATCGGTCCGGCCGACCACGGCCGCCGTGCACGTCGGGTCGGCCCCCCATGCCTCGTCGTCCTCGGTCAACCGGGTGTTGCGCCGCGCGTCGTCGCCGCCCGCCCGGCTCACCGGCGCGCCGATCGCCGGCAGGAGCGGAGGCCCGGCGGGTCGGCCGGGACCGAGCGGTCCGGGTGCCCCGGCACCGCCGCCCGCCGCGCCGGGCGACCCCGCGCCCCCGCCGCCGCCGGAGAACCCCGTACCACCGGGCGAACCCGCGCCGCCGACGCCGCCGGGCGGACCGGCGAGCAGGGCGGCGAGTTCCCGGCCCACGGCGGATCCGCCGACCGCCGCGCCGGCCGGACGCGTGAGCGGCGCGTCGGCCAGGTCGCCGATGTCGACGCCGCCGTCGGCCCAGTTCCCCAGCGCGCCGCCGGAGCGGCGGTCGGCGTCCGCAACGCCGCCGCCGGCCCGTCCGCCGATCACCGGGCCGACGCCGCCGGCCAGGCCCCCCACCCCGGCCAGCGCCCCGCCACCCCACCCGCCGACACCGGTACGCCCGACAGCGCCGAACGCGCCGACGCCGTCGCCGGCCACGCCCGAGGTGTCGAGGCCGCCGGAGCCGCCGGCCAGGCTCGCCGCGCCGAGGGCAGACCCGATGCCCGCCCCGCCGAAACCGCCGCCGCCCAGCGGGCCGACCGCGCCGATCGCCGCCGACCCGCCGGCCAGGACGTTCCCCATCCCGCCGGCCCCCGAGGAGGAGGACGTCACATCCGGCCCGCCGCCCCCGGTGCCGTCGGGCCCGTCGAAGCCGGTGCCGCCGAACTGGGTGCTGGTGAACCGCACCTCGTCGCGGGGCGGGCCGTCGGTGGGGCCGTCCGAGGAACCCTCCGGGGGCGGCGGGGACTGCCCGCCGCCGGAGGGCCCGGTGAACCGGTTGACGATCCCGCTGGTCTGGCGCAACGCGGCGACGAGCTGGCCCAGCGCGGTCCGCATCGCCAGGTCGAGCTGGACGAGCTGCCGCAGCCAGGCGGTGCGGAGCAGCACGTCGAGACCGGTCCAGCCGGCTGCGGTGGTCAGGTCGAACGTGCCGCTGACCGGGCCGGTGCCGTAGGTGTCCGGGACGGTGACCAGCACCGCGTTCAGGCTGCCCCGGTCGACCTGTTCGAGGATGCTGCGGACCGTGCTGAACAACGCGGTCGGGTGGTACGTGTTGTACCACTCGTGGGTGTGGTCGCTGAAGACCCGCCAGGCGTCGTTGATCCGCTCGCGGAACATCAGCAGGTCGTTCGACTGCTCGAAGACCCGGTCCGACCAGGCGTTGGTGTCGTTCGTCGCGTTCATGTCCCGGGTGAGCCGGTCGATGTCCGCGTGCAGGGTGTTCAGGGCCGCCACGAAGACCGCCGAGGCCGACCCGGCGAACCCGGAACCGGCCCCGCTGATCCCGTCACGCAGCACCCGCAGCTCGGCGGCGGTGGTGAGCAGCGTCTGCTCGACCCGCCAGAGCAGGTTGCCGGCGTCGGTGAAGCTGCGTTCGCTGAACCAGCCGTTGGTGCCGGCGTACAGCCGGGTGAGGGCGTTGACGCTGGCCCGGTAGAAGCTGTCGAACGCGCTGCTCGGCGGCGGTCCGCCGGCCCCCTCCCAGAAGGTGATGTGGCCCCGCACGATCTCCCAGAGATCCCGCTGCGGGTCGTCCAACCCGGGGCCGACCCGACGGTAGCCGATCAGCTCCCGGTCCCCCGGGTCCACGGTGGGGCGGGTGCCGCGGTCCAGCTCCTGGGTGCGCCGTTCGACGAACCGGACCCAGGTGACCCCGTGGCCGGCGACCAGGTTGCGGTCGATCAGCGTGCCGCTGAACTGGTCGGCGCCGTCGCGGCCCTCGTTGAGGACGTCCCGCAGCATCCGCTCCCAGGTCCAGCCGATGAACTCCGGGTTCGGGGCGGTCACCGCGCGGCCCGCCCGCGTCGACGGTCAGCCACGGCGACGTCCCGTCGCCCGGGTGGGGCCGAGCGGCCCACCGGGTCGGCGCGGCGCGGCCGGTGCCGTGGTGGCCGGCTCCTCGGAATGCTCGGCCCGGCCGATGACGGCCATCCCGCACTCCGGGTCGGTGCCCCAGACGTCCTCTTCCTCCTCCAGCCAGGTCTTGCGCTCACGGTCCTTCTCCCCCTGTTGGCCGCCCCCACCCATGCCGCCCATGCCACCCATCGGCGGCATCATCGGGAACCCGCCGGCCGCCGAGGTCGCGGAGTCCGCGCCGCGCGCCCCGGTGCCGGCGGGCCCGAGGCCGGCCGGTTCGCCGAGCAACGCGGCCAGTTCGCTGCCGAGGGCCATTCCGCCGGTCGTGGACTCGCCCGGCGAGCCGCCGCCCAGGTTGCCGACGTCGACGCCGTCCACGTCGGTCGGGAACTGCGCCGACGGGTTGGTCGTGTCGTCGCCGAGGCCACCCGCCCCGCCGCCCTTGCCACCGCTCAGGCCGCCCGATCCGCCGGAGCCGCCCAGGCCCGGGGGCAGGCCGGGGACGACACCGCCACCGATGCCCCCGCCGATCCCGCCGCCGAGGCCGCCGCCGCCCGAGCCGGACCCGGTGCCGCCGCCGGGCAGGTCGTTCCAGTCGGTGCCGCCGCCGATGCCGCCCAGCCCGCCGGTGCCGAGATCGCCGCCACCGAGGCCCAGGCCGCCCGATCCGCTTCCGCCGCCCAGCCCCAGGCCGGAGCCGCCCCCCAGGCCCAGATCGCCGCCGCCCAGGCCGAGGCCCGAGCCGCCGCCCAGGCCGAGGTCCCCACCGCCGCCCAGACCGAGATCACCGCCGCCACCGAGCCCGAGATCGCCACCGCCGCCCAGGCCGAGGTCACCGCCACCGCCGCCCAGACCGAGGTCGCCACCGCCACCGAGGCCGAGGTCGCCGCCGCCGTTCAGGTCCGGCCCGCCGATGTCGGGGGTGCCCCCCGGCGGCGGGGTGGTGCCGGTGTTGCCCCGGGTCGGTGGCGGCGAGATGACGCTCACCAGGTGGGTGACGGACCGCAGCCGGGTGGTCAGCCGCGCCAGCTCGGCACGCATCGTGGCGTCGAGCTCACGTAACTGGCCGAGCCAGGCACCCTTGACCAGGTTGTCGACGCTCTGCCAGCCGGCCTCGGTCATCAGGTTGAAGGTGCCGGTGTTGACCGTGCCGTTGCCGTACGCGTCCGGCAGGGTGACCGTGACCTGACTGAAGTTGCCCGTCCTGACCTCGGTGATGATCTTCTTCAGCGAGTCGATCAGCGTGGTCGGGTTGTAGCCGTTGAACCACTGGAACGTGTGGTCGCTGAACTCCCGGAACGAGCTGGCGATCTTGTTGCGGAAGGTGGTCATGTCGTCGACCACGTCGTCGACCTGGTCGGACCAGGCCCGGTCCGCGCTGTTGGCGTTCATGTCGACGGCGAGCCGGTGCACGTCCCGACGCAGGTTCGCCACCGTCCCGATGAACACCCCGGAGGCGTTGCCCTGGAACCCGGACGCGTCGTCGCCGACCCGGTCCAGGATGGTCTTCAGCTCCCGTTCGGTGCTGACCAGGTTGCTCTCCACGTCGTGCAGCATCTTGGCGGCGTCGGTGAAGCTCTTCCAGCTGAACACGGGGTTGGTGCCGCTGGTCAGCCGCTGCAACGCCCCCTCGCTGGACTTGTAGAAGGTCTCGAAGGCGCCGCGCGGGGAAGGCGCCCCCTCGGTCTGCGACTCACCGAAGACGATCTTCACCTGGATGAACTGGGTCCGGGTGGTGTAGTGCGGCCTCCCGTCCCGCAGCGAGCCGACCGTGCTGATCCGGTAGAGGAAGAACTCGTTGCCGTCGAGCGAGTCGATCCGGTTGGTGTAGTCGGAGTCGTCGGGCGGATCCGAGGACTCGGTCACCGCGTCGAGCTGGTCGACGAGGCGCAGCCACCGGACGTCCGGACCAGCCACCAGCCTGCGGTCCAGCAGGGTGCCGCTGGTGCCGTCCGGCCCGTCCTTGCCCTCACCCAGGACGTTCTGGAGCATCGATTCCCAGGTCCACTGGGACATGTCCTGGTACGGCGCGGTCACCGGGTCACGCCGTCGGGTTGGGGGTGCCGGTGTTGGGGGTGCCGGTGCCGGTGCCACCCGTGCTGGGCAGGAACTCCAGGAACCGCTCGGCGGTGATCGAGTTGAGCGACTCGACGTAGTCCGAGTTCGCGAGCAGCTCGGTCAGCCCGACCGCGAGGCTGTTCATCGTGGTCCGGTAGCCGGTCATCCGGGTCAGCAGCGTGTCGCCGGTCTTGTTGACCTGGTCGCGGATGGTCTTGCCCGGCTCGAAGTTGTTCGTGCCGGCCGAGACGGTCAGGTCGCGCAGCGTCTGCGACACGTACTGGCCCTGCCCGGAGGTGGCGGTGTCGACCGCGTCCCGCAGGCTGTTCAGCTTCGCGATGATCTGGTTGATGTACGGCTCGTCGATGACGATCGGCATCGGGTGCTCCTTTCCGCGAGATGGGGGGCGGGCGGCCCCGTGCCGCCCGCCGCATCGAAGGTCAGACGTTGCCCTGGAACAGCGCGGCGCCCCGCGCGTCGCCCAGCCGGTAGTTGTCGTGGATCTGGTCGAGCCGGGACGACGCGGCGGCGAGCGCCTGCCGCATCTCCTCGATCCCGGTGTTCCACTTGGCCTGCGCCGCGGTGAACGCCTCCCGCGTGTCACCGGAGTTGGCGCTGACGTACGTCTGCACGACGGTGTTGAGCTCGTCGATCGCGTTCTGGATGCTGCTGGTGACGCCCTGCAGCTCGGCCGAGCTGTCCAGCAGCCCGTTGGGGTTGAGTCCGTACGACGGCATGGTCGCCCTCCCTGATGGGTCGGTCGGTGGTCAGGTCCAGCTCGCGGAGAGGGCGTTGTCCTGCTCCACCTGCGCGCTGGTCTGGTAGTGGCTGGTCATCGCGACGTTCAGGTCGAGCAGGCCCTGCTTCACCTTGCTCAGCCCCTCCAGCCACTGCTGGATGGAGTTGGTGAAGACGGTCTTCGCCTCCCCGCGCCACTGGGTGTCCAGGAAGCTCGCGGTGTTGTCGACGGCGCGCTGCGCCGCGTCGCACTGCGCGTCGGTCTGGTTCATCGCGGAGATGGTGCTGCGGATGGTCTGCTCGTCGACTTCGTTGCCGAGTGGCATGTGCGTTCCTTTCCGGTTCGGGCGCTCGCGGCGGATCCGCGGCGCCGGCTCCCCTGCCGGGCCGGCCTCATCCGACGACCCCGCGCGGGTCGAGGGCGGGGCCGGTCGGCAGCAGGTCGATCAGGTCCGGCGAGACGACGGTCGCGTTCGCGGGCGGGTAGCCCAGCCGCTCCGCCACCGCACCGCCGGCGAGGGGGTACTTCACCCCGGCGTCGGTCACCAGGTAGTAGCCGGTGCCGGGCTCCCCGCCGCGGCCGGCGACCAGCAGCCCGCCGAGCCCGGGGGCGACCGCCACCGCGTCGGCGGTGCGCGCGGTCCGGGTCACCCCGACCCCGCCCCGGACGATCCCGGACGCCGTCACCGCCCGGGCCGCGACGACCCGGGGGCGGCCGTCGGCGCCGAACCGCAGGCACCAGGCGAGACCGGGGCCGCGGGACGCCGCCGCCGGCGCCACCTCCGGCAGCTCGTCGGCCAGCGGCGGCCGCGCCGCGACGGGCAGCCGGGCCAGCGCGGCCGGGCTGAGCGGGGTCGGGACCACCGCCCGGCCGTCGTAACCGGCGACGGTGGCCGGGTCGGCGGCCAGCAGCGCGTACGCCAGCGGGGTGAGCCGGACCAGCCCGTCGCGGCGCAGCAGGTAGTGGCGTTCCGAGCCCTCGGCGGTCCGGGCGGTGAAGAGCTGGCCGACGCGGGTCGGCTCCCCGTCCACCACCGGCCCGGCCTCGCCGCGCCCCGGCACGGCCACCGGCCCCAGGTCCGGCCCGGCCGGCAGCAGGTCCAGCCAGGCCGCCGGCACGGTGACCGCCGGCCCGTCGTGGCCGAGCACGGCCGGCAGCCACGGCGCGGTGAGGCGGAACCGGCGGCCGTTCCAGATCAGGTGGCCGGCGGCCGGGTCGCCCGCCGGCCGGGCCAGCACCGCCCGGTCGGCCGGCAGCGCCGTCCCGTCCGCCGTCGCCGCGACGGCCAGGGTGAGCGCGGTCGTCTCGGTGCCGGCCAGGTCCGTGGCGGCGGGCGCGCAGGCGGTCCAGTGGGCACCGGCCAGCCCGCCGGCCGGCAGCACGTCGGGGGCGCCCACGATGCCGACGGGCTGCCCGTGCGCCACCCCGCGCAGCGACTTCGCCGACACGGTGACGACGGCGAGGTCCTCGCCGAGCAGCAGCCGCGCCGAGGCGTAGTTGAGCACCGGGCGCAGCCGCCCGTCGAGAAAGAGGTAGCGCGACCCGGTCTCCTTCTCCACCACCAGCGCCCCGGCCCGCCGCCACGCGGTGGCCCCGCCGGGGGCGAAGAAGCCGTACAGGGTGAAGCCCCCGGCGACCAGCGCGGCGACCAGGATCCCGGCGAGCAGGCCGACGGTGGTGCGCCGGTGCGGCGTCTCCAGACCGTCCGGCTCGCCGGCCACCAGCGCGGCGCTGAGCCGGCCGAGCAGGTGGGACTGGGCCTGCACCTGGTCGCGTCGGGACTGCACGGCGTCAGCCCCCGATCGCCCGGAAGAAGCCGTACCCGCCGAGGACGGCGAGCAGGATCGGCAGCAGGGCCACGGCCGCCGCGGTCAACGTGAGATCGCCGACCCGCCCCCAGTACGGCGTCACCCGCCGCTCGCTCAGGCTCCGCGCGGCCATCAGCAGGGCCGGCACGGCCACCGGCAGCGCGCCGAGCGCCGCGATCCGGCCCACCGGCCCGAGGCCGGCCAGCGTGTCGACGGCCGCCGCGGTCAGCCCCACCAGCGCCGGTACGCCCTGCGCCAGCCGGTGCCAGGCGCTGGTCATCGGCCGGGCGTTCAGCGACCAGACCAGCGCGACCAGCGCCACCAGGGTCAGCTCGGCCCAGCCCGCCCGGTGCGCCACCACCAGCAGCGCCACGGCGGTCGCGGCGGCCGCACCGGCGTACAGGGCGGTCATCAGCCGGTCGACGGCCCGTGCCCGGTCCATCAGCGGGCCGGCGGGCTCGGGGGCGATGTCCTCCTGGAGGTGCTCGGGCCGGGTCGGCAACGGGGCCAGGCGCAGCCCGGCGAGGCGGAACGCGAGCAGCGGCACGGTCAGCACCAGGGCGGTCGCCGCCACCGCCACCACCGCGCCGGCCTGCGCCCCGGTGAGCCCGCCGGCGGTGGCGGCGGCCCCGCCGAGCACGCCCAGCAGCAGGGCGGTGGCCAGGGCGACGAAGACCGGGGTGGCCGCCCCGAGCAGCCCGGCGGCGAGGACGGCGACGGCCGCCGCGGTGGCGGTGCCGCCCAGCACCTGCGGCACGGCCAGCGGCCAGGCCGCGCCGGCGTCCCCGGGCAGCACGAGCCCGGCCGCCGCGGCGTAGCCGGTCGCGGCGACCGCGAGCAGCACCCCGAAGCCCCGCTCGCCGCCGGCCCGGACCAGGGCCGCCCCGGCGGCCAGCGCCAGCACCGCCACGGTCAGTGCCGCCGCCGCCCGCAGCGGGACCGGGCCGGGCATGAGCAGGGCCAGCAGGCCGACCGCGAGCAGCGGACCGGCCACGGCCAGCGCCACCGGCCGGTTCAGCTCGGGGCGCCACCGGCCGGGCCGGTCCCGCACCCCGGTCGCCATCCCGTCGACGAGGTCGTCGAAGTCGACCTCGGGCAGCTGGTCGGCGCGGGGACGCAGGTAGACCAGGTCGCCGTCGTGCAGGTCGAGCGCGGCGACGCTGCTCTCCTCGTCGAGCGGGGCCGCGCCGGCCCGCTGCAGGACCCAGCCGCCGTGGCCGAGGCCGGTGTCGGCCAGCCCGTCGCCGAGGTGGTGCAGCAGCGCCGGCAGCAGGTCGGCGACGACGACCCCGGCCGGGACGGCCACCTCGATCTGCCGGCTGGGTCCACGCACGACCAGCCGGCACATCTGCTCGGTCACGGTGCCAGTCATGGCCCCTTCAACGGAGCCGTCGGCGGACGGTTCAACGGCGACCCGGATTTTCTTTCCGGCCGACGACCGGCCCGGCCCGCGCCGCCGCCGGCCGCCTCCCCGGCGGGCCGCCCGCCCTGGCGGGCGAAAAAGCGATCGACCCGAAAGCGGCCCGGGTCCGTTGTGGGGGGCGGACCGATGCCGCATGTGGAGGGGGACGGGTATGGGGACGGTGCTGTTCCGGCGACCGGCGCGGCGCGGCGGGCCGGAGATGCCCACCGGCGAGTTGACCCTCCAGGAGCCGCCGGAGCTGAGCGAGCCGCAGCAGAACGGTGCCCGGCAGGCCATGATGGTGCTGCCGATGGCGCTCATGACCGGCGTGATGATGCTGATGTTCATGGGCCCGTCGCGCGGCCCGCTGACCTGGGTGATGGCCGGCATGATGGCGGTGGCCATGGGCGGGGTGATGATCGGCTCGGTCATCGCCAGCAGCGGGGAACGCAAGCAGCGGCACGGCGGCGACCGCCGCGACTACCTGCGCTACCTCGCCCAGCACCGACGGCGGGTCCGCCGGTTCGCGGTCGAGCAGCGCGCGTCCAGCCTCTGGCGGCACCCCGACCCGGCGTCGCTGTGGTCGCTGGCGATGACCACCCGACGCTGGGAGCGCCGCCCCACCCACCCGGACTTCCTGGAGATCCGCGTCGGCACCGGCGAGCAGCGGCTGGCGGTGCGGATCGCCCCGATGCAGACCAAGCCCGTCGAGGACCTCGAACCGGTGGCCGCCAAGGCGCTGCGCCGGTTCATCAGGGCGTACAGCACCCTGCCGGACCAGCCGGTGGCGCTGTTCCTGCCGGGCTTCGCCGAGATCCGGGTCACCGGCGAGCGGCCGCTGGCCCGGGCCCTGCTGCGGTCGCTGCTCGCCCAGCTCGGCACGCTGCACGCGCCCGAGGAGGTCCGGGTGGCGTTCTGCGTCGGGCCGGACGGGCTCGCGGCGTGGGAGTGGGCCAAGTGGCTGCCGCACGCCCAGCATCCCGCCGAGCAGGACGCCGCGGGCGGTCTGCGGCTCGCCGCCGACGGGATCGAGCGGCTCGAACGGCTCCTCGGCGCGGAGTTCACCGGCCGCCCCCGGTACGAGGCGGGGGCCACCGCCGACCGGGACGAGCCGTACGTGGTGGTGGTCCGCGACGGCGGCCGGGTGCCGGCCGGGCACCGGCTCACCGCCGGCGGCTACCGCAACGCCGTCTTCGTCGACCTGGACGACCCGCCGGTCGCCACCGGGAAGGGGATCCTCAACCTGGAGGTCACCGCCGACGCGCTGACCATGCTCGGCCGGGACCGGGTCGGCCAGGAGACCCGGCAGGTGCTCGCCGCCCCCGACCTGCTCGGCCCGGCGCGGGCCCGGACGGTCGCCCGGCTCCTGTCGCCCTACCGGCTGGCGGTCAGCACCGAGCTCGCCCCCGAGCCGATGAAGGCCGACTTCGACCTCGGCACGCTGCTGGGCATCCCCGACCTGGAACGGCTGGACCTGGCCGCGCTGCGCGGGCGGCGCGCCCCCGACGCGCGGCTGCGGGTGCCGATCGGGGTCGACGCCACGGGCGCCCCGGTGGAGCTGGACATCAAGGAGTCCGCGCTGGGCGGGATGGGGCCGCACGGCATGCTGATCGGCGCGACCGGCTCGGGCAAGAGCGAGCTGCTGCGCACCCTGGTCCTGGCGCTGGCCGTCACGCACTCCTCGGAGACGCTCAACCTCGTGCTGGTCGACTTCAAGGGCGGGGCCACGTTCCTCGGCCTGGACCGGTTGCCGCACACCTCCGCGGTCATCACCAACCTGGCCGACGAGGCGTCGCTGGTCGGCCGGATGCGCGACGCCCTGCACGGCGAACTGGTGCGCCGCCAGGAACTGCTGCGGGCGGCCGGCGGCTACAGCTCGGTGCTCGACTACGAGAAGGCCCGCGCCGGCGGCGCGCCGCTCGACCCGCTGCCCACCCTCTTCGTGGTCGTCGACGAGTTCTCCGAGCTGCTCGCCGCGCACCGCGACTTCATCGACCTGTTCGTCATGATCGGACGGCTCGGCCGGTCGCTCGCGGTGCACCTGCTGCTGGCCAGCCAGCGCGTCGACGACGGCCGGATCGGGCAGTTGGAGTCGCACCTGTCGTACCGGATCGGGTTGCGGACCTTCTCGGCGATGGAGTCGCGGTCGGTGATCGGGGTGCCCGACGCGTACGAGCTGCCGGCCGCACCGGGCAACGGGTACCTGCGGATGGACGTCTCCACCCTGATCAGGTTCAAGGCCGCCTACGTCTCCGGGGAGTACCGCCCGCGCCGCAGCCGGGCCCGGCAGGAGGTGGTCCAGCGGCAGGTGGTGCCCTACGGGCTGGAGCTCGTGCCGGTCGAGACGCCGGCACCGCCCCCGGACGAGCCGGAGACGCCGCAGGACGAACCGGCCCCGCCGCAGGACGAGCCGGAGACGCCCGCCGCGCGGGCCGTCTTCTCGATCGTCACCGACCAGCTCGTCGACTCCGGGCCGCCGGCCCACCAGGTCTGGCTGCCGCCGCTGGCCGACTCCCCCACCCTCGACAGTCTCCTGCCGGCCCTCGCGCCCGACCCCGACCTCGGGCTGGCCGCCACGGACTGGCCCGGCAACGGCCGGCTGGTCGTCCCGCTCGGCTTCATCGACAAGCCCTACGAGCAGCTGCGCGACCTGCTCACCGTGGACCTGTCCGGGGTGGGCGGACACATCGGCGTCGCCGGCGGCACGCGCAGCGGCAAGAGCACCCTGATCCGGACGCTGGTCTGCGCGCTCGCGCTGACCCACCGCCCCACCGACGTGCAGTTCTACTGCCTGGACTTCGGCGGCGGCACCCTGGGCACCGTCGCCGGGCTGCCCCACGTGGGCAGCGTCGCCGGCCGGCTCGACACCGACCGGGTCGGCCGGACTGTCACCGAGGTCACCGGCCTCATCACCCGACGGGAGCGGCGCTTCGCCGAGCAGGGCATCGACAGCATCCAGACCTACCGGCGGCTGCGGGCCGAGGGCAAGATCGCCGACGACCCGTACGGCGACGTGTTCCTGGTGGTCGACGGCTGGTTCACGCTGCGGCAGGAGTTCGAGCCGCTGGAGGTCTCGCTGCGCGAGATCGCGGCCCGGGGCCTCAACTTCGGGGTGCACCTGATCGTCAGCGCGGCCCGTTGGTCGGAGGTGCACCACAGCATGCGCGACCAGCTCGGCATCAAACTGGAGCTGCGCCTCGGCGACGCCGTCGACTCCGCCATCGACCTGCGGTTGGCCGCCACCGTGCCGCGCGCCCCGGGCCACGGGCTCACGCCGGAGAAGCTGCACTTCCTCGGGGCGTTGCCGCGTATCGACGGCAACCCGGACCCGGCGAGCTCGGCCGAGGGGGCGCGGGAGCTGGCCGCCACGGTCGCCGAGTTCTGGCCCGGGCCGCAGGCGCCGCCCGTGCGGACCCTGCCGGCGGTGCTGCCCGCCGCCGACCTCCCGCCCGCCGAGGGCGACCTGTGGGTGCCGCTCGGCCTGGACGAGACCGACCTGCAGCCGTACTGGCACGACTTCGCGGAGCTGCCGCACCTGACGGGGCTCGGCGACAGCCAGAGCGGCAAGACCAACCTGCTGCGGCACCTGGCCCGGATGATCGTCGGCCGGTTCACCCCGGCCGAGGCGCGGCTCCTCGTCGTCGACTACCGGCGGCAGCTGTTCGACACGATCCCGGACGACTACCGCCTCGGCTACTCGGTCTCGGCCGACGCCACCCGGGAGACCATCGCCGACGCGGTGGCCGGTCTCAAGGGACGCCTGCCTGGCAAGGAGATCAGCCCCGAGCAGCTGCGCCGCCGCGACTGGTGGACCGGACCCCGGCTGTTCGTGCTGGTCGACGACTTCGAGATGCTCGCCGGGCAGGACAACCCGCTGCAACCGCTGATCCCGTACGTGCCGCACGGCACCGACATCGGCCTGCACATGGTGGTGGTGCGGGGCACCGCGAACCTCATGCGGATGTCGATGGATCCGCTGCTGCGCCGACTCCAGGAGGCCAACAGCCCGGACCTCGCCCTGTCCTGCCCGCCGACGGAGGGGCCGCTGCTCGGCGGGGTGAAGGGTCGGCACCTGCCGCCCGGCCGGGCCATGGTGCTGACCCGGCGCGGGCACCGGATGATCCAGACCGCGTACGTCGATCCCGCGCCCTGACCACTGGGCGCGGCACCCGCGCGGCGCGCAACGGGGCCGGGGCAGCGGCGGTCAGGGACGGCGGGGTGCGGCCGGATGCGGCGGCGGTCAGGGGCGGCGGCGCAGGCGCAGGCCGACGGCGAGGGCGGCGAGCGCGAGGATCGCCACCAGCGCGGCGATCGCGCCGGCCGGGCTCCGCCGCTCGACGGTGGCGGTGACGCCGGCCGGCTTGGCGTTCACCGCCGCCGCGGGGTTGATCATGCCCCAGCCGTACTCCCGGTCGCGCTGGCTGCGGACACCCGCCGCCGCCCCGTCGGCCGTGGCCGTGACCCGGGCCGCCGCCTCGGCCGCGCCGAGCCGTGGCTCGCTGGAGCGCACCAGCGCCACCAGCCCGGCGACGAACGGGACGGCGTAGTCGGTGCCGCTGCCCTCCACCTCGCCCGAGCCGATCCCGAGGCTCACCACGTCCACGCCGGGCGCCACCACGTCGACCTCGCCCGGCCGGTACACCTCGGTCAGCCGGTCGTCGGGGCCCACCGCGCCGACCCGCAGCACCCCCTCGGGCAGGGCCGCGCCCTTCGCCGCCGTCGCCGCCGGGGCGGCCACCACCACGGTGGTTCCCCGGTCGACCGCCGCACGCAGGGCCGCCACCACCCGCTTGTCGGTCGTGTCCACCGACGCGCCGACCATGGCGACCCCGGCCCGCTGCGCCGTCACCACCCGCAGCGCGGTCACCAGGTCCGCCGAGTCCGCCACCCCGCCGCTCACCCCGATCTTCACCGGCACGATGGTGGCCTCCGGGGCGACGCCGACGAAGTCGGTGCCCCGTTGCGCGGCGGCGGCGACGATGCCGGCCATCGCGGTGCCGTGTCCCGTGCAGTCCCGGTCCCCCCGCGAGCCCTCGCCGGTGCCGGCGGCGGCGTCCGCACCGGGGCGCACCCGGCCACCCAGTGCCGGCAGCGTGCCGTCCACACCGGAGTCGATGACCGCGACCGAGACCCCCGCCCCCTTGCCGCGCGTCCACGCGACCTCCGGGGTCAACCGCAGCTGCGCCCACGGCACCCCGGTGACCCGCCGCTTCGACGCCACCGTGCAGACCACCTCGCTGTTCGGCGCGGCGGTCGGGCGGGACCCCTTCGACGGCGTCGGGCTCGCCGGGGTGAACGCCGGCAGCGGACCGTAACCCACCTCGGCGCCGACGGCGTCCCACGGCAGCACCAGGATCCACCCCGGGCGCAGCACGCCGGGGTCGGTGACGGGGATGCCGTCCGGTTGGACCCGCCCCTTGTTCAGGGCGAAGATCTCCAGGTAGCGCTGGGCGTCGCCGAGGACCCGCAGCGCGATCTCCCAGAGGTGGTCGACCCGCCCCTGCTCGGCGCGGACCACCACGTACTTCACGAACCCGCCGGGTGCGACGTCGCGGCCCGGCGGGGCCGGCGCGCTCGGCGCGGCGCTGCCGGCGCTGGACGCGGGCGCGGGCGTGGCCGCCGCCGGCGCCGCCACGACCACGGTCGGTGCGACGACGCCGAGACAGCACAGCAGGAGGCCGGGCAGGAGACGGGCCCGCCGGGCCCGCCGGCGCCTCGTCACCGGAAGCGGGCGGGACAGCGCTACCTCCCAGGCGATGATCGCGATCCCGCCCAGGCTACGGCGTCCAACCGGGACGCCCGATGCCGCCCCGATTGCGATTCGGCAAACCGGCAGGCGGTTCGCGGCGGGCCGCGCTGAACGGATCGCCGGCCGCCGCCGTTGTAGGCCCGCAGGCCCACGACGGGCTCCGCTCGGCCCGGATGGAGGAAGGTGCGCGTGCTTTTCCCGACCGCTGCCGGCGGCAGCCGGCCACCGGAGGACCCAGCCACCCGGCGCGGTGCCGACCGGCGCCCCCTGCGGCGCGGCGCCCTCGTCGCGGCGGTGGCGCTCCTGGCCGCGCTCGTGCCGCCACCCGCCCCGGCCGGGGCCGCGCCGTCTCCCGGCGCGGCGGCGAGCGGGAGGTACTACGTGGTGGGCCCACCGGTGGCCGGTCAGCGGGAGTACCTCTACCAGATCGCGGCGCGCACCCTCGGCAGCGGCGACCGGTACCGGGAGATCTTCGACCTGAACCGGGACCGGCCCCAGCCCGACGGCGGACGCCTGACCGACCCCGCCGAGCTGCGTCCCGGCTGGGTGTTGGAGCTGCCGGCCGACGCCCGGGGGCCGGGCGTGCGCACCGGCGCGGTCCCGACCGTCGCCGCCACGGCCACCCCGGCACGACCGGACCCGGCCCCGCCGCGCCGGCCTGGCCGCCTCGCCGGGGGCACCGGAATCGCCGCCGTCGCCCTGCTCTTCGCGGCCCTGCTCCTCGCCACCCGGGCACGCCGGGCCACCCGGGCACGCCGACGGGTCCGCCGCCCCGACGCCCTGACCGCCCGCCCGCCCCGGCTCGCGCTCACCGCGGCCCCGGCGGCGGACGACGCCGACGCGGCCGAGCCGCCCACGGCGGACGACGCCGACACGGCCGAGCCGCCCACGGCGGAGGTCACCGACCTGGCCCAGCTACCGGCGGCGCCCCGACCCACCACGACGGAACCCCCGCCGGCCACGGACGGCGACCTGCGCACCGAGGTGACCTCGGCCGCCGGCACCCTGACGGTCCGGGTCAGCGGCGCGGCCCCGGGCGCCGGGCAGACCCGCTACGCCTGGTACGCCCCGGAGCGCACCCGGCCGGCGATGCGACTCCCGGTGCGGCTGGGCGACCGGCAGGGCTGGGCGCTCTGGGTCGACCTGGCCGGCGTCCCGGACGTGTTCACCGTGACCGGCCCGCCCGGCGCCGTCAGCCGGCATGCCCGGGAGCTGGCCGAGCAGGTGCACGCCGCCGGGCACACGGTCACCGTCGTCGGCGACCTGTTCGGCGCCGACCTGCCCGACGGTTGCGTACACCGGCCGGACTTCCCCACCGACGAGGCGGGCCTGCCCGAGGGGGTCGGGGTGGTGCTCAGCGGCGGCCTGTCCGGCCCCGAGCTGGCCTTCGCCCGCCAGGTCGCCGCCCTGACCGGGCACCGCCTGGTGCCGGTCGTCGTCGGCCGGGCGCTGCGGGCCCGCTGGTCGGTGACGACCCGCGACGCCGCCGCCGGCGAGGTCGACGGCTCCCCCGGCCGCCCCGGCGGCGGGCCCGTCGGCGAACTTTTCGCCGCCGGCGGTGAACCGTGACCGGCGGCGGACCGTTGTCGGCCCGAGGCGCCCCGCCGGCCGGCGCCCGTCCGCGGTGAGGAGGCGGTGGATGATCCGGGTGCTGGTGTCCTGGGCAGGGTTCTCGTGGGCGCGCGCGCTGGGCTGTCTCGTGGCGGCCGGCGCACTGGTCGTCGCCCCCGTCACCCCGGTCGCGGCGGCACCGCCCCCGGCGTACGTGAAGTACTACGCGGTGACCGCCGGGCCCCGGGGCACGGCGGAGGACCTGACCGGCCTCGCCACCCGGTTCCTGGCCGATCCCGACCGGGCCGACGAGATCTACCGGCTCAACGAGGGACGTCGGCAGCCGGACGGCCGGACCCTCACCGCCGTCGGGCAGCGGCTGGCCGCGGGCTGGGTCCTGGTGCTGCCCTGGGACGCCGTCGGCGACGGGGTCCGCTACGGCCTGCTGCCGGCGGGTGCCCCGAACGGCTCGCCGGCCCGGTCCACGGCGGGTGCCTCGACCTGCGTCGTCGCCGCCTCCGCCGGCACCGGGTCCGACTGGGCCGACGCGGCGCTCTCCCCCTCGCGGGCCTGGCCGCGCAGCAGGGGGGCCGGGACGCTGGTGGCGGTGGTGGACTCCGGTGTCGACGGCGGCCTGCCCGCCCTGGCCGGCCGGGTCGCCCCCGGTGCCGACCTCACCACCGGCAAGGCCCGCGCCGACACCGACTGCCTGGGCACCGGCACCGCGATGGCGAGCGTGATCGCGGCGGACACCGGCACCGGTCCGGGCCGGCCGGTGGTGGGCGTCGCCCCCGGGGCGCGCATCCTGCCGGTCCGGATCGTCTCCGCCACCGTCGACCCCGAACCGGAACGGACCGCCCTCGGTATCGAGGTCGCCGTCTCGGCCGGCGCGCGCGTCATCGCCCTGGGCGGGCACGCGAAGCTCACCGATCCCGCCGTGGCGCGGGCCGTGCGCTCCGCCGTGGCGCACGACGTGGTGGTGGTCGCCCCCGCCGCCACCGCCGACGGCACCGCCGCGCAGGCGCAGGACGGGCTGCTCCGGGTCGGCGGGGTCGGCCCCGACCTGCGGCCCGTCGCGGCGTACCCGGCCGGCGGGGTCGACGTCACCGCGCCCGGCCTCGACGTGCCGACGCTCGGCGTCGGTGCCACCGGGACGCGTCCGCGCAGCGGCACCGAGTACGCCGTCGCCTACGTCGCCGGCACCGTCGCCCTGGTGCGCGCCGCGCTGCCCGAGTCGGATGCCGCCCAGGTGGCCAGCCGGATCAAGGCCACCGCCGACCCGGGGGGCCGGTCGAGCCCGAGCCCCGAGAACGGCTGGGGCATGATCGACCCGATGGCGGCGGTCGGCCCGGACCCGGCCGGGTCGGCAGCACCGGCTCCCGCCGGGGCTGGCGGCCCCCACCCGCTGGCGCTCACCGGCCTCGGTCTCCTCCTGCTGGCCGCGGTGGGGGCGCTCGCCTGGCGGGCCCGTCGATTCGCCCGGCAGACGCCGGACCCCGCCACGCCCGCCCGACCCGGGGCGACGCCGGAACCGGCGCCGCTGCCGTGAGCGCTCCGGCCCGCCGGGCCCGCGCGGGTGCCGTCGGGACGCTGATCGCCGTCGCGGTTCTCGCCGCCCCGCCGGCCCGGGCCGCCGAGGCCGACCAGCCGCCGCCGCTGCCCCACGCGACGGGCACCTGCGTCGGGCCGTCCCCGGTGACGGCGCGGGAGACCCCGTGGGCGCTGCGCCGCCTCGCCCCGCAGGCCGCCTGGCCGCTGACCCGGGGCGCGGGGGTGGTGGTCGCCGTCGTGGACACCGGCGTGAGCGCCGCCGCGCCCGCCCTGGCCGGCTCGGTGCGCGCGGGTGCCGACGTCACCGGCGGCCGGGCGGACAGCGACTGCGCCGGCCGGGGTACGGCGTTGGCCGGCATCGTCGCGGCCCGTCCGACGGGCGACGCCGGCCCCACCGGCCTCGCCCCGGACGCCGAGATCCTGCCGGTCCGGGTCACCGACGCGAACCGTCGGATCAGCCCCGCCCGCCTCGCCGCCGGCATCCGGCTCGCCACCGCCGCCGGGGCGGACGTGATCCTCGTCGCCACCGGGGTCACCACCGACAGCGGCGAGCTGGCCCGCGCCGTGCAGGCCGCCGCCGACCGGGACGCCCTGGTCGTCGCCGCCGTCAACGGCCAGGGGCGGGGCGACGGCGCGGACCCTCCGGTCGGCTATCCCGCCGGGTATCCGACGGTGTTGGCGGTGAACGCGGTCGGCGTCGACGGGGTCCCCGGCCCGGTGGGGGCCGACGCCGGTGTCGACCTCGCCGCCCCGGGCGCCGGCCTCGGGATCGCCCCGCGCGGCTCTGGCCACTACACCGTCGGCGGGGCGGCCGTGGCGGCGGCCTACGTGGCCGGGGTGGCCGCCCTGGTCCGCTCCTACCATCCCGGCCTGTCCCAGGCCGAGGTCCGCGCCCGCCTCGAACGGACCGCGCTGCCCGCGCCGGGCGGCGGGCGCGAGGGCCCAGGCGGGGCCGGCGTCCTCGACGCGTACGCCGCTGTCGCCGCCCTCGACCCCCGCCAGGCCGGCCCGCCGGTGCCGGTCGCCGCCGGCCCGGTCGCCGTGCCCGTCCGCCCCGGCCCGTCCCGGGCGGTACGCGTGGCCGGCCTCACCCTCCTCGGCGCGCTCGTGGTGACCGTGCTCGTCGCCGCCGCCGCGCTCGGCCGGCGGGGCGCCCGTGGCCCCCGGCCCGCCCAACGTCCACCGGCCGGCCCCGGGTGAGTTCCCGTGGCCGGCCGGTGGCCGGATCATCGTGTCGTCCGTCCCGGGTGGACGCGGTGCGCCCGCCCGGGACGGGTGGTGCTCAGGAGGCGGTGCACACCGGGGTCAGGCCGGTGGCGCTCCCGGTGCCCTGGAAGCCGAACTCGGTGTACTGGCCGGCGTTCACCGCGCCGTTGTAGCTGACGTTGCTGAACTGCACGGTGCCGCTGGAGCCGCTGGCGGTGGCGCTCCAGGCGTTGGTGACCGCCGTCCCGGCCGGCAGGGTGAGCGCGACGGTCCACCCCCTGATCGGCGAGGTGCCGGCGGTGACCCGCACGGTGGCGACGAAGCCCCCGGTCCAGGAGTTCAGCGAGACCGTGGCCGAGCAGCCGGTGGCCGGCGGCGGGGTGGTCGGCGGCGGCGTGGTGGGCGGGGGCGTGGTCGGCGGCGGGGTGGTCGGCGGGGGCGTCGTCGGCGGCGGCGTCGTGGGGGGCGGCGTGGTCGTCGGCGGGGTGGTGGTGCGTCCCTTGTTCAGCTCGTCGAGGACCGCGTGGTAGGCGGCCTTCTTCTGGTAGCTGCCGTTGCCGCCGGTGAACAGCAGGCCCCGCTCGGAGGAGCGCCACGACTCGCTGTCGGAGATGCCCCAGACGGTGATGCCGGTGCACTTGGAGACGTTCAGGCAGGCCCGCACGACCTTGCGGTAGTTCTCCGCCTGGCCCGCGCCGATGTCGTTGTTGCTCAGGTCGTCGTCGATGTCCACCTCGGAGAGGTGCACCTCGACGCCGAGGTCGGCGAAGCGCTGGATGTTGGCCTGGAGGTCGTTGGTGATGATGCTGTTCGGGTTGTCGTTGAAGTGCGACTGGAACCCGACGCAGTCGATGTACTGCCGGTAGGTGCGGACGATGTCGTACAGGGCGTTGGCCTTGCGGTTCGGGCCACCACCCTGGACCGTCAGGCCCTCGACGTCGTAGTCGTTGATGCAGAGCTTGGTCGAGTACCCGCCGGCCTGCACGACCTGCTTGGCCCGGATGAACGAGTCCCGGATGACGTCGGTGTCGCCGGCGTCGAAGTAGTCACCGTCGCCGTTGGCGTCCCGGTTCATGGTGTGCGGCCACTGGTTGCGGCGCCGGCCGGTGTTGTTGTCCTCCAGGGCCTCGTTGACGACGTCCCAGTAGGCGATCTTGCTGCCCCAGCGGTTGATGGCGTTGCCGATGAAGGTGTTCAGCGTCGCCTGGCTGGCGCCCTGCAGCGCGCCGGCCTGCGAGTGCCACACCAGCGTGTGCCCCCGGACCAGCATGTTGTTGCTCTGGGCGTGGTTGACCAGGGTGTCCGCGCCGCCGGTGTTCTGCAGCCCGCCGCTCGACGTGGCGATCCGGTCCGGCTTCATGTCGTTCTCGGGGGTCAGTTGGTTGAATTCCTGACCGACGATCGGGTAGAGCCGGTTGGGTGAGGCGGCGACGCCGAAGAACAGCCCCGCCTTGGCCGCCGCGGCCCGCAGCGTGGTCTCGGCTGCGGCGGCGGGGGCGGTGGACTGGACCGCCACCGCGCCGCTCACCAGCAACAACACCGCCGCCGGCAGGGCGGCTCTCGTCATTCTCTTCCGCCGTCTCAGGCTGCCGTTCACAGGCCCTCCTTGAGGCACGCCACCAATAATCGAAGTTCATGCATCCTTATCGGAGGGTCAGTATCGATACCGGCCAGCGACAGTGTCAACAACTTCCGGAAATGTTTCGGAAACCTCGCCGGGTGCCCGACGGGCCGCCGACAGCACGTCGGCGCAGGCAGGCGAGCGGGACCACCGGTGCCGCAGACTCGGGCGGGAGTGCGCCGCCCGGCCGCCGCCCCTCGGCCACGCGGCCGGTACCGAAACATTCGGAATCCCGGCCCCCTGGTGCGCCGCGGCCCGCCGCCCGGTCGCGCCGGGATAATGCGTTGCTCGCCGCCGCGGCGATCGGAAGGCTACGCCGGATGGGGACAGAGCCCGAGCACGAGCGCCCGGTCCGGCCGGCGACGGTGTCCGACGCCGACCTGGTTGCCGAGATGCTGGACGCCTTCAATCGCGAGTTCGACACCCCCACGCCGGGGCCACGGGTGCTCGCCGCCCGGCTGCGGCGGCTCCTCGCCGGTGAGCACTTCCTGGTCCTGCTCGGCGGCGACCCGGCCGTCGGGGTGGCCGTGCTCTCCTTCCGGCCCAGCCTCTGGTACGCCGGCCCGGTGGCCACCCTCGACGAGTTGTACGTGCGCCCCGAGACGCGCGGACGGCGGTACGGACACGCCCTGCTGGAGGCCGCCTGCCGGCTGGCCGGCGAACGCGGCGCCGGCTCGCTGGAGATCAACGTCGACGGCGCGGACGTCGACGCCCGCCGCTTCTACGAGGCGCACGGCTTCACCAACGTCGAGCCCGGGGCACCCGAGCCGATGTTCTACTACTATCGCGACCTGGACTGACCCGGGGCGATCCCGACGCCGGCACGCCACCGCCCGGGCCTGGGCGGCCAGCCCCTGCCGCCGCTCGGCGTGACCGGAGCGCGGATCGACTGAGGAGTGTCGGATGGTCGACGTCGAGCAGGTCACCCCGCCCCTCGCCGGGCACGGGGAAGGGCCGGTGTGGTGCCCGGCCGACCAGCGGCTGCGGTGGGTCGACATGCTGGCCGGGGACATCCTGGCGCTGGACCCGGCCACCGGGGTCGTCGCCCGCCGGCACGTCGCCCCGGTGGTCGCGGCCCTGCGCCCGCGATCCGCCGGTGGGCTGGTCGTCGCCGTCGAGCGGGGCTTCGCGCTGTTGGGGGACGACTCGGTGGAGCTGTTGCCCGAGGTCTGGCCGGACCCGTCGATCCGGATGAACGACGGGGCCTGCGACCCCCTCGGGCGCTTCTACTGCGGCTCGATGGCGTACGACGCGGCACCGGGGCGGGCCGCGTTGCACCGGCTCGACGCCGACGGCGCGGTCGAGACGGTGCTCACCGGGCTCACCGTCTCCAACGGGCTGGCCTGGACCCGGGAGGGCGACGCCGCCTGGTACGTCGACTCGGCCACCCAACGGTTGGACGTCTTCGCCTTCGACCTGGCGACCGGGGAACTGCGCGACCGGCGGCCGGCGGTGGACGTGCCGCCGGCGGTGGGCACCCCCGACGGGCTCTGCCTCGACAGCGAGGGCGGGGCCTGGGTGGCGCTGTGGGACGGGGGCGCCGTCCACCGGTACGCGCCGGACGGCCGCCGCACCGCCGTCGTGGAGCTGCCGGTCCGGCGCCCCACGTCGTGCGCGTTCGGCGGTCCCGACCACGCGGACCTCTACGTCACGTCGTCCCGCCTGGGCCTGCCGGCCGACGACCGCTCCCCGGCGGGCGCGCTGTTCCGGTTCCGCCCCGAGGTGCCGGGCTTCCCGGCCCATCCCTTCGCCGGCTGAGCACCCGCGATGCCGCCCTCGACGGCGTTCTCGTCGACGCCCGCCCGCCGGAGGGGAACGGTCAGCGGCGCGGCAGGGTGGCGACGATCAGGTTCGGGTCGGCGGCCGTCAGGTAGGCGGCGCTGGTGACGTACGCGGTGTTCGCGCGCACGGCGACCGCGGTCGGGTTCTGCAGGCCGTCGGCGGCGGTCAGCAGGGTCGTCGACCGGCCGGCGGCGTCGACCCGGACCACCCGGTTGGCACCGACGAGGGCGGCGATCACGTCGCTCCCGGCGAAGGCGAAGTCGTCGATGCTGCTCAGGCCGCTCGCCCGCACCTCGACCGGCCCGGGCTCGCCGTGGCGTACCGGGATCCTCAGCAAGGTGCCCCGGTCGTGGTTGCCGGCCCAGACCGCGCCGTCGCGGGCCTTGATCCCGTTGACGCCGAGGAACCCCGTCGCGGCCAGCTCCGGCGCCGACGACCACACGACGGCACGCCCGCCCGGCTGCACCGCCGAGATGGTGCCGAGCACCGAGTCGGTGACGTAGAACGTCCCGGTGCGCTCGTCGAGGGCCAAGCCGTTGGGCAGGCCGGCAGCGGGCAGCGCGGCGACACGGCACGGGACGCCGCCACGCGGCAGCCGGTACAGGCCCGTCGTCGCCGCGTCGCCGCTGGCGTACAGGAAGTAGATCGTGCCGTCCGGCTGCCGCACGATGCCCGTGGTCAGGGCGAAACCGAGGGCGGGCGTGTGGATACCGCCGTCGGCGGGGGCCGCCAGCGTGGCCAGGACCCGGACGGTGCCGTCCCGGTCGATCGAGGCGACCTGACGGGCAGCGGCGAACGTGACGTACGCGGTGCCGTCCGGCGCGAGGGCGATGTTCTCCGGCAGCTGACCCTGCGCGAAGTCGAAGTGCCGGAAGATCCGGGCGGAGGCGGGCGGCCCGGCGAGGGCGGCCGGTCCGGTGCCGGTGGTCAGTAGCGTCGCGGCGGCGAGTCCCGCGGCCACGGCGGCGAAGTTCCTTCTGCGCATCTCTGTCCTGTCTTCGTTCGGCCGCGGACCCGGTTTCGGGCACGCGGGATCGCCGCGCCGCGCACGGCGCGTACTTCTGGGGCGGGTTCTTCTCGGAGCCGGTGGTCAGCTCGCGGCGGTCACCCGGGCGGTGGCGGTGCTGTGCGTGAGCAGCATCATGGCCGCGTGTGACGGCGAGCCGACCTCGGTGGTGGCCAGCACGACCTGCTGGCCACGCTCGGTGCGCAGGCTCTGCTGGGTGACGCTGATGGCGCCCACCAGCGGATGCCGCATCTCGTACACCGGCTCGGCACCGGATTTCACCCGGTGGTCGGCCCACAGGGCGGCGAACTGGGGGCTGCCCAGCGACAGCTGCCCGATCAGCGTCGCCAGCGCCGCGTCGTCGGGATGTTCGCCGGCGGCCAGCCGCAGCGTGCCCACCACGGCGCGGGCCTTCGCCGGCCAGTCCGCGTACAGCTCGCGGACGTGCGGGTCGAGGAAGACCAGGAGGGGCATGTTGGGACGGCTCTCCGCGCGCTGCGGGGCGGCGAAGTCGACGTGACCGGCGAACAGCGCGTTCCCGGTGCGGTTCCAGGCGAGGACGTCGCCGCGCCGTCCCAGGACCATCGCGGGCACCTCGCCCAGCGCCGCCATGAGCTGGCGCACCGCCGCGCTGACCGTCTCCGGCGCCGACCGCCGTCCGGTGGCCCGGCGGCGGACAGCGCCGCCGGCCAGGACGTGCAGATGCCGCCGCTCGGCGTCGTCGAGGCGCAACGCCGTGGCGATCGCGTCCAGGACCTCCGCCGACGCGTTAGACGACTGCCCCTGCTCCAGCCGCGCGTAGTAGGACGGGCTGACCCCGGCGAGCAGGGCCAGTTCCTCCCGGCGCAGACCGCTCACCCGGCGCCGGCCGCCGTAGGTGGTCAGGTCGACGTCCTCCGGCCGCAACTGTGAGCGGCGGGCCTGGAGGAACTCCCCGAGCTGTCGTTTCGCGTCCACGACAGGAAGTATTCGGCAGGCCGCAGGCGTCAGCCACACCTTGCCAGGGTGAGGCACCCGGGCTTCCCGCCCCTCGACACCGACACCGGCACCGAAGACACCGCCGGTGCTGGTGCACGCCCTCCCAGTGGCCGAGGTCGACCAGCGCGGTGACCTCGGTGTCGCCGCGCAGGGTGGCGCTGCCGTGCCGGTCGAGGTTGGCGCGCAGGATCGCCTCCAGCTCCGGCTGGTCGAACAGGCTCCCCTGCGGGTAGCCGTGCCGGCCCGGTGTCACGTCGCGGGGGAACTCGGCCAGCACCCGCAGGCTCCGGTCGACCAGGCGCAGGCCCCGGTGTGGCCTGGAGATGGCCGCGAACTCCTCCCGCAGGCCCAGGCGGGCGAGGATGCGGTGCACCTCGTCGTCGAGGGCGACCGCGCGGGGCAGCGGATAGATCTCCGCCCACCGGTCGAGCACCAGGCACTCCACGCCGTGCTGGGCGAGCAGCGTCGCGGCGGTGAGCCCGGTGGGACCCGCGCCGACGGTGACGACCGGGGCCACGGTCACCGTGCCGCCCGCCTCATCATGGGGAGCTTACCGACGGCGGCGGCTCGCGGCCGGCCGAGGACCGGCACCGGTCCCCCGGCCGACCGACGTGGGACTGCCCGGCCGACCGCCCCCGGCCGGCACGCGCGATCCGAGTGTCGGCCGGGGGCGGTCGCCAGGCTCGTCAGGCGACCGGGACCGGTTCCTCGGCCACGGTCTCGGGCTGCGGCGCGGGGCTGCTCCGGCGGGCCTGGCGGCGTTCCCGGCGGCCCTCGACCATCGTGTAGAGGACCGGGATCAGGACCAGGGTGAGCAGGGTGGAGGTGACGAGGCCGCCGATGACGACGACGGCCAGCGGGGTGGAGATGAACCCGCCCTCACCGGTGATGCCCAGCGCCATCGGCAGGAGGGCGAAGATGGTCGCCAGGGCCGTCATCAGGATCGGGCGCAGCCGGCGCTGGGCGCCCTCCACGACCGCCTCGGCGACGCTCATGCCCCGCTCGCGGTACTGGTTGACCAGGTCCATCAGCACGATGGCGTTGGTGACGACGATGCCGATCAGCATCAGGATGCCGATCAGCGCGGCGACGCCCAGCGGCGTGCCGGTGACCAGCAGCAGGGCGAACGCGCCGACGAACGCGAACGGGATCGACACCAGCAGGATCAGCGTCTGGCGGATGCTGCGGAACACGCCCACCAGGATCAGGAACACCAGGGCGATCGCGGCGACCATGGCCAGGATGAGCTGCGAGAACGCCTCGCTCTGGTCGGCGGTGACGCCGCCGATCTCGTAGCTCGCCCCGGCCGGCAGGGTGAGGGTCTCGAGCTTGTCGGTGACGGCGCTGCTGGCCGCACCCGTGTTGTCGCCGACCGGGGTCGCGGTGACGGTGTTCGTCCGCTCGCCGTCGACGTGGGTGCGCTGCACCGGCCCGTCGATGCGGCTGACGGTGGCGACCTGGTCCAGGCGTACCGTGCCGGTGCCGGCGGGCAGCACGAGCGCCTTGACCTTGGCGAGGCTGTCCGGCCCGGTGTCGGCCGTCCGCACGAGCACGTCGCGCGGGGCGCCGTCGAGCGTGACCTGGGTGACCGTGGTCCCCTCGACGGACTGCCGCAGCGCCGAGACGATCGCGCCGGTGGTCAGCCCGGAGCGGGCTGCGGCCTCGCCGTCGGGCACGATGCTGATCTGTGGCGCGCTCTCGCTGAGGTCGCTCTCCACGTCGGTGACCTGCGAGACGCCGGTCAGGGCCTCCTGCACCTGCCGGGTGGCCTGGCTCAGGGCCTGGTCGTCGTCGGCCTGGATCGACACCGAGATGGTGCTGTCGCCGCCGGGCCCGCCGCCGCCGGGGCCGCCCCCGCCGCCGAGCTTCAGCTCGCCCGCGTCGGTGATGTCCGCGATCCTGTCGCGCACCGCGTCGCTGACCGTCGCGCTGTCCGCGCCGTCGGCCAGGTTGAGGGTGTACGAGACGTTGTTGGCGGTACGCGAGCCGAAGAACCCGCCGGACGACCCGATCACCACCTGGTACGACTCCACGCCGTCGACCGAGGCGAGGACGCCCTCGACCTTCTTCGCCGCGGCGTCGGTCGTCGCCAGGTCGGTGCCGGCCGGCAGGGTCTGGGTGACCCCGATCGAGTCCTCGCCGGAGTCGCCGAGGAAGGTGGTCTTCAGGCCCCCGGCCATCACGACCGTGGCGGCCAGCAGGGCCACCGCCCCGGCGAGCACGGTCTTGCGGTGGCCGACCGCCCAGCGGATGACCGGCAGGTAGACGCGCGGCAGCAGGCCCTGCCGCTCGCGTTCCTCCACCCGGGCGCGATACTCGTCGGCCGGCACGCCGGCGGCGTCCGCGGGCGCCTTCAGGAACCAGTAGGCCAGGACCGGGACGACGGTGAGCGACACCAGCAGCGAGGCGAGCATCGCGGCGGAGACGGTGATCGCGAAGGAGCCGAACAGCACGCCCACGAACCCGCCGACCAGCGCGATCGGCAGGAACACCGCCACGGTGGTGAGCGTGGACGAGGTGACGGCGCTGGCGACCTCACGGACGGCGGACAGGACCGCCGAGCGCCGGTCCTCGCCGTAGCCGAGATGGCGCTTGATGTTCTCCAGGACCACGATCGAGTCGTCCACGACGCGGCCGACGGCGATGGTCAGGGCGCCGAGGGTGAGGATGTTCAGCGAGTAGTCGCGCAACCACACCGCGATGAGCGCGACGAGCAACGACAGCGGGATGGACACCGCGGTGACCACGGTGGCGCGGGCCGAGCGCAGGAACACCACGATGACGAGGATCGCCATCAGCAGGCCCAGGGCGCCCTCCTCGACGAGGCCGTTCACCGCCTTCTTGACCCCGGGCCCGGAGTCGGAGACGACGACGAGCCGGGCGTCGTCGCCGAGCGCGGCCTGCAGCTCCGGCAGCTGGTCTCGAACGTCGTCGGAGATCTCCGGGCTGCTGCCGCCGTGGTCCATGGTGAGGGAGATGCCGAGGCTGGGCTTGCCGTCGGTGCGGGTGATCGACGTGACGGGGGCATCCGTGAGCGCCACGGTCGCGACCTGCTTGAGCTGCACGGGCTTGCCCGAACCGGCACCGGACGGGGCCGCGGCCGCCGGCGCGGGCGCGGCGGGGCCGCCCGGTCCGGCCGCGGGGCGGCCGGCGGCGGCCGGGCTGCCGGCGGACGCGGCCGGCGACAGCCACATGTTCTGGAGCTGGCTCAACGACGTGACCGGCTGGCCGACGGCCAGGCTGAGGTTGCGCCCGTCGGAGGTGATCTGCCCGGCCGACGAGGTGCCACCGAGGGCGCCCAGCGCGGTGACGATCGACTGCGTGCTCAACCCGGCCTTGCTCAGGGCGGCGGTGTCCGGCGTGACGGTCACGATCTGGTCGCGTACGCCCGAGATCGCGACGTCGTTGACGCCGTCGACCGCCCGCAGCGCCGGCACGACCTTCTCGTCGAGGGCCGCGGCGAGCGCGTGCTGGTCACCGCCGGAGGTGGCGGCCAGGACCATCGTCGGCAGGTCCGCGGTGCTGCCGGTGAGCACCTGCGGGTCGACGCCGGCCGGCAGCGCGGAGGAGATCTTGGAGACGGCCTGCTCGACGTCCGTAGAGGCCTGGTCGATGTCGCTGTCGAAGGAGAACGAGACCATCACCTGCACCGAGCCCTGCTGCGAGGTCGAGGTCGTGCTCTCGACCCCGTCGATGCCCTCGACGGCCTTCTCGATCGGGCCGGTGACCTGCTCTTCGACGACTTCGGGCGCGGCGCCGGGGTAGCTGGCGACCACGGTCACGGCCGGGAAGGACAGATCGGGCAGCAGCTGCTGCTTGAGCGACGGGATCGCATAGATCCCCAGGGCGACGAGGAGGACGGTGAGCAGCGCCACCAGCCTCCGGTTCGCGAGACTGACCCGGGACAGGAACAACACCAGCGACCTCGCTCGCGGCTAGACGATTCGGTGGCGCGCAGGGCGCCTGGCGAAAGTCTCCGGGCGGAGGGGTCCCGTTGGCATCGTCCAGCTGCGGTCGGTCCACTACCACAAATGTGGTATTCCGACCCACCGTCGTACCGCCGTGGGAGGGCGCGTCCCCTACGGGGTGGCGTCCCCGGGCCTGACCAACCCGCTCTGGTAGGCGACCACGACCAGCTGCGCCCGGTCCCGTGCGCCGAGCTTGGTCATGGCGCGGTTGACGTGCGTCTTCGCGGTGGAGGGCGCGAGGTGCAGCCGGGTGGCGATGTCGTCGTTGGACAGGCCGAGGGCGACCAGGGCGAGGACCTCCCGCTCCCGGTCGGTGAGCACGTCGAGCACGGTGGTGTCCGGCGGCGGGGCGGGGTCGCCGCTGGTGAGGAACCGGGCGATCAGCGCCCGGGTGGCCTTCCCGGACAGCAGCGCGTCGCCGCTGGCGACGGTCCGGATCGCCTCGATCAGTTCGGTGGGGGTGGCCCCCTTGCCGAGGAACCCGCTCGCCCCGGCCCGCAGCGCTCCCAGGACGTACTCGTCGAGCTCGAACGTGGTCAGGATGAGCACCCGCACCCCGGCCAGGTCCTCGTCGGCGGTGATGAGCTGCGTGGCCTGGAGGCCGTCGACCTCCGGCATGCGGATGTCCATGACCACCACGTCGGCGCGCGCCGCGCGGGCCAGCCGGACCGCCTCGCGGCCGCTGGCCGCCTCCGCGACGACCTCGAGGTCGGGCACGGATTCGATGATGCCGCGCAGGCCGGTGCGGATCAGGGCCTGGTCGTCGGCGAGGAGCACGCGAATGGTCACGGGGTGCCTCCGGGGCGTGCCGTGCTGGGCAGCACGGCGCGGACGTGGAACCGGCCGGCGCCGGCGGGCCCGGCGGCGAGGCTGCCGCCGACGGCGACGGCGCGTTCGCGCATGCCGATCAGGCCGTGGCCGGTGGGGTCCGACCGCTGGTGGCCGGAGCCGGTCGGGTTGTCGACGTCGATGACAAGGTCGTCGGGGCGGTATTCGACCCGCAGGCCGGCCGCGTCACCGGTGCCGTGCTTGTGCGCGTTGGTGAGCGCCTCCTGCACTATCCGGTAGGCGGCCTGGTCGATCGCGGCGGGCAGCGGCCGCGCCGGGCCGACCTGCTGGTGCTCGACCCGCAGGCCGGCGGCGGCGACGGAGTCCAGCAGCTCCCCGAGCTGCGCCAGGCCGCGCACCGGTTCGGTGGGCGCGTCGGCGTCGCCGTTCTGCCGCAGCAGGGCGAGGATGGTGGTCAGTTCGTCGAGCACGGTCCTGGCCGCCTGTCGCACGTGTGCCACCGAGGCCGCCGCCTGGTCGGGCCGGGTGTGCACGCTGTGTTCGGCCAGCCCGGCGTGCACGTTGATGACGGCGATGTGGTGCGCGACGACGTCGTGGAGGTCACGGGCGATCCGCACCCGCTCCTCGGCGACCCGACGGCGGGCTTCCTCCTCGCGGGTCCGTTCCGCGCGGCGGGCCCGCTCCTCGACGGCGGACACGTACGCGCGGCGGATGCGAGCGGCGTCGCCGATCGCGGTGGCCATGCCGATCCAGGCGGCCACGCCCAGCGGCGGGCCGAGCCAGCCCTCGCCGGTCCAGGCGACGGCCGCGCCGTACACGACGACCGCCGCGCCCCCGCCGGAGAGCCAGGCCGTGGGTCGGTTGGTGTGCGCCGCGACGGTGTAGGCGGCGACGGCGGTCACCACGAGGAAGGCCGGGGGTTGCCCGCCGGCGGCGACGGCGCCGGCGGCGAGCAGGGCCGAGACGGCGAGGACGGGCAGCGGCCACCGGCGGCGCACCAGCACCAGCGTGAAGGCCGCCCCGGCGGCCAACGCGTCGGGCCAGGCCAACGGGCGGCCCTCGGTCTCCCCCGGCCGGCCGACGAGCGTCATGACGAGGATCAGCGCCGCGACGGCCGCGCCGAGCAGCGCGTCGCGTGCGCCCGGGTGCGTCCGCCACCAGGCCGGCGACTGGTGAGCGCCCGGTTCGTCCATGAAGATCACATTACCGGGCGGCCCGCCCACCAGCGTCTGCCGAGCGTGGTACGCCCACCTACCGCAGCCGTGGTAGCGGACGGCGGGCGCGGGGTGCCCCGGCAGGGCCGGCGCGGAAGATCAGCGCCGACCCCACCGGGGGCGGGTCCCAGGCCGTCAGGCGCGGGACCACTGCATGCTGGTCGCGGAGCCGCAGGTGCGCTGCTCCAGGGCCGCGCCCGGGGTGGTCGAGCCGCCGACCACGTTGAGGCACTTGTTGCTGTTGAGGTTGACCAGCTGGTAGTAGCCGTCGCCGGTCGACCGCCAGGTGAAGACCTGGTTGGCCCCACCGTGGCAGGTGTACTGGACAACCCGCGCGCCGTCCGCGGTCGAGAAGTCGAGCACGTCGGCGCACTTCCCGCTGTTGACGCTCTGGAGGGTGACGTTGCCGTTGCCGGCGTCGTTGAACCGCCACTGCTGCCAGGCGTTGCCGTTGCTGGTCCACTGGCCGATGACGGCCAGGTCGTTCAGGTTGGGCGACTGCACGTCGATGACCTGTCCGCTGTTGCGGTTGGTGACGCGGTAGGACGTGGTGGTGCCGGTGCCGGCGGTGAACTGCCACCAGTCGAGGTTGAACAGGTCGCCGCTGCCGCCGGTGAATCGCAGGTAGAGGTCGCGGGTGCCGGTCGCGCCGGTCACCGCGCACGACGTGTTGGCCCAGGTCTGCCAGCCCCCGGTGCCCGCGACCCGGCAGGTCCCGACGAGGGGCCCGGTGGTGCTGTCCAGCCGCACCTCGATCGTGCCGCCGCTGGTCGCCGACGCGGTCCGGGCGGTGAACGAGGCCGCCCCGGTGCCGAACGCGACGCCCTTGACCTTGATGTAGTCGCCGTTGTTGATCGACCACACGTTCTGCGTGCCGCCGCTGGCGGGTTGCGTCTCGACGCCGACGGACCAGGCGATGGTCTCGGCCTCCTGCCGCACGTACGGGTTCAGCGTGCCCACCTGCGGGGCCCCCGTCGTGGTCATGTTCATGCTCGGGATCGTGCCGTCACTGTTGTAGGAGAACTTCTCCACCGCCACCGACCTGGTGAAACCACCACCACCCGGCAACGCGCCATTGTGGTAGAAGAAATACGACCCGCCGTTGAAGTCCACGATCCCCGGATGATTGGTGAAACTGCTGCCCTGCCGCGGCATCACCGTCCCCCGGTACGTCCACGGCCCCGTCGGACCCGGCGCCGTCGAATACGCGATGAACTCACCACAACACTCCGCCGCGAAGATGTTGTAGTAGACACCGTTGCGCTTGTACACCCACGGCGCCTCCTCATACAACGTCGGACGACTCGCGTTGCCGTTACGCGTGCCGAACCCGGCCGTGGTCAACGGGATCTTCGTCGGGCTGCCCGAGTAGGAGATCATGTCCTGGTTCAGCTTCACGTACCACAGGTTCGGGTTACCCCAGTACAGGTACGCCTGCCCGTCGTCGTCGATCATCACGTTCGGATCGATCTCACCATTACCCAGCAACGGACGACCGATCGCGTCGCGGAACGGACCGGTCGGACTGTCGGCCACCCCGACACCGATCACCATCCCGCCACCACGCTGCTTCACCGGCACATACCAGTAGAACTTCCCGTTACGCGCCGCCACGTGACCCGCCCACGCATCCGACTCCGCCCACGCGAACGTCGCCAGACTCATCGGCGAACCATGATCAGTCCAGTTCACCATGTCGGCCGACGAGAACACCCGCCAGTCCTTCATCGTGAAGTACGTCGACCCGTCCTCGTCATGCCCGGTGTACAGATACACCCGACCGTTGTGCACCAACGGCGCAGGATCCGCCGTATAGATCGTCTGCACGATCGGGTTGTCGGCGTGGGCCGGGCTCCCCGGCAGCAGCGTCGCGATCAGGAACAGGCTCACGAGCCAGGCGCCGGCGCGTCTGATCCGGGCCCTGGTCGCGGGCGGGCTTGCGACTGTCATCGTCATCTCCTGGTGGTGGTGTGCGGGGCCGGCGACGCGGTCAGTAGCCGACCCGGAAGGTCGCGTTCTCCCGCTCCGTGGCGGTGGTGATCTCGTGGATATAGAGCTGGTTGCTCTGCTGCCGCAGGTACCTGGTGGGGAAGTTGTAGGAGCGGAACGACGACCAGCCCGAGTTGGCCAGGCCGGCGACCCGGTAGAAGGTCGCGTCGGCGCGGAAGATCGCGCTGTTGTCGTTGGCCGCGAGCACCATGCTGTAGTTGGAGTGCCGCAGGTACCGTCCGGGCTGGTTCACCGACTCGAACGACACCCCGGCCGGGTCCGCGAGCCCCGGCACGAGCCGCCACTGCGAATCCTGGTACGGGTCGAACGGCATCGCGTCGACGCGGCCGACGCCGTTGGCGTGGCGGACGTACGACCCGGGGTTGGTCCAGGACTTGATGCGGTTCCACTGGGTGGTGCCGCCGTAACGGTTGAGCAGGTTCGTGCGGTCGGTGGCGCTGATCGGGTGGATCGAGTTGTGCTTGGCGTTGAGCGGGGGCGTGTAGTTGCGCTGGTTGACCGCCGTCCAGGTGCCCGCGACGATGTCGCCCTGCCAGGCGAGGAACACGCTGTTCGGGCAGAACGTGTCGCCCCACAGCCACCACGTCGACGAGGTCAGCGACTTGACCACCGTGGGCGCCTCGATGCAGCCGCCGCCGGTGCCGTTGGTGTAGCGGACGAAGCTGCCCGGGTTGAGCGACGTCGACCGGGCGCCGTACAGGGTGGAGGGCGAGTTGCTCTTGTAGTAGAGGTAGTTCATGCCGTTGACGCCGGTGACGACGTGCGAGTCGATGACACCGCTCGGGCCGCCGTCGAAGAGGACGACGGGCGAGGTGACGTTGGTGAAGTTGCTCGTGTACACGACCATGATCACCGAATAGGTGTAGCCGGCCGGGACGGTCGAGTAGGTGATCGCGTACTGGTTGCGGGACGCGTCCCAGTAGATCGACGGGGCCCAGGTGAACGAGCCCGGGTTCGGCCAGTTGATGTTGAGCAGGCGGTCCGCCGACCAGTTCACCAGGTCGGGCGAGGTCCAGATGTGGATGTTCGGGTTCGGGGCCCAGAAGTTGCCGCCGACCGGGATGTCGGTGGCCGCCAGCACCCAGGTGCCGTCGTTGAGCCGGAACAGAAACGGGTCGCGGATCCCCCGGGTGCCGGCCGTCGGCGTCAGGATCGCCTCGTTGTTGTTGAGCGGCGTCCACTCCAACGCGTCGGAGCTGACCGCCAGGTGCACGCTGTTGACGTTGCCGGCACCGCTGACGGACTCCTTGAAGTACGCCATCACGTAGGCGGAGTCGGCGGCCATCGCGGGCGCGGGGGCGAGGATCACCGCGGCGAGGGCGGCCAGCAGCGTGGTCACCACCGTCAGCACCGCGGCGCGTAGTGACCTCGATCGTCTTCTCGATCGTCGCGCGACAGCCTTGTCGGGCATCAGGCATCTCCTCTCGGGACGGGTTTCCGCGGCTCGACGGGCCAGCGGATTCGACGGGGGCGGCGGGATGGGTGCGACCGGACGGGGGCAACGTGCAGGCCTGTCGGCGTGGCGCCCCCGCGCCGACCCACCGCACCAGCGCCGGAAGGGCAGCCCGGCGCACGGAATGTGAACGTTCTCAGCAGGGTTTCGACCCCTCCGGACAGCTCCCTGCAGCGACCGGAGGGGTCGCGCGCCGGCCGGCGTTTCACAACTGTGAGCGATAACATAGCCGCTCGTCAAGATTTAACGGCGCAGATGCCAGGCGGAAACGCCGCCGTCCCGACGGCGCGCCTGCCTGCGCCCCGAGGTCAGGACCCGGCGGGCAAGCCTCGCCCCCGACGCCGCGATGTTATCGCTAACACACGGCGCGGCAGGCGGCTCGCCCCCCGGACGCCCGCGCGAGGGGGACTGCGCCACCCCTCGCGAAGTCGGGACGATCGGGGTGAAGATGAGAGCCCTCGATGTTAACGTTCATACGATGTCTCGCGGAGCGAGACCGACGCCCCGCCGCCTCGACACGGGCGCTGTGGGCATTGATCTGATGTCTGCCTGACGCCCGGCCCCGCCGCCATCCAGGCACGCACGGCAAGAGCAGCCCACGCAGCCGTCGATGAGCATTGACGTTACGCATCGGAAACCTTTAACGTCTGACGTCTCGGCCGTGAGACAGGCCGCCACACCACTACCGCCCACTCCGCCTCTGGAGGGAGCTCCATGTCCCGTCCCTCGATCTCCCGACGTTCGCTGCTGGCCGCACTGGGTGTTACCGGCGCCGCCGCCGCCACCGGCGGCCTGATCCGTCCCTTCCCCGCCTCCGCCGCCATCCCCGGCCCCACCAGCTACTCCGAGTCGTGGGCCTCGGTCGGCCAGCACCCGGCCGCGGCCGAGTGGTTCCAGGACGCCAAGTTCGGCATCTACTACCACTGGGGCGTCTTCAGCGTCCCGGCGTTCGCCAACGAGTGGTACCCGCGCAACATGTACAACAACGGCTCCGGCGAGAACAACCACCACAAGAGCGTCTACGGTGACCCGTCGGTGTGGCCGTACCACAACTTCATCAACGGGGCCAACGACAAGTCCGGTCGGTTCGTCCAGTTCGCCCCCAAGCTCAAGTCCGCCGGCGGCAACTTCGACCCGAACGAGTGGGCGCAGCTGTTCGTCGACGCCGGGGCGAAGTTCGCCGGCCCCGTCGCCGAGCACCACGACGGCTTCTCCATGTGGAACAGCCAGGTCAACGAGTGGAACTCCGTCGCCAAGGGACCCCGCCTCAACCTGCTGAAGCTGCACACCGACGCGATCCGGGCCCGCGGCCTCAAGGTCCTCGTCGCCATGCACCACGCGTTCAACTTCACCGGCTTCTACCAGTGGGCGCCGCAGCAGTCCGACGCGAGCCTTCGCAAGCTCTACGGCCAGCTGGGCACCGCCGCCGAGGAGCAGCTCTGGTACGACAAGCTCCGCGAGATCATCGACCAGTCCCAGCCGGACATCATCTGGCAGGACTTCGACCTGGCCCGCATCAGCGAGGCGCAGCGGCTGAAGTTCCTGGCGTACTACTACAACCGGGCCGTCGCGTGGGACAAGGAGGTCATCGCCACCTACAAGGACGGCCTGGAGCGTGGCGGCGCGGTCTTCGACTACGAGCGCGGCGGACCGGCCGCCCTGCGTGACCCCTACTGGCTGACCGACGACAGCATCAGCAGCTCGAGCTGGTGCTACACCACGGGGATCGGCTACTACACGCTCAACCAGATGCTGCACTCGCTGATCGACCGGGTCAGCAAGAACGGCAACATGGTGCTCAACATCGCGCCGATGGCCGACGGCACGATCCCGTCCGGGCAGCAGACGATCCTGCGCGGCATCGGCGACTACCTGCGCCGCTTCGGCGAGTCCGTCTACTCCACCCGGGCCTGGACGACGTACGGCGAGGGCCCGACCCAGATGGGCGGCGGTTCCTTCACCGAGCCGCGCGCGGGCACCCCCCAGGACATCCGGTTCACCCGCAGCAAGGACAACCGCGTGCTGTACGCGACGATCCTCGGCTGGCCGGGCAGCTCCGTCAACATCACCACGCTCTCGTCCAGCCGGATCAACCTCAGCTCGCTGGCCGGCGTGCAGCTCCTCGACACCACCGCCGGCAGCTACGTCAACCTGCCCACCCGCACCCAGGACGCCAACGGGCTGCGGATCACCCTGCCGTCGGCGAGCGCGCCGTTCAGCGCGCCCGCGTACGTGGTGAAGCTGACCTTCAACGGGACGATCCCGACCCCCGGCGGCGGGCCCACCACCTCCGCGCCGGTCGGCGTCTACGCCAACGTCAACTACGACAGCGGCGTCAACCTGTCGGTCGGCAGCTACACGGCCGCGCAGCTGCAGTCCGCCGGCATCGGGCTGCGGGCCATCTCGTCGGTCCGGGTCACCGCCGGCCACCAGCTCGTCGGGTACGCCAACGACAACTTCTCCGGCACCAGCTGGACGTTCACCGCCGACAACGCCGACCTGCGCAACACCGGCAACAACGACGCCATCGCCTCGCTGCGGGTCACCTTCAACCCGGCGACGTACCAGCGGATCGTCAACGTGACCAACGGCCTGGCGCTGGACAGCGGCGGCAACGTCGCCTCCGGCTCGCCGCTGAAGCAGTGGACCTGGGACAGCAACGCCAACCTGCAGTGGCAGATCGTCGACCTGGGCACCGGCTACTACCGGATCGTCAACCGCACCAACGGCATGGTCGTCGACGGCTTCGGCCTCACCAGCAACGGGGCCGCGGCGCAGCAGGCGGCGTGGAACGGCGGCAACAGCCAGCAGTGGCAGATCACCGACCAGGGCAACCGGCGGTACCGGATCGCCAACCGGGCGACCGGGCTGGTGCTCGACGGCGGCGGCCAGGTCGCCTCCGGCTCGCAGGTCAAGCAGTGGACCTGGGACGGCAACACCAACCTGCTCTGGACCATCACCACCGCCTGATCCCCGCAGCGCACCACCCGGCGCGTGTGTCGCCGCGATCCCCACGGGTCGCGGCGGCGCACGCGCCGGACCCACTCCCCCCAGAGATGGAGAAACCATAATGAACCGGAAAAGCGTGTTGGGCACCGGGCTGACGTTGCTGCTCGGCGCGACGGCCGCCCTCACCGCCGGCTGCGGCGACCAGGCGGGCGACGGGGCCGCCTCGGGCGGCGGCAAACCGCTCGTCGGGGTCGACTACCCACGCTCGGACACCGACTTCTGGAACTCGTACATCAAGTACGTGCCGAAGTCCGCCGAGGAGCTGGGCGTCGAGGTGAAGACCACCAACTCGCAGAACGACGTCGCGAACCTCATCTCGAACGCACAGACCTTCATGAGCCAGGGCGTCAAGGGGGTGGTGATGGCCCCGCAGGACACCGCCGCCATCGCGCCGACCCTGGCGCAGCTGGAGAGCCGCAAGATCCCGGTGGTCACCATTGACACCCGGCCCGACACCGGCAAGGTGTTCATGGTGGTGCGCGCCGACAACCGCGCCTACGGCACCAAGGCGTGCCAGTTCCTCGGCACCAAGCTCGGCGGCAAGGGCAAGGTCGTCATGCTCCAGGGCGGCCTGGACTCGATCAACGGCCGGGACCGCACCGAGGCGTTCAACGAGTGCATGGGCAAGGAGTTCCCCGGCATCAAGGTGTTCGGCGAGGCCACCGACTGGAAGGCCGACGTGGCGGCGTCGAAGCTGCAGACCCGCTTCGCGTCGGACCCGGACATCAAGGGCATCTACATGCAGTCCTCGTTCGCGCTGTCGGGCACGCTGCAGATCCTCAAGCAGCGGGGCCTGCAGGTGCCGCCGACCGACCCCAAGCACGTCTTCGTGGTCTCCAACGACGGCATCCCCGAGGAGCTGAAGAACATCGGCGACGGCCTGATCGACGCCACCGTCAGCCAGCCCGCCGACCTGTACGCCAAGTACGGGCTGGAGTACGCCAAGGCGGCGATCGAGGGCAAGACGTTCCAGCCGGGCCCCACCGAGCACGGCAGCACCATCATCCAGGTGCGCGACGGCCTGCTGGAGGACCAGCTCCCCGCGCCGCTGGTGACGCTGGACGGCGCGCCGGTCGCGGGCCAGCCCACCCTGAAGTTCGACGACGCGTCGCTGTGGGGCCGTAACGCATGAGTGCCGCCCCGCACCGCCCCGGCGACGGGCTGGCCGACGACGGCCAGCCCGTCGTCGAGGCCGTGAACATCACCAAGCGCTTCGGGTCCACGCTCGCCCTGTCGGAGGCGGGCATCCTGGTCCGCCGGGGTGAGACGCACGCCCTGGTGGGACGCAACGGCGCCGGCAAGTCGACGCTGGTGAGCATCCTCACCGGGTTGCAGGCCGCCGACGCCGGCGCGGTGGCCTTCGACGGGCGTCCGGCGCCGCCCCTGGGCGACCGCGACGCCTGGCGGCAGCGGGTCGCATGCGTCTACCAGAAGTCGACGATCATCCCCACCCTCACCGTGGCGGAGAACCTGTTCCTCAACCGGCACGCGCGGGGGCGCAGCGGACTGATCCGCTGGTCGAGCCTGCGGCGGGAGGCGGAGCAGCTGCTGGCGACGTGGTCGGTCGACGTCGACGTACGCCAGCCGGCCTCGACGCTCTCGGTCGAGCAGCGGCAGTTCGTGGAGATCGCCCGCGCCCTGTCCTTCGGTGCCCGGTTCATCATCCTCGACGAGCCGACCGCCCAGCTCGACGCCGCGGGCATCAACCGGTTGTTCACCCGGATCCGGGACCTGCGGGCGCACGGGGTGACGTTCCTGTTCATCAGCCACCACCTCCAGGAGATCTACGAACTCTGCGACCGGGTGACGGTCTTCCGCGACGCCCGGCACGTCGTCACCGCGGACGTGGCCGAGTTGAGCAAACAGGCGCTGGTCGCCGCGATGACCGGCGAGGACGTGACGATGCCGGAGGCGGACCATCGTCCCCTGCCGTCCGACGCTCCGGTGCTGCTGTCGGTGCGCGACCTGGTCACCTCGTCCGGCGCCGAGTTCTCGCTGGAGGCCAGGGCGGGCGAGGTCGTCGGCATCGCCGGCGGCGGCGGCAGCGGCAAGGTCGAGGTCGCCGAGGCGCTCGTCGGCCTCGCCCGCCCGGCGGGCGGGACGGTAGCCGTCGGCGGCCGGGCGCTGCGTCCCGGCAGTGTGCCCGACGCGATCGACGCGGGCGTGGGGCTGGTGCCGCAGGACCGGCACCGGGAGGGCCTGGTGGCGTCGATGTCCATCGCGGAGAACGTCACGATGACCGTGCCGCACCGCGTCGGGCGCTACGGCCTCATCTCGTCGGCCCGGCGCGACGCCCTGGCCCGGGACACGATCGCCGACCTGGCGATCAAGGCGTCCGGGCCGCACGTGCCGGCCTCCGACCTGTCCGGCGGCAACCAGCAGAAGGTCGTCATGGGCCGGGCCCTGGCCAGCGATCCGCGGGTGCTGGTCCTCATCACGCCGACCGCCGGGGTCGACGTGCGGTCCAAGCAGACTCTCCTCGGCGTCGTCGAGGACGTGCGCAGCCGGGGCACCACCGTGCTGGTGGTCTCCGACGAACTCGACGACCTGCGGATCTGCGACCGCGTGCTGGTGATGTTCCAGGGCCGGGTCGTCGGCGAGATGGCCCACGGCTGGAGCGACAACGATCTGGTAGCCGCCATGGAAGGGGTGGACCTCCACCATGTCTGACACGCTGTCCACCACCAAGACGCCGTCCCCGGCGCCCCCACCGTCGGCCGCGCCGTCGTCGCGGAGCCTGGCCATCGCCCGGCTGCGTGACCTGGCCCTGGTGCCGGCGATCATCGCGGTCGCGATCGTCGGGTCGATCGTCAATCCGGTCTTCCTCAGCTCCGACAACATCATCAACGTGCTGCAGAGCATGTCGGAGATCGCCATCCTCGTCCTCGCGCAGACCATCGTGCTGATCACCGGCAAGATGGACCTGTCGCTGGAGTCCACGTTCGGCCTGGCGCCCGGCATCGCCGCCTGGCTGATCGTGGACCCCGCGCTCACCCGGGGCCTCGGGCTCGGCGTGCTGCCGGACGGCTGGGCGATCCCGGTGGTCCTGCTCGTCGGCGCCCTCGTCGGCGCGTTCAACGGGCTGCTCATCGTCCGGTTCGGCCTCAACGGCTTCATCGTGACGCTGGGCATGCTGATCATCCTGCGCGGGCTGCTCACCGGCATCTCCGGCGGGCAGACCTTCTTCGCGCTGCCCGAGTCGATGACGTACCTGGGCTCCGCGAGCTGGTTCGGGGTGCCGGCCTCGATCTGGGTGTCGCTGCTGCTGTTCGCCGCCGGGGTCGTCGTCCTGGGGCACACCCGTGCCGGCCGGGCGCTCTACGCGATCGGCGGCAACGAGGACGCGGCCCGCGCGGCGGGCATCCGCACCGACCGGGTGCTGTGGATCGCACTCATCGTGGCCAGCGTGCTCGCGGCGCTCGCCGGCCTGCTGATCAGCGGGCGGCTCGCGGCGGTGCCGTCGGCCCAGGGCAGCGGCGCGATCTTCCAGGTCTTCGCGGCGGCGGTGATCGGCGGCGTCAGCCTCAACGGCGGCAGGGGCAGCGTGTTCGGCGCCTTCACCGGCGTCCTGCTGCTGTTTATGATCATCAATGTGTTGACCCTCGCCGGAGTGCCCGCGCAGTGGACCAACTTCCTCAACGGCGCCGTCATCCTGGTGGCCCTGGTGGTCTCCCGCATCACCGGGGGGAAGGCGCAGACGTGAGACGACCGGCCCGCCGGGCGGGCCCGTCGCGAGGCAGACCCACGAGCCGGGCAACCCGGCCGACGTTCTATCCCTTCAGGAGTTCCGGTGACTGAGCGCATCACGTCCGTAGCAACCATCGACGTACGATTCCCCACCTCCCGGCACCGCGACGGGTCGGACGCGATGAACCCGTTCCCGGACTACTCCGCGGCGTACGTGATCCTGCGGACCTCGTCGGGGGCCACGGGCTACGGCCTCGTCTTCACGGTGGGCCGCGGCACCGAGATCCAGGTCGCGGCCGTGCAGTCGCTCGCCCCGATGGTGGTCGGCCAGTCGGTCGACGAGCTGACCGCCGACCCGGGCGCGCTGGCCCGCCGGCTCGTCGGCGACAGCCAGATCCGCTGGCTGGGCCCGGAGAAGGGCGTCGTGCACATGGCCGCCGGCGGCCTGGTCAACGCCGTGTGGGACCTCGCCGCCCGGCGGGCGGGCAAGCCGCTGTGGAAGCTGCTCGCCGACCTCACCCCGGAGCAGCTCGTCGCGCAGGTCGACTTCCGCTACCTGCGCGACGCCCTCACCGAGGACGAGGCGCTCACGCTGCTGCGCGAGGCCGCCGACGGCCGGGCCGAACGCGAGGTCCGGCTGCTCGCCGAGGGCTACCCGGCGTACACCACGACCCCCGGCTGGCTCGGCTACGACGACGAGAAGCTGGCCCGGCTCTGCGCCGAGGCGGTGCGCGACGGGTACGGGCTGATCAAGCTCAAGGTCGGCGGGAACCTGGCCGACGACGTCCGCCGGATGGGCATCGCCCGGGCGGCCGTCGGGCCGGACGTGCGCATCGCGGTCGACGCCAACCAGATCTGGGGCGTGCCGGACGCGATCCGGTGGATGCGCGAGCTGGCCGCGTTCGACCCGTACTGGATCGAGGAGCCGACGTCGCCGGACGACGTGCTCGGGCACGCCGCCGTGCGCAAGGCCCTGGCCCCGGTGAAGGTGGCCACCGGCGAGCACGTGCACAACGCGGTGATGTTCAAGCAGCTCCTGCAGGCCGACGCCGTCGACGTGGTGCAGATCGACGCGTGCCGGGTCGCCGGGGTCAACGAGAACCTGGCGATCCTGCTGCTCGCCGCGAAGTTCGGGGTGCCGGTCTGCCCGCACGCGGGCGGCGTCGGGCTCTGCGAGCTGGTGCAGCACCTGGCCATGTTCGACTTCGTCGCGCTCAGCGGCAGCACCGACGACCGGTCCATCGAGTACGTCGACCACCTGCACGAGCACTTCGTGGATCCGGTACGCATCAGCGGCGGGCGGTACCTGGCGCCCACCGCGCCCGGGATGAGCGCGGAGATCGTCGCGGCGTCCGTGACCGACTTCCGCTACCCGGACGGGCCGCAGTGGACGCGCCGGCCGGCGGCGGCGGGAGCGGCGACGGCATGATCATCGACGCGCACCACCACCTGTGGCGGCCGGAACGCGGCTACGCGTGGCTCGACGCGCCCGAACTGGCGACCATCCGCCGGCCGTTCACCCCGGCGGACCTGACCGCCGAGCTCGCCGCGGCCGGCGTCGACGGCACCGTGCTGGTGGAGGGGGGCCGCTGCCACCCCGACGAGGCCGCCGAGTTCCTCGGCTACGCCGCCGACACCGCGCCGATCCTCGCGGTGGTGGCCTGGCTCGACGTCGCGGCCGACGACGTGGCCGCCACCGTCGAGCGCTACCGCGGGCTGCGGGGCGGCGACCACCTGGCCGGGGTGCGCTCGCAGGTGCAGGGCGAGGCCGACCCCGACTATCTCGACCGGCCCGACGTGCGGCGCGGGCTCGCCGAGCTCGCCGCCGCCGGGCTCGTGTTCGACCTGGTGATCCGCGCCGACCAGCTGCCGGCGGCGGCCCGGGCGGCCCGGGCGCTGCCGCAGCTGCGGTTCGTGCTCGACCACCTCGGCAAGCCCCGGATCGACGAGGGCGGGGCGGGGCTGCGCCGCTGGCGCGGGCCGCTGGCCGACCTGGCCGCCTGCCCCAACGTCACCGCCAAGCTGTCCGGCCTGGTCACCGAGGCCGGGCCGGACTGGACGCCGGACGACCTGCGCCCGTTCGTCGAGGTGGCGGTCGAGGAGTTCGGGCCGCAGCGGCTGATGTTCGGCTCCGACTGGCCGGTCTGCCTGCTCCGGTCGGACTACGCCGGCGTGGCCCGGGCGTTGGCGGCGGCGCTGCCCCCGCTGTCGGCCGCGGAGCGGCACGAGATCCTCGCCGGCACCGCCGTGCGCGCCTACGACCTGGCGCGGCGGGTCGCGCAGCTCCCCCCGGCGCCGGCCGGGGAGCCACACCCCACCGGAAAGGCATGACGTGCGACGCTACGGCTGGGTGATCCGGCTGCGACCGGACCACCGCGACACCTACCTGCGGCTGCACGCCGCCGTCTGGCCCGGCGTCGAACAGACGCTGCGCGAGGCGAACATCCGCAACTACAGCATCTTCCTGCACCGGGACCTGCTGTTCGGCTACTACGAGTACGTCGGCGAGGACCACGACGCGGACCAGCGCCGCATCGCCGAGGACCCGCAGACGCGGGAGTGGTGGAAACTGACCGACCCGTGCCAGGAGTCGCTCGCCGAGCCCGGCTCGGGGCACTGGTGGGCCCCGATGCACGAGGTCTGGCACCTGACCGAGGAGGCGTCGTGAACCGCAGCGCGCAGTACGTCGGCGACAACACCTTCGTGGTCGCCGAGGCCGACCCCGTGCCGCCCGGCCCCGGCGAGGTGCGCATCGACGTCGCGTACACCGGGATCTGCGGCACGGACCTGCACGTCGCGCACGGCGCGATGGACCGGCGGGTCCGGGTGCCCGCGGTGATCGGCCACGAGATGGCCGGCCGCATCGCCGAGGTCGGCGCGGGCGTCGAGGGCCACCGGGTCGGTGACCCGGTGACCGTCATGCCGCTGGACTGGTGCGGTGAGTGTCCGGCCTGCCGGGCCGGCCACAGCCACATCTGTCACCGGCTCAACTTCGTCGGCATCGACTCGCCCGGTTCGATGCAGCGTTCCTGGACGGTGCCCGCGCGGCTGCTGGTGCCGCTGCCCGCGGACCTGCCCCTGACCCACGCCGCGCTGGTCGAGCCGACCGCGGTCGCCGTGCACGACGTGCGGCGCTCCCGGCTCACCGCCGGCGAACACGCGGTGGTCATCGGCGCCGGCCCGGTCGGGCTGCTCATCGGCACGGTCGCCAGGGCGGTCGGCGCCGAGGTGACGGTGCTCGAACTCGACCCGCACCGCCGCGAGCTCGCCGCCGAGCTCGGGCTGAGCACCCTGGATCCGGCGGCGGTCGACGTCGTGCGGCACGTCCACGAGGCGACCGGCGGGGCCGGCGCCGCCGTGGTGTTCGAGGTGTCCGGCTCCGCCGCCGGGGTCCGCACCGCGACCGACCTGCTCGCCGTGCGCGGGCGGTTGGTGGTCGTGGCGATCCACCCCAACCCGCCGGCGGTGGACCTGCACCGCGTCTTCTGGCGCGAGCTGGAGCTGATCGGCGTGCGGGTGTACGAGCGCGACGACTACGCCGAGGCCGTCCGGCTGGTGCACGGCGGGCAGGTGCCCGCCGAGCGACTCATCACCCGGATCGTGCCGTTGACCGAGGTGGCCGAGGCGTTCCGGGCGCTCGCCGCCGGCGGCGAGGTGAAGGTCCTCGTGGACTGTGGAGGTGCGGCGTGAACCCGTTCGACCTGAGCGGCCGGCTGGCCGTGGTGACCGGCTGCCGGCGCGGGATCGGCCTGGCCATGGCGGAGGCCCTGGCCGCGGCCGGAGCGGACATCGTCGGCGTCAGCGCGGCGCTGGAGGAGTCCGGCAGCGAGGTCGGCCGGCGGGTGGCGGCGCACGGCCGGTCGTTCGAGGCGTACCGGACGGACCTGTCCGACCGCGTGGCCGTCCGCGCGCTCGCCGAGCGGCTCGGGCAGCTGCCCAGACCGGTCGACATCCTGGTCAACAACGCCGGCACGATCCGCCGCGCCCCCGCCGCCGAGCACTCCGAGCAGGACTGGGACCACGTGCTGGAGGTCAACCTGTCCGCCCCGTTCCTGCTCGCCCGGGAGATCGGCCGGGAGATGGTCCGGCGCGGCAGCGGGAAGATCATCTTCACGGCGTCGATGCTGAGTTTCCAGGGCGGCGTGACGGTGCCGGGCTACGCGGCGGCGAAGTCGGCGATCGCCGGCCTGACCCGGGCGCTGGCCAACGAGTGGGCCCCGCACGGGGTCAACGTCAACGCGATCGCGCCGGGCTACATCGACACCGACAACACCCGGGCGCTGCGCGAGCAGCCGGAGCGCAACCGGGCGATCCTGGAGCGGATCCCGGCCGGTCGGTGGGGTCGGCCCGACGACCTCGCCGGGGCCACCGTCTTCCTCGCCTCCGACGCGGCGGCGTACGTCAGCGGGGCCGTCATCCCGGTCGACGGGGGCTGGCTCGCGCGCTGAGCCGCCGAGGGCCGCAAGGCCGTGGTGCCGGGCCGGGGGCGTCGCCCCCGGCCCGGCGTCTGTCACGGGGTGGTCAGGTCGAACCGGCGGACGGTGACCGCGCCGCCGAGCGCCTGGGTGGCGTAGTTGAAGATCGCGAAGCGGTAGCCCATGAAGAACTGCCAGGCGTTGTTCAACGTCAGCGCGTTGCCCAGCGGGACGAAGTTCACCCCGTCGGTGCTGTAGGAGAAGGACGCCTGCCGCCCGCTGCCCGGCCTGATGTCGGCCTTGGCCCGCAACCAGATCCGGCCACCGCTGACCGCCGCGCTGGCGATCTCGGTGCCGGTGCTGGTGGTCCGCCAACTGCCGTCCATGGTCAGGCCGTTGGTCATCACCACCCGGGTGGCCCCGTTGTCCCGGCGTACGCCGATCCAGGCCGAGGAGTCGCGGAGCATGGCCAGCCCGGAGCGGTCGCCGTCGCGCATGGTCGAGTAGTCCAGCTCGATGGTGGCCGTGGAGGTGGGCCCCTGGATGCGCCGGGTCGCGGTGTTACGGGCGCTGTAGAGGTCGTTGGTGACGGTGGCCGTCTGCAACCGCAGGCCGCTGCCGGCCGACCACTTCGTGTTGTCCGGGTTGTGGTTCCACTCCCAGTGCGGGCTCAGCGTCGTGCTGGTGAAGGTGTCCGCGCCGGTCATCGGCGCGACCGGCCGGGCCGGCAGCGGCGACGGGTAGCTGCTGCCCCAGGCGCCGTTGACGGTCTGGATCTGCGGCCAGCCGTCGGCCGTCCAGGTGATCGGCGCGAGCGCCGGCACCCGGCCACCCGGGTACGCGTCGACGAACGCCATGTAGTACCACTGGCCGTTCTGGGTCTGCACCAGGCCGCCCTGGTGCGGCACGCCGCCGCCGGAGATCGGGCCGGGCATGTTCAGCAGCACCTGGCGCGTCTCGTACGGGCCCCAGGGGCTGGTCGAGCGCAGGATGTACTGCCCGTTGGCCGGCTTGGTGACGAAGATGTAGTAGTAGCCGTTGCGCTTGTAGAACCGCGAGCCCTCCAGCGTGCCGATGTTCGACGGCGTGGTGTACACCTGCTGCGTGCGCACCTGGCTCAGGCCGTCCGCCGACAGCTGCGCCACGTGCAGGGTGCTGTTGCCGTACGCGACGTACATCGTGTCGTTGTCGTCGACGAGCAGGCCCGCGTCGTAGTAGCAGTTGTTGATCTCGGAGCGCTTCTGCCAGGTGCCGCTGACCGAGGTCGACGTGTACACGTACGACTTGTTGAAGTCGATGCAGCCGATCCAGTAGAACGTGCCGTTGCTGGCGCGGTAGTTGAGCGTCGACGCCCAGATGCCGTTGACGTAGGCCCGGGAGGTGGAGCTGGGCAGGTCGTACTTGGTGCCGAAGTCCAGCCGGGGCACCGAGTGACCGGCGAACTCCCAGTTGACCAGGTCGTACGAGCGCAGCACGGGCGCGCCCGGGGAGTAGTGCATGGTGGACGAGGAGAGATAGTAGGCGTCACCGACGCGGATGATGTCGACGTCGGCGAAGTCCTGCCACAGGACCGGGTTGGTGTAGCTGGAGCCGCCCGGGTTGCCGCCGTCGCCGACGCGGACGAGCTGCCACTGCTGGTTGTTGCCGCCCCAGTCGGCGTACTGCACCACGTTGCCGCCGTCGGCGGTGGAGGCGTTCTGGATCTCCACGGCCTTGTTGGAGTGCCGGGCGATCAGCCGCACGTACCCGTCCGCGGAGTCGGCCAGGCGGAACTGCTGGTTGGTGCCGTTGGCGTCCGACCACTGCACCACCGCCGCGCCGTCGGCCGTTGACGCGCCGGAGACGTCCAGCACCTTGCCCGAGTGCCGCGACTTCAGCCGGTAGTAGCCGCCACCGGAGTCCACGAACTGCCACTGCTGCCAGGCGCCGTCGTTGCGCGTCCACTGGGTGATCCGCGCCCCGTCGTTGGTCGCCTGGTTGTACAGGTCCAACGCCTTGCCGCTGTTGCGGTTCACCAACACGTACGACGCGGTGGTGTCCACCGTCGCGGCCACGGCCGCCGACGGCACCACCGCGACGATCCCGGCGCCGAGCAGCATCGCCAGCATGGCGGCGGCGACCCGGGGCAACCGGCCACGCCGTCGCGCGCCCGGCACGACCTGTTCGATGAGTGCCATGTCCCTCCTTCGTGGACGGTCGACGGACGGCCAAGGCCGCCGACACCAACTCCTGTTAGCGCTCACATCGAGCACATTGACTGTGGGCGATAACACTCCGGACGTCAAGCCGTAACATTCGCCGGGCCCTCGGTCGACGGGGCGTGGGAACGCGCACACCGCGAGCCCACCGGCGACGGCCACGGCCGGGGGCCGCCCGGCGGTCGGCATGACCCGCCGGGCGGCCCGTCACGGCCCGTTCACTGCAACGGTCCGGTCACTGGAACTGCGTGATGAAGCTCCACGCCGTCGCGGGGACCCAGGTCCGGGCTCCGCTGTCGCCTCCCGCGCCGTCCTGGGGCGCGGCGATGTGGCCACCGTCGAAGGCGGCCCAGACCACCGGGTACCCCGAGCGGCAGCCGGAGTAGGTGGTGACGACGTGGGTCAGGCTGCCCGCCGACGGCTCGCGGGGCGACTGCGGGGTGCAGCCGTTGTTGGCGACGAAGCGGTCGCGCAGGGAGCGGCCACTGGCGATGTTGTCACCGATGCCGTGCACGCCCAGGTACGCGACGGGCTGGGTGCCGCCGCTGCAGCCGCTGAGCGTGCCCGGGGAGGACTGCACCACGACCGCGCGGAAGATGTTCGGTCGGGAGCAGGCCAGGGAGAAGCTCATCGCGCCGCCGTAGCTGAACCCGATGGAGAAGCGCTGGCGCGGGTTGACGCAGAGCGCCCCCTCGATCCGGCTGAGCATGTTGTCGACGAAGGTGACGTCCTCGCCGCCGGCGTTGGCCCAGCCGTTGTCGATGCCCTGCGGGGCGACGAAGATCGTGGAGTTGTTCGCCAGCCGCTGGAGCCCGTAGTAGGACCAGGTGTTGCGGTCCACGGTCTGACCGGTGTCCACGTCGACCGCCGTGCCGCCCCACCAGTGGAACCCGAAGACCAGGCGGTACGGGGTGTTCTGGTTGTAGTTGGCCGGGATCCGCAGGATGAAGGTGCGGTTCTTGCCGCCGCTGGAGATGGTGTGCGTGCCGCTGGCGATGCCCGGCGCCTTGCCGCAGCCGGCAGTGCCGTTGCCCGGCGGCGGCGTGGTCGGCGTGGTGCCGCCGTCGACGCGGACGAGCTGCCACTGCTGGTTCGACCCGTTCCAGTCGGCGTACTGGACGACGTTCGCGCCGTCGGCGGTCGAGGCGTTCTGGATCTCCACGGCCTTGTTGGAGTGCCGGGCGATCAACCGCACGTAGCCGGCGTCGGAGTCGGCCAGCCGGAACTGCTGGTTGGTGCCGTTGACGTCCGACCACTGCACCACCGCCGCGCCGTCGGCCGTCGACGCGCCGGAGACGTCCAGCACCTTGCCCGAGTGCCGCGACTTCAGCCGGTAGTAGCCGCCACCGGAGTCCACGAACTGCCACTGCTGCTGGTTGCCGTTGTTACGCGTCCACTGGGTGATCCGCGCCCCGTCGTTCGTGGCGAGGTTGTACAGGTCCAGAGCCTTGTTGCTGTTGCGGTTGAGCAGCACATACCAGGCGCCGGTGTCCACGGTCGCCGCGGCGGCCGGTGTCGAGTTCACCGCGACCACCGCGCCGCCCACCAGCACTGTCGCCGCGGCCGCGGCCGTGACCCGGGCCAGCCACCCGCGTCGTCGGAACGACGCGGGTGACAGGAGCCCTGCGAGAGCAACCATGTTTCCTCCAATGACGACGGTCGGACCGAACGGTCCCGGGCGGGCACGCCACGCCGAGGCGCGACCGCCGAGACCAGCTGATTGAGGGCGCTCACCAGGGCATATGCGTGCCCCGGCCAGAGCGACATCCTGAGTCGAGGCACAACGACCGGCCGCCCTCGGGCCACCTCCCGGCACCTCGCCTATCGACTGTGAGCGATAACATGATGTTCGTCAAGTCGTAACCGTCGACACCGGGGCGCTCCGGCGTCCGGGGCTGCGAGCAGCGGTGATGCGCGACAGCGCCGCGCGGCCTTGCGGCGACGTTACGGCCACGTTATGTTATCGATAACATCCAGACCGATGCATGGATGTGCAACCCGCGTCTGCCCTCAAGCCCGGGTCACGGCACCGATCCGAGGCCCGGTCCGACGACGCCCAGAGCCTGGTGGCGCCGTCGGATCCCCCGCTCGGCCAGGTCCACACCCGGCAACGGGCCCGGCACGAGCACCGGGGCCACCCCCTCGTCCCGAGTCCATCCCCGCGACGCTGCGACCAGAAAGGCCGACACACCATGGCGTTGACCCGACGGCAGTTCACCCTGGGGGCGCTCGCCTCCACCGCGCTCACCACGACCGGGCTGTCGCTCGGCGCGCGGCCAGCCCTGGCGGCCACCTACACGGCCTACGCCATGACCTACTTCACCGAGTCGCCGAGCTTCACCGGGGCCAACTACGGCCTGCACGTCGCCGTGAGCCGGGACGGCCTCAACTGGACCCCGCTCAACCAGAACAACCCCGTGGTCACCCCGACCGCCGGCGACCTCGGCCTGCGCGACCCGTACATCCACCGCAAGCAGGACGGCACGTTCGTGGTGGTCGCCACCGACCTCTACGGCACCAACTTCGGGCGCAACAGCCAGTACCTGCACGTGTACGACTCGACGGACCTGACGAGCTTCACCGGCTACCGGCGGATCCAGATGCACACCTACAGCAACGTGCACACCTGGGCCCCGACGGTGTTCTGGGACGCCGGGCGCGGCCAGTACGCCATCGTCTACTCCGCCAACACCAGCACGGACCTGTTCCTGGTGAACTACACCTCGGACTTCCGCACCGTGAGCGCGCCGCAGACCTACTTCAGCCCGGGCTTCCCCATCCTCGACGCGGACATCCGGGTCAGCGGCGGGGTCACGTACCTGTTCTACAAGAACCTCTCGAACGGCAACCTGTACGGCGCCCGTTCCAGCACCGGCGCCCCCAACAGCTTCACCACCTACACCGGCGGCCTGCGGCAGGGCAACGCCATCGAGGGGGCGCACCTGGTCCCGCGCAACGACGGCGGCGCCTGGTGGCTGTGGGGGGACTCGTTCTCCCCGGTCAACAACGACATGTACATGTGGTCCACCAGCAACGTCGGTGGCAACTCGTGGTCGGTCATGAACCAGCGCGACTACACGCCGCCGCTGAACTGCAAGCACGGCTCGATCACCGGCATCACCGACGCCGAGTACAACGCCGCCGTCAGCCGCTGGGGCGCCCCGAGCTGGGTCCGGCTGAAGTCCTCCAACCTGCCCGACTACTTCGTCCGGCACTCCAACGGCGCGGTCCGCATCGACCCGTACCCCTTCGACCCGTACCAGGACCAGATGTGGCGGATGGTGCCCGGCCTCGCCGACTCCTCCGCGGTGTCGTTCGAGTCGGTGAACCGCCCGGGCAACTACCTGCGGCACAGCGGCTACGTGGCCCGGCTCGCCGCCAACGACAACACCTCGACCTTCCGGGCCGACGCGACCTTCTACCGCACCGCCGGGCTGGCCGACAGCTCCTGGTCGTCGTTCCGCTCCTACAACTTCCCCGACCGCTACCTGCGGCACAGCAACTACGTGCTGCGCATCGACCCCCTCAGCGCGGGCTCGTCGGAGGCGGACCGCCAGAGCGCCACCTTCCGGGTGACGTCCTAGCGACGCCGGGTCCCCCGCCGTCGCGCCGACCCCGTCCCGGCGCGACGGCGGGTGGACCGCGCACGGGCGGGGTCGTCCGGGCGGCGACCGCGGGCCACGGTCGCCGCCCGGCCCGTTGCGGGCCCCAGGTGCCAGAACGCACGTGGTACGCGGCGGCGGAACAGTCGGTGCAGGGCCAGCACGGCGGGGAGCTCATCCTCGGCGAGGTCTTCGCCAACGGCACCAGGACCGGTCACCGCCACTGGAACCGGCTGCCCGACGGCAGGCACATCGACCTCACGGCCGACCAGTTCCGCCCGGACGAGGCCGTCGTCGGCGGTCAGGTGCAGCAACGGCCGCCGGGCACCCCGACGATGCCGCGCCGAGCACGAGGCGCTGAGGCAGCGGGTGCTCGTCGAACTGTCGTCCCGGCCTTCCCCCCGCCGGGCGGCCACCGGAGAGGCCCGGTCGAGGGCTGCCGGCGGGCGGAGCCGCGGTCGCGACACACCGCGACACCCGCGACACGCAGAGGCATTGACATCGATTGCACATCCCGGCAGGCTTTGTGAAACCGTCTGCGGGCAGGCGGCGAACCGGGTTGTTCGAGTTGTGCCGAGTAACGTCAATCGATGTTCCCCTCAGCGATGAGGGAAATGCGTAACACCTCGTAGTAGTACCTGGACGTCGACGGTCCCTTTCGCCTGCCGGGCGTTTTCCCGCCTGTCCGGGGGCAGAGTCCTGCCGTTCGTGCGTCGCCGTCCCGACTCGTTGCCGAAGCCAGGGGGTGTCGCGGTCGTGGCTGCTGTGATTCGTCCGGAGCCAGATCCCGGGTCGGCCTGGTCGTCTTCTCTCGATGGATCGGAGATCTGATGCGCGTCGCCCTGCTCACCACGACTCAGCACGGCCATCTGAACCCGTATGTTCCGGTGGTCAACGCGCTCCAGAGTGCTGGCAGTGAGGTCGCGCTGTTGCTGTTGTCCGCCGACGGCGGCGCGCTCGACGAGCAGCGCCGCCAAGCACTGGGCAAGGCAGAGGTCCACGGGGTCGGGCAGGTCGAGATGGCGCCGTGGAGCGACGACCCGGAGAAGATCGGCCCGATGCTCCGGTCGTCGCCGGTGGCGGACCAGACCGCCGACGCGATCCGGGCGGTCGAACCGGACTTCGTGCTCGTCGACTCGCTGCCGGTCACGGCGGCGGCCATGGTCGGCGCGCACGCGTCCGGCGTGCCGTACGGGATGATCTGGGCCAACCTCGGCGGAGTGTGCCCGGCCGAGCACCGGCGGGGCCGCTGGCCCTACGACGAGCAGGTCGGCGCCTATCTGACCGGGCACGGGGTGGGGTGGTCGACCCGGACCCACTCCGCGCGGTCGCCGATCCTCAACCTGATGCCGACGATTCCCGCCCTCGTCGGTGCCGACGCGGTGACCGACGACGGTGTGCAGCTCGTCGGGCTGCCGGGCGCGGCGGGGGCACGCGGGGACGAGGTCGCCTTCGCGGGCCTGGACCGGCTCGACCCCGACCGCCCGGTGGTGTACGTGTCCTTCGGCACGATCTTCTACCGGCGGCCGGAGCTGCTGCGCACGGTGATCCTCGGGGCGGCCGCGACCGGCGCCCAGGTGATCGCCGCGGTGGGCGACCTCGCCGCGGAGCTGGCGCTGCCCGACGACGTGCTCACCGCCCCCTACCTGCCGCAACGTGAGGTGCTCGAACGCGCCGACGTGTTCGTCACCCACGGCGGCTACAACTCGGTGGCGGAGTCGGTCCGGGCGGCGACGCCGATGCTGGTGATCCCGCTGGCGGTGGACCAGCCCATCCAGGCGCACTTCGTGGGCAGCGCGGGCTTCGGCACGGCGTTGCCGCCGGCCGACGTCACCGGGCAGGCGGTCGCCGCCGCGGTCGCCGACCTGCTCGATCCCGCCCGGGACTACCGGGCCCGGCTGCGCGCCGCGCAGCCGGAGTGCGGCGACTCCGCCGCACGCACGGCCGAGCTGGTCGTCGGCGCGGTCGAGACGCTGCAGCGGCAGGGGGCGCGGTGACCATCGAACTGCAGCGGCCGGTCGGCGACCCGATCGTGCTCGACGATCCCGGGCGTCACTCGTTCCGGGTGGACCGCCGCGCCTACACCGACGAGGACGTGGCCGCCCGGGAACTGACCCGCATCTTCGACCGGTGCTGGTTGTACGTCGGGCACGAGTCGGAGGTGCCCGGGCCGGGCTCGTACGTGGCCCGCGACGTCGGCGGGCGTCCGGTGGTCATGGCGCGCGGGTCCGACGGGGTGATCCGGGTGTTCGCCAACAGTTGCACCCACCGTGGGGCCCTGATCTGCTCGCAGCCGGCCGGGCAGGTCAGATCGTTCCGGTGCCCGTACCACGACTGGACGTTCTCCAATCAGGGCGACCTGGTCGGGGTCCCGATCCCGGACGGATACGGGCCGGGTTTCCGGAAGGCGGACTTCGGCCTCGCGCGGCACCGCAGTGACACCTACCGCGGTTTCGTGTTCGTCACTTTCGATCCGCAGCAGCCGCTCACCCTGACCGAATACCTGGCGGGCGCGACGGAATACCTCGACCTCGTCGACGACCAGTCCGAGGCGGGGATGGAGGTGATCCGCGGCGCGCAACTGCACGGGGCCCAGGCCAACTGGAAGCTCATGATGGAGAACAGCGTCGACATCTACCATTTCCGGGCCCTGCACAAGCGGTACGTCAGCTACATGGAGTCGCTCGGGTCGGTGCCACCCCGGCGGCGGGGCGGCTTCGGCCGTGCCCTCGGCCGGGGTCACGGCGCCAACGAGCTGCCGCCGGCGGCGGCCCGGCCGCTCGCCTACTGGACGCCGATGTTCGGCGCCGAGGTCCGGCCCCGGATCGAGGCGACGGCCGCCCGCTTCGTCGACCGGTTCGGCCCCGAACGCGCCCAGCGGATCACCGGCACCAACCGCGCGCTGCTGGTCTTCCCCAACCTGATGATCATCGACGCGATCGCGATCACGATCCGCAAGATCGACCCGGTCGGTGCCGGCCGGATGGCCATCACCTCGGTCGCCCTGGCCCCCAGGGACGAGGATCCGGACATCCGGGAGCTCCGCAAGAGCCACTACCTGACGTTCCTCGGTCCCGCCGGCTTCGCCACCCCCGACGACATCGAGATCATCGAGTCGTGCCAGCGGGGCTACCTCAACCGCACGGTCCGCTACTCCGACCTGTCCCGGGGCATGAACAAGGAGGTCCCGGAGACGACCGACGAGCTTCCCGCCCGCGAGTTCTGGCGGCAGTGGGACCGGCTGATGCACGGCGACGACGGCCACCACGTCGAGGTTGCCCACCCCGGCGGCGCGCACGGGACGGGCCCACGATGACCATCGAGCTGAGCGTCGACGAGGCGGCCCAGGTCCGGCTGTGGCACCGGGTGAGCCAGTTCCTGTTCCGCGAGGCGCGCCTGCTCGACGAGTGGCGCCTGCGCGAGTGGTACGACGAGATGCTGACCGACGACGTCCGCTACGCGGTGCCCGCCACCGACGTCCGCGACGGGACGACCGACGCGCTCGGGCTCGTCGACGACGACGCCGCCCGGCTGCGCCAGCGCATCGAACAGCTCCTCAACGACGAGGTGTGGTGCGAGAACCCCCGGTCGCGGACGAACCGGATGATCGGCAACGTGGAGATCCTGGCCGACCGGGGCACCCACCTCGACGTGGCGGCAAACGTCGTCGTGCACCGGTTCGGGCACGGGCGCTCCGACGCCTACGTCGGTAAGTACCGGTTCGAGCTGGTCGTCGCGGGCGAGTCGTTCCGGGTCCGGCGACGGGTCGTGGTGCTCGACCACGAGACGTTGTACGAGCACGGCAAGCTCAGCATCATCCTGTGACCGGGCAGTGACGGCGGCCGGCACCGGCAACGCCCCACCCGTTGCCACCGCCCAGCCGGGTCTCCCCCGCGAGGTCTACGTCCTCAGTGTCGTCGGTGGCTGCGTCATGCTCGGCCTGGGGCTGGTGCTGCCGGTGCTGCCGGTGTACGCGGCGACGTTCGGGGCGGGGCCCACCCGGATCGGCGTGCTCGTCGCCCTGTTCGCGTTGCTGCGGCTGGCCGCCAGCCCGTTCTGCGGCCGGCTCGGCGCCCGGTTCGGGGAACGGCGGGTCCTCGTCGCCGGCCTGCTGCTGTGCGCGGTCTCCTCGGCCCTCACCGCGTTCGCCTCGTCCTACGGGCAGCTGCTCGTGTTCCGGGGCCTCGGCGGCGTCGGTTCGGTGCTGTTCTCGGTGTCCGCCCTGGCGACGCTCCTGGCGGTCGCGCCGGCCGACCGGCGGGGCCGGGCCAGCGCCGTGTTCGAGGCGGGCTTCCTGCTCGGCGGGGTCTGCGGACCGGCGCTGGGCGGGCTCCTCGCCCTCGTCGACCTGTCCACGCCGTTCCTGGCGTACGCCGTGCTGTTGCTGGCCGCCGCGGCGCTGACCCTGGCGGTGCTCCGCACCGGCCGCACCGCCGGCGCGGAGCCCGGCCGGGACGCGGTCGGGCTGCCGGTCCTGCTGCGGGACCGCCGCTACGTGGCGGCGTGCCTCGCGGCGCTGGCGCAGGGCTGGGTCCTGTTCGGGCTGCGCGGCGCGCTGGTGCCCACGGTGGTGGTGGCCTGGCGGCACGACGTGACGTGGGTCGGCTGGGCGTTCACGACGTCCGCCGTCGTCCAGGCGCTGCTGATCGTTCCGGCGGGTCGGGTCGTGGACCGGGCCGGCCGCCGGCCCGCCATGGTCGCCGGCACCGGGGTGGCCGCGGCGGCGATCGCCGCCCTGGCGTTCGTGGACAGCTACGCCTGGCTCGTCGTGCTGCTCTGTGTGTACGCGGCGGGTTCGGCGCTGCTCAACGCCGCGCCGGCCGCGCTGATCGGTGACGTCGTCGCGGGCCGCGCCGGCAGTGGCGTCGCCGTCTTCTCGATGTGCACCGACGTCGGCGCCGTGGTCGGGCCCGTCGTGGTCGGCCTCGTCGCCGAGCGGGTGGGCGTGCCGGCCGCCTTCGGCAGCGGCGCGGCGCTCCTGGCCGCCGCCTTCGTGGCGGCGTGGACGTTGCCAACTGTTCGGCCAATGCGAAGGAGTTGATCGATGAGCCAGCCGGATGTCCGCCACGAGCAGGGCGTGGCCATGTTCCAGCAGGTCTTCGGCCGCGAACCGCGCCCGGGCTCCTACCCGGAGTTCCTGCGGATCACCGTCGACCACCTGTTCGGCGAGATCTGGACCCGCCCGCACCTCAGCGTCGAGGAGCGGGAACTGGTGGCGCTGACCGCGGTGGCGCTGGCCCGGACCGACTGGGAGCTACGCGGCCACATCGGCGCCGCCCTGCACCTCGGGATGTCGCGGGAGAAGATCGTCGAGGTCATCATCCAGCTCGCCTACTACGGTGGCTGGCCGGTGGCCAACAACGGGCTACGCGTCGCCCAGGAGGTCTTCGCCGAGTTGGACGCCGCCGCGGACAAGGACGCGGACCGTGACCGGTGAGTCGTCTCCCCTCGACCCGGCCGAGAAGGTCGACCTGTGGCGTCAGCGGTTCTTCGAGGCCCAGGCCGCCGCGGAGGAGTTCGTCCTGGGCGAGCACGGCGAGGAGGGCCTTGCCGCGTGGATCCAGGCGAACTCCCGGATCACCGCGGAGCTGCTGCGGGCGCAACGGCCCGCCGGGGTGTCCGCCACCGACCACTTCATGACGCGGCTGCGCAACCAGCTGTTGCTGTACGACTCGGCGGTGACGAGTGAGCCCGGCCCCTCGGGCACCGTCCTGCGCAACGCCGACTGCGGGATCCTGCGGTACCGCAAGCGGGCCGCCCGCGCCGGCGTCGTGCTGACGTTCTCGTCGCCGTGCGCGTACTGCCAGGAACTCAACACCGCCATCGCCGCCCGCTACGTGGAGCCGGACGTCACGGTGACCTGTGACCAGGCGGGCGAGGGGTGCACCTGGCGCGCGGAGTCCCCTCCTCACGCACCGGCGGGGGACGCGGCCGGCTCGCCGCAGCGGGGACGGGCCGGCGCCTGAACCACCGGCAGGGCCGTGCGGTCGGGGGCCGGCGACCGGCTGGCGTCGAGCGTCATGCCGAGTTGCCGGCCCACGGCCACGCACAGGTCAACCGCCGCGGTGCGGGTCAGGTCCTGGTGCTCGTTCTGGGTGACGCACGCCGACGCCACGTTCCTGTTCCGCAGGCGCAGATACCACGGGAACAGCGCGCCCAGCGCGGGCTCGGTCAGCATCGTGCGCGAGTGGACGATCGTGCCCACCAGCAGGTTGCCGAACGGGCGGTGCGGGGCGTTCATGAAGCTCTTCAGGCGTTCCTGGAAGATCTTCAGCACGGCCGGCACGTTCCCCGCGTACACCGGCATGGCGAGCAGCATCGCCTGCGCGCCCTCGGCCAGGTCGACGACGTGCGCGAAGTCGTCGTCGAGGGTGCACCGGCCCACCTCGGGATCGAGGCAGGTGTCCTCGCCCTCGCACATCGCGATGCGGTGGTCGATCAGCCGGATCCGTTGGATCTGCGCGTCGCCGACCTCCCGGACGACGCCGGTGATCGCCGCTTCGAGCAGCGCGTCGGTCACCGACGGCAGACGTTTCTGCGTGCAGGACAACGCGACGATCTTCATTCGAGGGCCTCCCCTGTCCGCTCGGCGCCAACCCGGGGCCGGCCACCTGACGAAGCCCCGTGGCCGTCACGCGGAGGCAGCACCAACCTACCGACAGTGGGGCAACGCCGGAAGCGCTCGCACCGCGTGCGCTCCCGGCCCGGACGCCGCGGCGGGGCCGGCCGCGTGGTCAGAGGCTGCTGCGGTAGGGCGGCATGAACCGCAGCCGGGGCATCTGGTCGGCGAGCACGCCGCCGTCGACGACCAGGTGGGTGCCGTTGATGTAGCGGCCGGCGGCGGAGGCCAGCAGCAGCAGCGCGCCGACGCAGTCGGCCGGCGTGCCGTAGCCGCCGCGCAGCGGGATCCGCTCCGCCCAGGCGGCCTCGAACGCCTGCCGGTCCAGGGGGAACTCGCCGTCGATCGGGGTGGCGATCATGCCGGGGGCGATCGTGTTGGCGGTGATGCCGTGCGGCCCCAGCTCGGCGGCGAGCGACCGGGTGAGCAGCTCGACGGCGGCCTTGGAGGCGTTGTAGTGGGCCAGCCCGGCCTCGGCCATCAGCCCGTTCTTGGAGGAGACGTTGACGATCCGGCCCGCCACCCCGTCGGCGATCATGTGTTCGGCGGCGCGCTGGGCGAGGAAGAAGACGGCGTCCACGTTCACCCGCATCACCTCGCGCCAGGCGGCGACGGTGATCTCGTTGAAGTGCTCCAGCCGGGCCACGCCCGCGTTGTTGACCAGGATGTGCACCGGGCCGCGGTCGCGGCGTACCCCGTCGAACCAGGCCGCGATCGCCTCGGTGTCGGCGAGGTCGAAGGGGTACGGGTGGCAGGCGCGGCCCCGCTCGGTCACCGCGGCCACGACCGGGTCGAGGTCGACACCGGGCCGGTCCACCACCACCACGTCGGCGCCGGCCGAGGCGAGGCCGGCGGCGAACGCGGCGCCGAGCCCTCGCGCGGCGCCGGTCACCACGGCCAGCCGGCCGGACAGGTCGAAGGAGGGCGGGACGCGGGAGGTCATGCCAACCCCAGCAGGTCGAGGGACGGACGGTGGATCAGCCGCTCGATCTGCTCGGTGTCGAGCGGGTCGAGGCCGGGGATGCCGGGCACCCGCCCGACCGCCCGCAGCCCCTCGATCGAGGCGTCGACGGTGGTGAAGGGGTAGTCGCTGCCGAACATCAGCTTGTGCCACACGCCGTAGTCCTGCACGAGCCGCAGGCTGTGCCAGAGCTGGAAGGGGCGGTAGTGCAGCGCGGACACGTCGGCGTAGACGTGCCGGTGCTTGCGGACGACCGCGATGCACTCCCCCTCGTACGGGTGGCCGAGGTGGGCGAGCACCATGCGCAGCTCGGGGTGGCGGATGGCCACCTCGTCGAGGTGCACCGGAAGCGCGTAGCGCAGCGGCGCCGTGGAGACGAACGTGGTGCCGGTGTGCACCAGCAGCGGCAGCCCGTGCCGTTCGGCGTAGGCGTACAGGTCGTCGTAGGCGGGGTCGGCGGGGTCGAACCCGGCGTACATCGGCATCAGCTTGATGCCGCGCAGGCCCAGGTCGCGGTGCCCGTGCTCCAGCTCGTCGCGCCAGCCGGGCTGGGTGGGGTCCAGGGCGAGGTAGCCGACGAGCCGGTCCGGCCGGGCGGCCACGTACGCGGCCACCGCCGCGTCGTCGACCCACAGCCCGGACCGGCGGGCCTTGCCGCCGACGACGACGGTGCGGGTGTCCGCCGGTGCGGTGGCCGCGTACTGCGACCACCGCACCGTCAGGTCGACCTCGCCGCCGTGGGCCCGCGCCGCCTCGGCGGCGAACGGGTCGCCGACGTGGTCGGGGCAGTCGAACAGGTGCGAGTGCACGTCGACGATCATCGGCGGTCCCGCTTCTCCCACCCCTCGGCGAACATGTTCCAGAAGCCGTGGCTCGGCGGGTGCTCGGCGAACACCTCGTCCACCAGCTCGATGCCGAGGCCGGGCGCGGTGGGCAGGTCGATGTGCCCGTCGACGACCGGCAGGGCGCCCCGCACGGCGTCGAAGACGTAGTCCTCCAGCAGCCCGTCGAAGGTCTCCAGGATCTTGAAGTTCGGCATCCCGAGGACGGCGTGCACCGAGGCGGTGGTGCACAGCGGCGAGTTGGAGTTGTGCGGGGCGACCACCATGGCGTGCTGGTCGGCGATGGCGGCGAGCTTGCGCACCTCGGTGAAGCCGCCGGCCATGGAGAGGTCGGGCTGGATGATGTCGACGGCGTCGGTGGCGAACAGCCGGGCGTACTCGTAGCGGTTGTGGAAGTGCTCGCCGCCGGAGATCGGCATGGTGGCCCGGGCGCGCAGCTCGGCGTACCGCTCGATGTGGGTCCACGGCAGCGGCTCCTCGAACCAGCCGAGGTCGAACGGCTCCAGCTCCCGCACCAGCCGGGCGGCGGTGTGCATGGCGAAGCGGGCGTGGCCCTCGACGTACAGCTCGATCTCTTCTCCGACGGCGGCGCGGACGGCGGCGACGATGTCGATCGAGCGGCGCAGCTCGGCCCGGGACAGCTCGCCGAGGCCGGCGCCGAACGGGTCGAACTTCAGCGCTGTGTACCCCTTGGCGACGGTGGCCCGCGCCCGCTCGGCGAACGCGGTGGGCTCCCGGTCGCCGGTGTACCAGCCGTTGGCGTAGACCCGGACGCGGTCGCGGCAGGCGCCGCCGGTGAGCCGGTACGCGGGCACCCCGAGGGCCTTGCCCATCAGGTCGTAGAGGGCCTGGTCGACGCCGGAGACGACGATCCCGCCGACGTCGCCGCCGCGCAGGAAGTCACCCTGGTACATGCGCAGCCAGATCTCCTCGACGTCGAACGGGTCGGCGCCGATCAGGTGCCGCCCGGCCATCGCCTCGGCGAGCTGGCAGGTCTCCCGGGCCCGGTACGGGTGGGTGATCTCGCCGACGCCGGTCAGCCCGGCGTCGGTGTGCACCCGCACGTAGGAGAAGTCGCGCCAGGCGGTGCCGAGGGTGAGGGTCTCCACCCGGCTGATCCGCCCGGCCGGCCCGACCGGTCTGGTCTTGTCGACGGTGAGCATCAGCGGCCCTCCCCGCCGGCGACCGCGCCGCCCATGGTGGCGGTGCCGGCCAGCTCGGTCGTCCCCCCGGAGGCGAGCGTGTCGCGCACGGCCGCCCGGGTGGCCTCGACGAGGTGGTCGATGTCGGCGTCGGTGTGTGCGTAGGAGATGTGGTTGCGCTTGAGGTTCAGCGGCAGCTCGAAGATGCCGTGCTCGGGCATCCGCCGACGGTAGCCGATGAACATGCCGGCATCGTTGCGCAGCAGGTCGTCGTAGCTGCGGGGTGCCGGGCCCGGCATGAAGTAGGTCACGAACACGGAGCCGTGCCCGGTGACCACGGCGGGGACGCCGAGGTCGGCGAGGACCTCGGCGATGCCGGCGCGGGCCCGCTCGCCGAGGCGGTAGACGTGCTCGTGCACGGGCTCGGCGCGCAGCTTGCCGAGGGTGGCGAGGGCGGCGGCGACCACCGCCGGGTGGCCGTTGTAGGTGCCGGCGAAGAAGGCGGGCGCGCCCGGACGGGTGCTGAACAGGTCCATCAGGTCGGCGCGGCCGCCCAGGGCGCCGATCGGGTAGCCGTTGGCGATGGCCTTGCCGAGGGTGGTCAGGTCGGGGGTGACGCCGCTGATCCGCTGCCAGCCGCCCAGGTCGTGCCGGAAACCGGTGATCACCTCGTCGAAGACCAGGACGCTGCCGGCGCGGGTGCACTCGTCGCGCAGCGCCTGCAGGAACTCCTGGTCGGGCAGAAGGCAGCCGACGTTGTGCGGCACCGGCTCGACGATGACGGCGGCGATGTCGTCGCCGTGCGCGGCGAAGGCGGCCCGGACGGCGGCCACGTCGTTGAAGCGCAGCACGAGGGTGGCGTCGAGGACCTCCGGCAGGATGCCCGTGGAGATCGGGTCGGGCACGCCGACCCGGTCGGGGGCGGAGATCACGTTGAGGCTGACCGAGTCGTGCCAGCCGTGGTAGCAGCCCTGGAACTTGACCACCAGGCGGCGGCCGGTGGCGGCGCGGGCGACCCGCAGGGCGTGGAAGGTGGCCTCGCTGCCGGTGCTGGTGAGCAGCACCTTCTCGATGCTCGGGACCAGCTCGGCGAGGGTCTCGGCGAGTTGGATCTCGCCGTGGGTGACGGCCACCCCGCACAGGTCGACCCGCGTGCCGGCCTCGGCGACGGCGGCGTTGACGTCCGGGTCGTTGTGGCCGAGCAGGGGCGGCCCGAAGGCCGCGTGGTAGTCGGTGTACTGGCGTCCGTCGGCGTCCCAGAAGCGCGCGCCGGAGGCGCGGGCGATCACCATCTCGGTGAGGCCCGGGATGCTGCGCTGCCCGCTGTTGACGCCGCCGGGGATGACCCGGCGTGCCCGCTCGGCGAGGGTGACGCCGGACGGGGCCGATCGTGAATTCACACCTTCTCCTCATCGGTGCGGCGCGGCGACCCAGCCCGGTCGCGACGCCGCGGTTTGTCCGCCGCGGGAGGAACCAACAAAACTTCGGAACAGTGTTCGGCTATACCAAACGATGTTCGGCATACTAGGCAGGTGAAATCGCGAAGGTCAACAGCGAGGGCCCGAATTCCGAACGGGTTTGTTACGCTGTTCGGTCTTGGCGAACAGCTTCAGCGTCCCTGACCGAAAGAAGGACCATGGCCACCACCGAAGACGGCGACAGCTCCCGCTACCTGGTGCGCAGCGTCAGCCGCGCGGCCGAGGTGCTGGAGGTGCTCTCCGCCGCCGCTCCCAACGAGGGGCTGAGCGTCACCGACGTCGCCCGCGCCTGCGGCCTGTCCAAGAGCGCCGCGTTCGCCACCCTGCACACGCTGTGCCACCACGGCCTGGCCGCCGACGACGGCGAGGGGATGAACCGCCGCTACCGGCTCGGCATGGCCCTGGCCCGCCTCGGCGTCCGAGCCCAGGAGCAGCTGTCGCTGCGCGACATCGCCCGTCCGGTGCTGACCGCGCTGACCCGCGACACCGGGCTCAGCTCCCGGCTGGCCGTCCCCGAGGGCGCCCACGCGGTCGTCATCGACCAGGTCAGCAACGGCGAGCGCATCCAGATCGAGCTGCGGATGGGCACCCGCGAGCTGCCGCACTGCACCGGGCTGGGCAAGGCGTTGCTGGCCGAGATGACCCCGGCGCAGGTGGCCGAGCTGATCGGCCGGGTCGGGCTGCCCCGGCGCACCGACCACACCATCACCGACCTGGACTCGCTCGTGGCCCACCTGCACGACGTCCGCAAGGCCGGGTACGCCCTCGACGACGAGGAGGACGCCGAGGGGGTGTTCTGCATCGGCAGCGCCCTGCGCGACCACAGCGGCGGGTGCTGCGGTGCGATCAGCGTGACCGGGCTGAAGCTCGGCCTGCCCAGCTGGCGCTACCAGGAGCTGGGCCGGCAGGTGCGCCAGGCCGCCGAGGCCATCTCCGTCCGCCTCGGCCACGTCCCGGCGGAGCAGACCCCTTGACAGCCGGTTCACCTGCTGTTTAACGTTCCCGCCAACGTCACGGCCCCGGCCGTGGCAGGTCGCGGCCCCCCAGCCGCGGCCGTCTCGGGCGAACAGCTGACTCCCGTCGCGCCGCAGCCCCGGCGCCGGGCGTTCCGGTCAGCAGCTCCGCCGCCTGCGCGCCTCGCGCGTTTGCCCGACCTTCCCCCGCCTGTGGCCGCCCCTTGGCGCCCGCAGGCCCCCAAGCAACCGCCGTCCGGCGCCCCGCCGGACGGCTGGACCGCGAAGGTTGAGGCTCTCCATGGGTCTACTTGGCACGTCCACGCCCACCCCCCACGACCAGATGCTGCGCGTCGACACCGTCGCCGACCTGGCCCGGCTCGCCCCCGCCACGCTGGCCGCCCGCGCCCTGGTGCGGGTCGCCGGCTACCACCGCCCCGGCGACGGCGGCGGCGGCCTGCTGCGTTGGGACCCCACCAGCACCGCCGCCGGCAACGGCGGCACCGTGCACGACCCGTACCCGGGCCGCGGCGACCGGCGCGGCCGGTGGCTGGCCGTGCACGACGGGACCGGCGACTTCCGGCGGTTCGGCATCTTCGGCCGGGACACCCCCGCCGACGCCGCGCTGGACGCCATGGTCGGCGACCCGACGATCCACCGGGTCGAGGCCCACACCGACCTGCGCTTCGTCAAGCGGCACACCTTCGGCCGCAGCGACATCGAGCTGGACTTCGGCGGGCACACCGTGCACACCGACGGCATCGAGCGCAACACCCACGACAACCCGTTCGGCGCGGTGCTGTACTTCCGCGGCACGGTGACCGACACGGTGATCACCCATACCCTCACCGAGACCGTGCCCGAGCTGACCGACGTCTTCCAGGTGCCGGACTCGGCGCGGTTCGCCGTCGGCCAGTGGTGGACGGCAACCAGCAATGCCCTCGCCGGCGCCGACGAGCGCGAACTGCAGAAGATGGTCCAGGTCACCCAGATCGTCGACGGCACCCACATCCGGGTGGGCTACCTCAACGGCTGGACCCTGGAGCCGGGCCGCCGGATCACCTGGCAGCGGGTGGAGCCGGTCCAGCGGGCCCACGTGCGCGACATGGTCTTCCTCGGCCACGTCGCCTTCACCGGCGAGTACCCCGGGTCGGGGCCCGACGACCGCGAGTACAGCGGCTCCCACCCCGTCGCCTACGAGTACGCCGTGCGCTGCGACGTCTCCGGCATCGACGCCACCGGCACCTGGTGGCCGGTGATCATGCGCCGCTGGTGCACCCACTTCACCACCGCGAACTGCACCCTGAAGAACCCGCCGGCCGTGATGTACGGCGGCGCCGGCTACCTCACCCAGCAGATCTACTGCCTGTACGGGCACGTGGTGGACTGCCGCAGCAGCAACGCCCGGCACCTCAACGACCTCACCGCCTCGGCGTACTGCACCGTGGAGAACTGCCACGGCGACGGCGACGACGCCGGCGGCAACCCGTTCACCACCCACGGGCAGTACGAGCACGACCTGGTCTTCACCGGCAACTCCGGCCTGATGGACATCGCCAACAGCGGTGGCCAGTGGGGCATCAGCGCCAAGCGGATCACCGTCCGCCGGCACGTCTGCTCCTGGTTCGTCGCCGGCACCAAGATCACCGACCTGACCCTGGAGGACGTGCGGGTCATCCCCCGCTCGACCTTCGACCCGGCCGGCACGCTCCAGGTCAACGCCGACGGCGCGCAGCTGCGCGGCTGCTCGGCGCGGACGCTCAGCATCGCCCAGCGCTCGGCCCGATCGGGCCGGCCCACGATCATCGCCGACTGCGACTTCGACCAGCCCGCCGGCACCGTGATCGTGCAGACCCCGGTGAGCAACCCGGTGCACTTCGTCCGCACCACCTTCCGCGGCCTCGACGGCGCGATCCTGCGCGGCTCGGGCCCGGTGCGCTTCACCGACTGCACGCTGACCGGGGCGCCCGGCGCGGCGCCGCTGCTGATCGGCGCGGCCGAGGTGGTGGTGCGCGGCGGCACCCTGACCGACACCGGCATCGAGCTGTCGGCCGTGCGCGACCAGCGCCTCGTCGTCGACGGTGGCGCGGCGGTCACCGGCACCAACGCCCGGGGGGCCCTGCTGACCCGGGCCGCCGGCACGGGGGCCGTCCGGATCGAGCTGGGCGACTACCGCAGCACCGCGGCCGACGCGCAGACCGCGCACGTGCGCGTCGACGCCGGGGTCAACCGGTACCGCGCCGTCGGCGCCCGCTTCTCCGGCGGCCGGCTGACGCTCGCCGACGCCGCCTTCGGCGCCGGTTCCACCCTGCTGCACACCGGGTGCGTCGAGGCGGGGGTCGCCCGCGAGCTGCCCGCCGAGTCCGCCCGCGTCGTCACCCGCGACAACCTCGCCCTCTGACCGCCCCCGCAGGAGGAGACACCCCCATGCACGCCGACAACGCCAACCCCGACGGGACACCCACCCACCACCTCGCGCCGGCCTCCCGCCGCGCCGTGCTGCGCGCCTCCGGGCTCGGCGGGCTCGCCCTCGCCGGCACCGCCCTCGCCCTCTCCCCCGCCACCGCCGCCTCCGCCAAGCCGGACGGCCCGCCCGCCCCGCCGGCACCGCTGGCCCCCGGCCTCAACGGGGTGCTGCACGTGGGCACCGTCGCCGCCCTGCTCGCCGTCAAGCCCCAGAGCCTGCGCGCCGGGCAGGTCGTGCACGTCGACGGCTACCACGCCGCCGGCGACGGCGCCGCCCGCCTGCTCCGCTGGGACGCGGCCAGCACCGCCCCCGCCAACGGCGGCACCGTCCTCGCCCCCGACGGCGACCGGCCCGGGCGTTGGCTCCAGCTCCACGACGGCGTCGTCGAGTTCCGGCACTTCGGCATCTTCGACGCCGGCACCCCCGCCGACGCGGCCCTCGACGCGATGGTCACCGACCCCACCGTGCACCGCATCGAGGCCCACTCCGACCTGCACTTCGTGAAGCGGCACCGGTTCACCCGCAGCGACCTGGTGCTCGACTTCGGCGGGCACACCATGTCCACCGACGGCATCGCCGACGCCGGCCGCGACGACCCGTTCGCCGCCGTGCTGTTCTTCCGGGGCAAGGTCACCGACGAGGTACGCACCCACACCCTGACCGAGGCCGTCCGGGAGGGCTGGGACTCGTTCCAGGTCGCCGACTCCGCGGCGTTCGCCGTCGGCCAGTGGTACGCCGTCGAGGTCAACCGGCTCGCTGGCACCTGGGAGCGGGAGCTGCAGAAACTCGTCCAGGTCACCCAGATCGTCGATGGCACCCACATCCGGGTCAACTACAAGAACGGCTGGGAGCTGGCCGCCGGGCGCACCCTCACCTGGACCCGGGTCGAACCGGTCAGCCGGGTGCACGTGCGCAACCTCGTCTTCACCGGCAACGGCGCGGACCAGTACACCGGCTCGCACCCGGTCGCCTACGAGTACGCGGTGCACTGCGACGTCGCCGACATCGACGCCACCGGCACCTTCTGGCCGGTGATCATGCGGCGCTGGTGCACCTACTTCCACACCGCCCGGTGCACCCTGAAGAACCCGACCTCCGTCACCTGGGGCGGCGCCGGCTACCTCACCCAGCAGATCTACTGCCTGTACGGGCACGTCGAGGACTGCCGCACCTCCAACGCCCGGCACCTCAACGACTGGACCGCCTCCGCGTACGGGTACGTCACCAACTGCCACGGCGACGGCGACGACCAGGGCCCCTTCGTCACCCATGGCCAGTACGAGCACGACCTCGTCTACACCGGCAACTCCGGGCTGATGACGTTCGCCAACTCCGGTGCGGCCTGGGGCTCGGCGGCGAAGCGGATCACCGTCCGCAAGCACGTGTGCTCCTGGTTCGTGGCCCGGGTCAAGGTCACCGACCTGACCCTGGAGGACGTCCAGGTCATCCGCAAGGCCGGGCTGGCCGGCTCCGGGATGCTGTGGGTCAACGCCGACGGGGTGCAGCTGCGCGGCTGCTCCGCCGACGACACGCTGATCATCTCCCAGCAGTCCACCCGCTCGCAGCGGCCCAACGTCATCGAGGGCTGCTCCTTCACCCTCGCCACCGCCGGCACCGACGTGGTGCAGGCCAGCGTCACCACGCCGGTGCACCTGGTCCGCACCACCATCCGCGGGGTCGACGGGCACACGTTCAGCGGCACCGGGCGGCTGCACCTGACCGACGTGACGCTCGTCGGCGCGCCCGACGCCGCGCCGGCCACCGTCAAGTCCGCCGACCTGCGCGTGACCGGCGGCACCCTCACCGACACCGGCATCCGCCTCGCCGGCACCGCCGACCAGCGGATCAGCGTCGGCGGCGGCGCGGTGCTCAGCGGCACCAACTCCGCCGGGGCGCTGCTGTCGCGCGCCGCGGCCACCGGCGTCGTGCGGTGGGAGCTGGGCGGCTACCTCAGCACCACCGCCGACGCCGGCACCGCGCACGTCGCCGTCGACGCCGGCACCAACCGGTACTCCGCCGTCGGCGTCCAGTTCACCGGCGGGAAGCTGCGGCTGGCCGACGCCGGCTTCGGCGAGGGCTCGTACCTGCACCACACCGGGTGCGTCGAGGAGGGCGTGTCCCGGGAGCTGCCCGCCGCCGGCCCGCGCGTCCGCGACGCCGGGAACCTCACGGTCTGACCACACCACGACGAGAGAAGGCGAGGAGCCAGGTGCGACAGCAGGACCGGCCGGTGCGGGTGGCGCTGGCGGGCGCGGGCAACCGGGGCCAGACGTACGCCCGCTGGGTGGCCGCCAACCCCACGCGGGCGCGACTCGTCGCGGTCGCCGACCCGCGTCCCCACCAGCGGGGTCTGATCACCGCCGCCCACCCGGGCGCGGCGGAGTTCGCCGACTGGCGGGACCTGCTGGCGGCGGACCTGGCGGCCGACGCGGTCGTCGTCGCCACCCAGGACCGGATGCACGTCGAGCCGGCCGTCGCGTTCGCCAAGGCCGGCCGGCACCTGCTGGTGGAGAAGCCGCTCGCGCCGACGGCCGACCAGTGCCGCGAGATCGTCGACGCGGTACGCGCCACCGGCGTGCTCTTCGCCGTCTGCCACGTGCTGCGGTACACCCCCTACACCGACCTGGTGAAGCGGGTGGTGGACAGCGGGGTGCTGGGCGAGATCGTCAGCGTCCAGCACCTCGAACCGGTCGGCTGGTGGCACTACGCCCACTCCTACGTGCGCGGCCCCTGGCGGCGGGAGGAGCTGGCCACCCCGATGCTGCTGGCCAAGTCCAGCCACGACCTGGACTGGCTCGGCTACGTCACCGGCCGGCGCATCGAGCGCGTCGCCAGCTTCGGCGGGCTGCGCCACTTCCGGCCCGACCAGGCGCCGGCCGGCGCGGCCGCCCGGTGCCTGGACTGCCCGGTCGAGCCGGGCTGCCCGTACTCCGCGCCGAAGCTGTACCTGCCGGTGCTGCGGGAGCACGGGCCGATCTGGCCGGTCAGCGTCGTCACCGACGGCACCGACGAGGCCGCGCTGGTCGAGGCGCTGCGCACCGGCCCGTACGGGCGGTGCGTGTACTCCGGCGACAACGACGTCGTCGACCACCAGGTCGTGGCGATGGAATTGACCGGCGGCGTCACCGCCACCTTCACCATGGCCGCCTTCACCGAACAGACCCACCGGCAGACCCAGCTGTTCGGCACCCACGGCTGCCTGTCCGGCGACGGCGAGCGGGTCCGGGTGCACGACTTCCGCACCGACCGGATCGAGGTCCTCGACGCCGGCACGGTCGGCGGGTCCACCGCCGCCGACGACCACGGCGGCGGCGACACCGGGCTGATGGACGCCTTCGTCCGCGCCGTGGCCACCGGCGACCACCACCACATCCGGTCCGGACTGGACGAGACCCTCGCCAGCCACCTCGCGGTCTTCGCCGCCGAGACGGCCCGGCACACCGGCGCGGTCGTGACCGTGCCCGCGCAGTGAACCACTTCGAGAGGAACGCACAGATGAGACTTCGCAGATTCGCACCGGTCGCGGCCGTCGCGCTGGCGGCCGGGCTGCTCACCGCCTGCGGCGGCGGCTCCGAGGCCGGCGGCGACAGGCAGAGCGTCACCATGTGGATCTACCCGGTGGTCCCCGACGAGGCCACCCACAAGGGCTTCTGGGACAAGCAGGTCGCCGCGTTCAAGGCCGACCACCCGGACGTCGACGTCAAGGTCGAGATCTTCCCGTGGGCCAAGCGGGAGGAGTCGCTGACGGCGGCGATCGCCGGCGGCAAGGGCCCGGACGTCGTCTACCTGATCCCCGACCAGCTCGGCAAGTTCCAGAAGATGATCGAGCCGGTGGACGACTACCTGCCCGCCGACGCGAAGGCCGACTACCGGGAGAACGTCCGGACCGCCGTCACCCTCGACGGCAAGATGCTCGGCGCGCCGCTGCTGACCAGCAGCAACCCGCTGATGTGCAACGCGAAGGTGTTCGCCGCCGCCGGGCTCACCGAGTACCCGAAGACCTGGGCCGACCTGCTGGCCCTCGCGCCGAAGCTGAAGGCGAAGGGCTTCGACGCCACCAACTACTACGCCGACCCGAGCGCCACGCTCAACCAGTCCTTCTACCCGCTGCTCTGGCAGGCCGGGGGTGACGTGTTCACCGCCGACGGCACGTCCGTGGCCTTCGCCGGGCCCGAGGGCGTCAAGGCGCTGACCTTCCTCAAGCAGCTCGTCGACGGCGGCTACGTGCAGAAGGACCTGATCACCAGCATCCCGGCGTTCGAGCAGACCAACGTGGCGAAGAACAAGGTCGCCTGCACCTGGCAGCACGTCCCCGCCGACGTGGAGCAGTTCTGGGGCAAGGAGAACATCAAGATCTTCCCGCCGCTGAGCGACGTGAAGAGCGTCGGCTACGGCACCGTGGGCAGCCTGTCGATCCTCAAGGGCAGCAAGGCCAAGAAGGCCGCGGGCGAGTGGATCACCTTCGTCACCGCGCCGGCGGTCGCCTCCGCGTACGACGTCGCCGGCGGCTACTTCTCCGCCAAGACCTCCGCCGGGTCGCTGTACCCGCAGGACCCGGTGAGCACCGAGATGGAGAAGACCCTGGGCAGCACCACGGTCGGCCCGCTCCACGAGAAGAGCCGCGAGGTGATGGGCGTGCTCGCCCCCGAGATCCAGGCCGCCCTGATCGGCAAGAAGACCCCGGAGCAGGCGCTCGCCGACGCGGCGAAGGCCGCCGACGCGCTGCTCTGAGCCCCGCCGGCCCGCCGCGGTGCGGCGGCGGGCCGGGCACCACCACACCGGCCTGACCGGCCGGTGTCGAACCTGCGAAGAGGATGGCGAGATGGCCGTACCTGCTCAGCTGCCGGCCCGCAGAGCCCGGCGGGTGATCGCCCGGCGCGAGGCACGATGGGGTCTGCTCTTCGTCCTCCCCGCGTTCCTGCTGTTCCTGGCGTTCCGCTTCGGCCCGGCGATCGCCGGCCTGGTGCTCGGCTTCATGGACTACACGATCGGCGGCGACGCCGAGTGGACCGGCCTCGACAACGCCCGGCGGCTGGCCGACGACCCCGTCTTCTGGCAGGCGCTGCGGGTCACCGCCGGCTACACCGTGCTGTACGTGCCGCTGACGGTCGCCGCGTCGGTCGGGCTGGCGCTGCTGGTCCGGCGCGGCTTCCGTGGCGTCGGCCTGTTCCGGTCGGTGTTCTTCCTGCCGGTGGTCACCAGCCTGGTGCTGGTCGCCACCATCTTCTCCTGGGTGTTCTCCTCCGACGGCCCGTGGTCGCGGATCCTGGGCTGGGTCGGCCTGCCCGACGACTCCTGGCTGGCCTCCAGCACGCTGGTGCTGCCGGCGCTCGCCCTGGTCGGCGTCTGGTCGCACTTCGGCTACGGCATGCTGATCGTGCTGGCCCGCCTCCAGGACCTGCCCCGCGAGCAGGAGGAGGCGGCGCTCACCGACGGCGCCGGCCCGTGGCAGCGGTTCCGCTGGATCGTGCTGCCCCAGCTCAAGCCCGTGCTGTTCTTCCTGCTGGTGATCGAGACGACCGCCTCGTTCCAGGTTTTCGACCTGGTGTACGCGATGACCGGCGGGGGCCCCGCCCGCGCCAGCTACACCCTCGTCATGGCCCTGTACGACCAGGGCTTCAAGTACTTCGACCTCGGCTACGCCAGCGCGATCGGGGTGGCCCTGTTCGTGATGACGCTGGTCGTCGCGCTGATCCAGCGGCTGACCCTCGGGAGGGACAAGTGACCGCCACGACCACCGCCCCCGCGCCGACCCCGGCGCCCCCGCCGCGCCGCCGACGGCGCTCCTACCGGGCGCTGCAACCCGGGCCCGGCGGCGTCGTGCTGCGCTACGTGCTGCTCGCCGTGGCCAGCGTGGTCACGTTGTTCCCGTTCTACGCGATGGTGGTGCTGAGCCTCAAGCCCGCCGCCGCCGTCGAGTTCCCCGGCAGCCTGCTGCCCTGGCCGATCGAGTTCGACGCGTACGCGACGGTGCTCGACTCGCGGGACATCCTGCGCTGGCTGCTGAACACCACCATCTACTCGGTGGTCAGCGTCGTCGCGGTGCTGCTGCTGGCCGCCATGGCCGGGTACGCGTTCGCGAAGAAGCGCTTCCCCGGCCGGGAGACCATGTTCTGGTCGTTCCTGGCGATGGTCATGGTGCCGTACCACGTCACCCTCATCCCCACCTTCATCCTCATCGCCAAGGTCGGCGGGGTCGACACGTACTGGGGGTTGATCCTGCCCACCCTGGCGAACGCGCAGGCGGTGTTCCTGATGCGGCAGTTCATCCAGGGCCTGCCCGACGAGCTCTTCGAGGCGGCGAAGATCGACGGCGCGTCCGAGTGGCGGATGTTCGTGCGGATCGTGCTGCCGCTGTGCAAGCCGATCCTGGCCACCCTCGGCGTGTTCGTCTTCCTGTGGCACTGGAACGACCTGCTCTGGCCGCTGATCATCGGGCAGAGCGGGGACATGCGCACCCTCACCGTCGGCATCGCCTCCCTGCAGAAGGAGCAGGTGCCGCTCAACGTCATGCTCGCCGGCTCGGTCGTCGCGTTCGTGCCGATCTTCGCCGCCTACCTCGTGGGCCAGCGGTACTTCACCGAGGGCGTCACGATGTCCGGAATCAAGGGATGAGTACAGTGTTTACCAGTGAGTCCGAGTTGGAGGAGCGGCTCGCCCGGCCCTCGCCGGCGCTCGTCGCCGACCTGGCCGGCGGCGCCGGCGACCTGGTGGTCCTCGGCGCCGGGGGCAAGATGGGTCCGTCGCTGTGCCGGCTGGCCCGCCGGGGGCTCGACGCCGCCGGCCGCACCGGCGACCGGGTGTACGCGGTGTCGCGCTGGTCGGACCGGGCGACCGCCGCCGCGCTGGCCGCCGACGGGGTGGAGCCGGTCGCGTTCGACCTGCTCGGCGACGGCGACCTGGCCGGGCTGCCCGACGCCGCCGACGTGGTGTTCATGGTGGGCGCGAAGTTCGGCACCGCCAGCGCCCCCTACCTGGCCTGGGTGGTCAACGCGGTGCTGCCCGCAGCGGTGGCCCGGCGTTACCCGGCGGCCCGGATCGCCGCCTTCTCCACCGGCAACGTCTACCCGATGGTGCCGGTGGGCACCGGCGGCTGCGTGGAGACCGACCCGACCGGGCCGCTCGGCGACTACGCGATGAGCTGCCTCGGCCGCGAGCAGGTGTTCGCGCACGCCGCCGCCACCCGGGACACCCCGGTCGCGGTGCTGCGGCTCAACTACGCGGTCGACCTGCGCTACGGCGTGCTCGCCGACATCGGCCACGCGGTGCTCGCCGGGGAGCCGGTCGACGTCACCACCGGCCACGTCAACGTGGTCTGGCAGGGCTACGCCAACGAGGTGGCGCTGCGCGCGCTCGGGCATGCCAGCACCGACGTGTTCACCCTGAACCTGACCGGCCCGGAGACCGCCCCGGTGCGCCGGATCGCCGCCCGGATGGGCGAGCGCCTCGGCCGGCCGGTCGGCTACACCGGCGAGGAGGCGCCGACCGCGCTGCTCAACGACGCCACCCGCTGCCACGCGCTGTTCGGCTACCCGGACGTCGCGCTGGGCACCCTGATCGACTGGCAGGCCGACTGGCTGGCCGCCGGCCTGCCCACCTCGGGCAAGCCCACCAAGTTCGCCGTCCGCGACGGGAGGTTCTGACCGTGTCCCTGGACCTGCTGCGCGCGGGGACCGTCATCCCCGCGCACCCGCTCGCGCTGACCGCGGACCGCCGCCTCGACGAGCGGCGGCAGCGCGCGCTGACCCGCTACTACCTGGCCGCCGGGGCCGGCGGCCTCGCCGTCGGCGTGCACACCACCCAGTTCACGATCCGGCAGGCCAGCCTGCTGCGGCCGGTGCTCGCCCTGGCCGCCGAGACCGTCGACGCCGAGGCCGGGCGGCCCGTGGTGAAGATCGCCGGGGCGTGCGGCGACACCGCCCAGGCCGTCGCCGAGGCCGAACTCGCCGCTGGCCTCGGCTACCACGCCGTGCTGCTGTCCCCCGTCGTGCCGGGGGCCGACGAGGCGTACCTGCTCCGGCGGGCCCGGGCGGTCGGCGAGGTGCTGCCGGTCGTCGGCTTCTACCTCCAGCCGGCCATCGGCGGGCCGCGCCTGTCCCCGGCGTTCTGGCGGGCGTTCGCCGACCTCCCCTCGGTGGTCGCGGTGAAGCTGGCCCCGTTCGACCGGTACCGGACCCTGGAGGCGGTGCGCGGGATCGCCGCCGCCGACCGGGGCGCGGAGGTGGCCCTGTACACCGGCAACGACGACCACATCGTCGGCGACCTGCTCGGCGAGTTCGCCGGCCGCCGGTTCGTCGGTGGGCTGCTCGGCCAGTGGGCGGTGTGGACCCGCGCCGCCGTCGGGCTGTTCGCGCGGGCCCGGGCGGCCCGGGACGGCGACGCGGCGGCGCTGGCGGAGCTGACCGACCGGAGCGCGGCAGTCACCGACGCGAACGCGGCGGTGTTCGACGCCGCGAACGGCTTCCACGGCTGCATCGCCGGGGTGCACGAGGTGCTGCGCCGGCAGGGGCTGCTCGACGGGGTGTGGTGCCTCGACCCGGCCGAGGCGCTGTCGCCCGGCCAGGCGGAGGAGCTGACCCGGGTGAGCGCCGCCTACCCGTGGCTGACCGACGACGACTTCGTCGCGGAGCACCGCGATGGCTGGCTCCGGTGAACCGCCGACGGGAGCCGGCACGGGAGCCGGGCCGGCGGGCGGCCCACCGGTGACCCCGCCCACCGGCGCGCGCCGCCCGGTCACCGTGGTCAGCGTGTCCGCCGCGCTGCGGGCCCAGTTCTTCCCCGACCGGGTCGGCGACCGGCTGGCCGCGACCACCGACGCCACCCTCGTCGACGACCACGCGGCGCTCACCGGCGTCGACCTGGCGTCGGTGCTGGCCCGGGCCGAGGTGCTGGTCACCTCCTGGGGTGTGCCACGGCTCGACGCGGCCCTGCTCGACCGGGCCCCGGCGCTGCGGCTGGTCGCGCACACCGGCGCGTCGGTCAAGCCGTTCGTGACCGCCGAACTGTTCGCCCGTGGCGTCACGGTCACCCAGGCCGGGCAGGGCATGGCCCGGTCGGTGGCCGAGGTCGCCCTCACGTTCACCCTGGCCCTGCTGCACCAGACGCCCCGCTTCGACCACGCCCTGCACGCGGGCGCCGAGTGGCACCGGGCGGAGCAGGCGCCGCCCCGGCACGAGATCCTCGGCTGCCCGGTCGGCGTCGTCGGCGCGTCCCGCACCGGGCGGGCGTACCTGGAACTGGTCCGTGCCCTCGGCGCGGAGGTCAGCGTCTGCGACCCGACCCTGACCCCGGCGGACGCCGCCCGGCTCGGCGCCCGGCTGGTCGGCCTGGACGAGCTGCTCGCCGGCAGCCGCATCGTCGCGCTGCACGCGCCGACCCTGCCGGAGACCCGGCACCTGCTCGGCGCCCGCGAGCTGGCGCTGCTGCCCGACGGCGCCGGGCTGGTCAACACCGCCCGGTCCTGGCTGGTCGACGAGGCGGCGCTCGTCGCGGAGCTGACCCGCGGCCGGATCGACGCCGCGCTGGACGTCTTCGACGAGGAGCCGCTGCCCACCGGCCATCCCCTCCGGGCGCTGCCCAACGTGCTGCTCACCCCGCACCAAGCCGCCGGCACCGTGCAGGGCCGCCGGCGGCAGGGCGAGATCGTCGTCGACGAGATCGTCCGGTACGCCAGCGGGCGGCCCCTCGCCCACGCGGTCACGCCCGAGCTGCTCGCCCGGACGGGCTGACCGGCGCAGCCACCCCCACCGGGGCCCGTCGAGGGGCCCACCGCACCATCTGAGAGGACACCATGAAGTTCATGCGGATCGGCCCGGTCGGCGCCGAACGGCCGGTGCTGTTCGACGGCACCGACCACTTCGACCTGAGCGGGGTCACCGCCGACATCGACGCGGCGTTCCTCGCCGGGGACCCCGTGGCGCGCGTGCGGGCGGCCGGCCCCCTGCCGCGTCTCGACGTGACCGGGGAGCGGGTCGGCGCGCCGGTCGCCCGGCCCGGGGCGGTGCTCTGCATCGGGCAGAACTACGCCGCGCACGCCGCCGAGTCCGGCGTCGCCCCGCCCGAGCGGCCGATCCTGTTCCACAAGTCGCCGAACACCGTCGTCGGCCCGTACGACCGGGTGCTGATCCCGCGCGGCTCGACCCGGACCGACTGGGAGGTCGAACTGGCCGTGGTGATCGGCCGGCCGGCCCGCTACCTCGACTCCCCCGCCGAGGCGCTGGCCCACGTGGCCGGGTACGCGGTCGCCAACGACGTGTCCGAGCGGGACTACCAGTTCGCCGACCCCGGGGGCCAGTGGGCCAAGGGCAAGTCGTGCGAGACCTTCAACCCGCTCGGCCCCTGGCTGGTCACCCCGGACGAGGTGGGCGACCCGCAGGCGCTGCGGCTGCGCTCGTGGGTCAACGGCGCACCACGGCAGGACTCCCGCACCGCCGACATGATCTTCGACGTGGCGTACCTGATCTGGCACCTGTCCCAGTTCACCGTGCTCGAACCCGGCGACCTGGTCAACACCGGCACCCCGCAGGGGGTGGCGCTCTCCGGCCGGTTCCCCTACCTCGCGGTGGGCGACGTGATGGAGATGGAGATCGACGGGCTGGGCCGGCAGCGCACCGCGCTCGCGCCGGCGTGACCGCCCCGGTCGCGTACCGTCCGGCCACCGCGGCGGACGTGCCGTCGCTGCACGCCACCTGGGCGGAGGCGTTCGACGACGCGCACGTCGTGCGGCTGTGGTCCGGCGACCCCGGCCGCCTTCCGCGTACCTTCGTGGCGGTGCAGGCCGGGACGGTCGTCGCCGCCGTCTACTACCTGCCCCGCCGGATCCGGGACGCCGCCGGCGGCGTCGACCTGGTCGGCGGCGTCGCCAACGTCGCCACCCGGGTCGGGGCACGGGGACGCGGGCACGTCCGCCGCCTGCTCGACCTGGCCGTCACGGCGATGGCCGCGGACGGCTGCGCCTGGTCGCTGCTGTTCACCGGCACACCCGGCGTGTACGCGTCCAGCGGCTACCGGCCGTTCACCCTGCGCTACCCGACCGGGCGGCCGGCGGCAGCCACGGCCGCGGCCCCACCGACGGGCTGGACGGTGCGGACGGAACCCGGGGTGGACTGGGCGGAGCTGGCCCCGGTGCACGCGGCGTTCAACGCCGACCGGCCGCTCAGCACCGTGCGCGCCGCCGACGACTGGCGACTCCGGGTGCCGGTCTGGTATTCCCCGCCCACCGAACTGCTGGTGGCCCGCCAGCGGGGCCGGGTCACGGGCTACCTGGCCGCGACCTGGGCTCCCGGGCGCGTCCGGGTGGTCGAGACCGCCGCCCTGCCCGACCGGCCGGACACCCTTCCCGCCCTGTTCCGCGCCGTCGCCCGCGCCGCCGCCGCGCGCGACGTACGGCACTGCGTGGCCCGGCTCCCCGCCGACCCGGCGATCGACGCCGCGCTGCCGTGCCTGCTGGCCGACCCGGTGGTCGAGGCCGACACCACCGGGATGGTCCGGCCGATCCACGCGACACCCGACCACCTCGCCGCGATCACGGCGGCACCCGGGGCGTTCCACTGGCCGGCCGACTACCTGTGACGGCACGCCACACCGGGCCTCCGCCGCCGCCCGACGGTCTCTGCCGGGTGAGCCGGCCGGTGGACGTACGACGCGGTGCGCCGGTGGCCCGAGGATGGGGTTGACGTTCGAGCCACTATTCGGAGGTAACCGGCGATGTCCATCACCACCGCACAGCCCGGCAGGCCGACGGTCGTCCTCGTCCACGGAGCCTTCGCCGAATCGGCGAGCTGGGACGGCGTGATCGCCAAGCTGCTCGACGGCGGCTACCCGGCGGTGGCCGTGGCCAATCCGCTGCGCGGCGTCCGACACGACGCCGACTACCTGCGCGCCGTACTCACCGGGATCGACGGGCCCGTCGTCCTCGTCGGGCACTCGTACGGCGGAATGGTGATCTCCAACGTGCCGGCGGGGGCCGCGAACGTCACCGCCCTGGTCTACGTCGGGGCGTTCGCCCCCTCGGCCGGTGAGAGCGCCGCCGACCTGGCCGGGCGGTTCCCCGGCAGTTCCCTGGGCGAGACGCTGGTCCCCGTCACACTTCCCGACGGCGGCACCGACCTCTACATCCGGCAGGACCGCTATCACCACCAGTTCGCCGCCGACTCGCCGGCGCAGCGGGCCGCCGTGATGGCGGTGACCCAGCGGCCGATCACCGAGGCCGCCCTGGGCGAGCCCTCCGGCGAGCCCGCCTGGCAGGCGGTGCCGTCCTGGTTCCTGTTCGGCAGCGAGGACCTCAACATCCCGGTCGCCGCCCACCGGTTCATGGCCGAGCGGGCGGGCTCCCGGCGGACGGTGGAGTTGCCCGGCGGCTCGCACACCGTGGCCATCCCGGAGGCAGCCGCCCTCGTCGACCTCATCCGTGCGGCCGCCGACGCCACCACGTCGCCGTGATCGTCGGCAGCGGGGTCAGTGCAGGTGGCGCTGCCAGTCCTGCGGCACCCGGCCGGCGGGACCGGGGGCGGGCTGGTCGAGTGGGCGCGAGTGCGGCTCGGCCAACTCCGGCCCCTCGGCGTAGAACTGGTCCTCGGAGTAGTCCCAGAACCACGCCTCGCCCGGTTCGAAGCTCCGCACCACCGGATGCCCCGTCGCGGCCGCGTGCGCGGTCGCGTGCTGACTCGGCGAGGAGTCGCAGCAGCCGACGTGACCGCAGGCCGCGCAGCGGCGCAGGTGGAACCACCACCCGCCGGAGGACGCGCACTCGACGCAACCCGGGCCGCTCGGCGGCACCGCCGGATCGATCGCCGCGACCATGGCTGGCGGCTCGGGCTGCTCGTCCACGACACGCTCCTTCTCGACTCGCGGCCGCGCCGGCCGGACCGGCCCACCGGCGCCCCGCCACGTGATCCCGGCCCGCAGTCTGGCACCCACGACCGTCACCCGCACCCACCGGGCCCGCGCCCCGCCTCCGGGGTTAGGGGGTGAAGCTGGCGTAGTAGGACGCCCCCATGTCCTGCCCGCCGTGTCCCTGCGCCGCCGCGCGCCGGAACCGTTCCGCGCCGGCGGCCACGACGTCGAGGCGTACCCCGTGGTCCTCGCCCGCCGCGACGATCAGCCGCGCGTCCTTCTCGGCGGTCTCCACCGCGAAACTCGCCGGCGACAGCCGGCCCTGCCGCACGAGGTCGGCCTTGGCGTGCAGGTAACCCATGTCGAGCGGGCCGCCCTCGATCACCTCGAAGAAGCGGTCCGGGTCGACGCCGAGCGCCCCGGCCAACGCGAGCATCTCCGCCGCGCCGTGCGTCACCGTGAGCACCCAACTGTTCGCCACCAGCTTCAACCGGGTGCCGTCGCCCCGCGCGCCGTCCTCGCCCAGCCAGACCACCCGGGCCGCGATCGCGTCGAGCACCGGGGCGAGCCGCTCCCGACCGGCGGCCGGCCCGGCGGCGAGCACGGTCAGCTGACCGGCCTCGGCCGGCTGCCGGGTGCCGAGCACCGGCGCGTCGTAGAACGCCACCGAGTGCTCGGCGGCTGTCGCGGCGAGCCCGGCCACGTCACCCAGGCTCGCGGTGGTCGTCTGCAACCAGAGCGCGCCCGCCTTCAGCCCGGGGGCGGCTCGCCCGATCACGTCGCGCACCGTCCCCCCGTCGTACAGCATCGTGATGATTACGTCGGCGTCGCGGACCGCGTCGGCGGGCGATTCCGCCACGGTCGCGCCGGTCTCCGCCGCCTTGTCCGGGGAGCGGTTCCACACCCGCACGGCGTGCCCCGCCCCGACGAGATTGCGGGCCATGGCGGCGCCCATGATGCCCGTGCCCAGCACGCTGACGGTCAGCTCTTCGGTCATGGGCCCATCCTTGCGTACGGCCGGTCCCCGTCGGTCGCGCCGGCGCGACCCGCAGGATGGGTCCGGGCCCTCCTGGTACGGCTAGCCGGGCGAGGAGACCGGGGACAGAACGGCGAGCAGCTTCTCGATCCGGTCGGCGCCCGGCTGGTGTCCGGTCGCGGCGTGGGACTGCGCGGCGAGCCGCGCGCTGTGCCAGGCGGTGACCCGGTCGCCGGCCCGGTACGCGGCTGCGGCGCGGGCGGCGAGCGCCCGGCCTTCGAGGAGCCGGTAACCGCACTGCCGCGCGATGGAGAGCGCCGCACGGCACCAGGACGGCGCCGCGGGCTCGTCGACCTCGGCGAGGCTGACGATGATGTCGGCCTCGATGTAGCGGTCCGCGGACGCGCGGGCGTGCGTCAACGCCTCCACCAGGAGGCCGACCTTCCCATCGACGAGGCCCAGGACGTGGAGTGCGACCGCTTCGAGCCGGGGCTCGGCCGGCTCGCGCGCCATGTCGAGCGCCTGACGGGCGAGCGCCGCCGCGCGCGCGTCGTCGCCGCGGTCGTGGTGCACCCGCGCCAACGCGCACAGTGCGGTGGCCCGGCCCCGGCTGCCCGTCTGCTCGTGCAGCTCCACCGCGGTGGTCAACGTCCGCGCCGCCTCGTCGAGGCGGCCGAGAAGGTGGTAGACCGCGCCCAGGTTGTTCAGGATGAGCGCGCGGCTGCACACCGACCTGTTCTGGTCTGCCAGGGTGAGCGCCGCGTGGTGGTGGTTCGCCGCTTCGCTGAGCCGCCCGAGGTCTGCGCAGACCAGTCCGAGGTTGTTGTGGTTGACGGCGACGCCGGCCGTGCGGCGGGTGCGGCGGTTCAGCTCCAGCGCCTGTTCCATGACCCGCAGGGCTTCACGCGGCTGGCCGGTCATCCGGAAGACCGGGCCCAGGTTGCCCAGCGCCGCCGCCTGCCCGTCGTGCCATCCCGACCGGTTCGCCGAGCGCAGCGCCAGCCGGTAGTCGTCGGTCGCCTCCGGGAACCGTTCGAGACGCCAGTTCAGGGCCGCGAGGCTCAGGCGGGCCGCCGCCTCGGCCTGCTCGTGACGCGCGGCCTGGGCCGCGGTGAGGCCGAGCCGGGCGACCTCGGACCATTCCGCGGTGTGCATGCCCAGCCACAGGTATCCCCGCAGCGCGTCCGCCAGCGCCCAGGCGTACGCGTGCAGTCCCTGGCGGGTCGCGTGCCGGGTCGCGGCGACGAGGTTGTGGCGTTCCGCGTCGAGCCAGGCGAGAGCGTCGACGTGGCTGGCAAACCGCAGGGGACGCGCGGGGACGGGCAGTTGCAGGGGCACGCGGAGCACCTGCGGGCACAACCGGTCGGCCGCGGAGTGCACGCTGAACAGGTACCAGGACAGCAGGTCGGCCAACGTCCGCCGGTTGTCGTCGAGTGCCGCGAGCTCGACGACGTAACGGCCGAGCAGGTCGTGAGTGCCGAAGCGACCCGGCGTCCGCTCGTGCACCAGGTGCGCGTCGGCGAGGCTGGCGAGCATCCCGGCCGCCTCCGCGGTCGTACAGCCCATCCTCGCGGCGGCCGACTCGGCTGTCACGTCGGCGCCGGGCACGAGGCCGAACAGCCGGAAGAGCCGCTGCAGCCGCGGCGGCAGGGTCCGGTAGGAGGCGGCGAACGCCGACCGCACCGCGATCTGCTCGTCCTCGCGTACGGCCAGCATGGTCAGCGGGTCGCCGGCGCGGAGCCGGGTCAGGTAGTCGCTGATCGTCTCGTGCGGACGGGTCTGCAGGTCCGCCGCGGCGATGCGCAGCGCCAGCGGAAGGCCGGCGCAGTCCCGGGCCAGCTCCGCGAGCGCGGCCTCCTGCCCGGTGATCCGGTCCGCGCCGATGACGCGGGCCAGCAGCTCCGTGGCCTCCCCGGGCGCGAGCACGTCCAGCGACAACCGCTGCGCGTCATGCCGGGTGGCCAGCCCGCCGAGGCGGCCCCGGCTGGTCACGATCACCAGGCAGCCGGCGCCGCCGGGTAGCAGCGGCCGGACGTGCGCGGTGTCCCGGGCGTTGTCGAGGACGAACAGCATCCGCCGGTCCGCGACCACGCTCCGGTAGAGGCTCGCGGCTTCGTCGACGTCGTCGGGGACCTGCGCGGGCGGCACGCCGAGCGCGCGGAGGCAGCGCGACACCGCGTCCAGCGGCGTGAGCGGCTCCCCGGGGGAGTAGCCGCGCAGGTCGAGGAAGAGCTGCCCGCCGTCGAACAGGGGCCGCACGCGGTGCGCCCACCGGACTGCCAGCGCCGTCTTGCCGACCCCGGCGGTGCCGATGATCGCGACGACCGCCAGGGCGGCGCTCCGCCGGGCCCGGTCCAGCATCGCGTCCAGTTCGGCGAGCGCGTCGACGCGACCGGTGAAGGTCGACAGGCCGGCGGGCAGTTGCGCCGGGCGCAGGCCCGGTCCGGCGTCCCGGGCGGCGGGCGCGGGGCCGGTCGGGGCGGGCGCGGGCCCGGTCGACGGGACCTGCTGCCGCAGCAGCCGCAGGTGGGTCTCCGCGAGCCGCCCGCCCGGCTCGACGCCCAGCTCGTCGGCGAGCCGGCGGCGGGCCCGCTCGAACACCCGCAGCGCCTCGGCCTGGTGCCCCGCCCCCGCCAGGGCCGTCATCAGCCGTACGACGAGGCCCTCGTGCCACGGGTCGGCGGCCACCAGCCTGCGCAGCGGCGCCACCGCCTCGGCGTGCCGGCCGAGCGCGAACTCTGCGTCGAACAGGTCCTCGGACGCGGCGAGCCGCCTGTCGTGCAGGCTGGCGGCGGCCCCCGGCACGAAGACCGCGGACGCGCCCGCGAGCGCCGGGCCGCGCCACAACGCCAGCGCCTGGCGCAACAGGCCGGCGGCCGGCTCGTGCTCGCCGGCATCGGCGTGCCGGCGGGCAGCCGCGACGAGGCCGGAGAAGACCCGCGTGTCCAGGTCGTCACCGTCGAGGTCGAGACGGTACCCGCCGAATTCCGAGAAGATCATTTCCGGCAGGTCGGCCGCGCGGGTCAGTTGCCGCAGGCGGGAGACACACACCTGGACCTGCGCCCGCGCCCGTGCCGGCGGCGCCCCGCCCCACAGCGCCTCGGCCACCTGTTCCGCCGACACCAGCACATTCGCATTGAGCAGCAGATAGGCCAGCACGGCGCGCTGTTGGGGCCGGCCCAACGGCATCCGCTCGCCCCGCACCACGGCCTCGACCGGACCGAGTAGGCGCCATCTCATGCAATCCCCACCTCAACAGATCGATCACATTTTATTCGCCGAAGCCGGGGTGGCTATCGGACGGCTAGCCGATGGCAAGGCGGCCCGCGCAACCTCGATGGAAAGGCCGGGCGGATGACCCGGATCAATCGGTAAAGGAGTTTCAATGGGAGGAAGAATCCGCGCCGTCGTGGTCGCCGCGGCGACACTCGGCCTGGTCATCGCGGCAGCCGGCGTCGCACAGGCCGACGCGTCGTCGCAGCCGTCGATGCGGGACGCACGGGCCGCCGCGACGGCCTCGGGCGAGCTCGGCGCCGCCGCGAAGGGCGGGTTCGGCACCGCCGCGACGTGGTTCACCGGGACGGTCGCGGCGGGCGGCACGCAGGGCTGGACCTGGACCAACGCCCCGGCCGACGCCGCCTACGTGGTCGGGTACAACCCGGTCGGCGCCACCACCTCGTCCATGTGCCAGTTCGAGACGATCAGCAGCCGGTACGTCCAGCTCTGGGGCGGCCAGCGGCAGTTCCAGTTCACCCTGAAGAACGTCGGCTCGATCGCCTGCGGCGCGACGGTCCAGCTCGCGGCGGTGAGCAGCTCGGTCGCGACCTCCACCGGCGGGGTCAGCCCGGGTGGCACCCAGACGCACCTGTGGAACATCCCCTGGCACACCAACTGGGTGGTGGGACTCAACCCGAGTGGCGCCACCAGCTCGGCGGCCTGCCAGTTCCAGGTGACCCGCACCTGGTTCGTGCAGCCGGCCGCAGCGGGCGCGGTCCGCCAGCTCTACGTGGAAGTCAAGAACGTGGGGACCATCGCCTGCCAGACCGACATCCGGCTCGGCTCCACCGCCGTCTCCTACAACTTCACCATCGCCACCATCGCCTCCGGCACCACCTGGTCCACGGTCTGGTTCAACGCGAACCCCGTCACCTCGGTCTACCTGGTCGGCGCGTCACCGCAGGGCAGCGCGCCCATCACCTGCCAGTTCGAGGTCACCCGCATGATCTACCGCCAGAGCATCAACAGCGACGGATCGTCCCAGCGCCAGATCCTGATCTCGTTCAAGAACCTCGGCGGCACCACCTGCGGCGGGCTCGCCGAGCTACAGACCATCGCGGCCTGATCCACCCGCCCTCGCGGCCATCGCGCGGCGACCATCGTCGTCGCGCGATGGCCGTTGCGGGCCCGGCTATCCGTGGGACGGGGTCGCGTGGACGCCCGTGCCGTACTCGTGTCGCAGGCCGCCGTCCGCGATCAACCGCCCGGCGTGCGGCAGCACGGGGCGCGGGCCGATCCTGCTCACGGCCATCCGGCGGATCACCCGGTTCAGTCTGCCGGAGGCGCTGGTGACCGCCGCCCAGTCCCACGCGGCGGGATCGCCCAGGCGCGGCACGGTCGGCGCCCACGTCGCGGCGCGCTTGGCCGAATTGTGGTTGGTGTGGCTCCAGCGCAGCTCCCGCGTCCCGAATGGTCCGCCGTAGTAGAGCTGGACGAGCCCCCAGCCTTCGCAGCAGTATCGAAACGTCGGATCCTCCGGCGAATCTGCGGACAGGTCGATCCGACTGAGCGTCGGCTCCGGCCCGGAGCCGACGACGAACAACTCCAGGTGTCGTCCCTGCGGCGCGATCGCAATGTCGGCGGCAGCCCGGAACTCACGCAGCTCGCGGCCCGGCTCCGAGTCGGACTCGAAGACCCGGAACAGGCCCAGCTCGAAGACGGACTCGACGACCGCGGCCCAATCCTCGTCGGCAGCGTAGAAGTTCAGATTCGGCACCAGCCGATTATCCCGATCGACCGGCATCGCCGGCCGCCGCGTCCACGCGACCGTACGCGTCAGGCCAGCTGGATGACGGGTCGGGTCAGGACCTTAGCGGCGTACCCACCGTCGGAGGCGAGCCACCGGCCGAACTCCTCGTCGCGGTAGGCGGTCGCGAGGGTCAGCCAGCCGAGGAAGAATCCGCTGCCGCCGCACGTGGCGCTGCCGCCGTCGCCGCCGCACACGACGGCGCGCGTTCCACTGCTCGAACGTGACGTCGGCGTACGTCACCGCGCAAGGATAGGGCCGGGGTCGCCCGGCCGCGGGTGCCGGCGCGGCCCGAGGTTCAGTCCCCGTTTAGCGCGGCCACCTTCGATGAGGTACACCATCCCGAGGGGAGAGCCCTGTGCGCGTCCTGTTCATCCCTTTTCCCAGCCCGCCGCACCTGTTCTTCATGACGCCGCTGGCGTGGGCCTGCCGCGCGGCGGGGCACGAGGTGCGCGTCGCCGGCCACCCACACCTGACCGAGACGACGCTGCGGACCGGCCTGAGCCCGGTCGAGGTCGGCGGGGACGGCGCGGGCCGGCGGAGGCACGGCCCCGCCGTCACCCAGGCCGGTCTCGCCCGGACGTCCGGCGACGAGCGGCACCGGCTGCTGGACCGACGGTTCGCGCCCATGGTGGACCTGGCCGGCGAGATGGCCCCGGGCCTGGTGCGGTTCGCCGATCGCTGGCAGCCCCAGATCGTCGTCGCCGACTCGCTGGCCTTCGCGGCTCCTCTCGTCTCGGCGGCCCTGGGTATCCCCCTGCTGCGCCACCTCACGGGCCCGGACGTCATGCACCGCACCATCTACCCGATGCACGGGCCGATCACCGGCGACGAGTACAGCCCGAACTGGCCCGAGGGACTGCGTGAACTGTTCGAGGAGTTCGGGGTGGCCATCCACAACGACCACTCGCTCGGCAGCATCGACCCGTGGCCGGGCAGCATCCAGGTGCCGGACGCGCACGCCCGCATCCCGGTGCGGCACATCCCGTACCACGGGGCGGCCCCCTCGCCGGAGTGGGCCTGGGGCCGGGCCGGACGCCCCCGGGTCTGCCTGAGCTGGGGCGAGCCGGGTGACGCGGCCCGCGCGGCGCAGTCCCCCGCGTTGCCCCGGATCCTCGACGCGCTGACCCGCCGGGACGTGGAGGTCGTCGTCACGGGCAGCGGGATCGACCGGGACAGGCTCGGCGCGCTTCCCGAGACGGTCCGCGTCGCCGGGGACGTGCCGGCCGACGTGGTGCTGCCCACCTGTGACGCCGTGGTCAGCGAGGGCGGTACGCACACCATCCTCACCGCCGCCGCCCTCGGTGTTCCCCAGGTGCTCGTACCGCTGGTCGAGCGCCCACCGAACGCGGCCACCTTCTGCGAGAGCGGCGCGGGGATCACCCTGGACGCGGGCGACGCCGACCCGGAGGCCGTCGGCCGGGCGGTCGACGCCGTGCTCGGCGACGAGCGGATCCGTGCCGCGGCACGGCGGATCCAGGACGAGATCGCCGAAGCGCCATCGCCCGTGGAACTGGTGCACACGCTGGAGAAGCTGGCCTGACCACCTCGGCTGAAGGGGGCCACCGGCGGGTCCGGCGAATGCGGTTCTCAGCGCACGCACCGGACCCGTCCGCTCTCTTTGCTCAGGCCCTCCGGACGGACACCGTCATCTCCTTGACCCCGTAGAACTCCGACGGATGGAAAACGGGATCCGCACTGATCCGCAGATCGGTGAATTCGGTCATCAGCCGGTTCAGCGCGATCTCGGTCTCCAGTCTGGCCAGCGGGGCGCCGAGGCAGAAATGGATGCCGTGCCCGAACCCGAAATGCCGGTTGGGATCGCGCTGGATGTCGAACTGCTCGGGCTTCTCGAATTGCCGCTCGTCATGGTTGGCCGAGAGGATCGACGGCATGACGAACGCGTCGGCCGGGATGACCTCGCCGGCGATCTCCACGTCGGTGGTGGCGATCCGGCAGGCCCGGGGAAACGGCGGCCGACGGCGTACGACCTCTTCCAGCGCGGCGGGGACCAGCGAGCGGTCCGCCCTGATCCGGGCCTCGGCGTCCGGGTTGTCGTCCAGGCACAGCAGGGTGTTGCCCAGCAGCAGCGTGGTGGTGATGTGCCCGGTGTTCAGCAGCAGCGCGGCGAACGTGGCCACCTGCAGATCGGTCAGTCGCTCGCCGTTGAGCTCGGCGGCGGCCAGGGCGCCGAGGACGTCGTCGGTGGATCCCTTCGCGCGCCGCTGCCGGACCTCGGCGAGCAGGTACTCGTCGAGCTCCTTGGTGGCTTCCGCGATGGCCTCGACCACCTTCTGCTCCGACTCCCCCTTCTCCGCGCCGATGCCGAGCAGGCGATCGGCACACCGGCGGAAGAACGCCCGGTCGCCCGGGGAGATGCCGAGCAGCTCGGCGATGACGATGACCGGCAGCGGGTAGGCGAGCTGCTCCACGAAGTCGAACTCGTCGCCGGGCGCCTCGGCGAGCAGCTGGCCCACCACCTCGCCGATGCGCGGCCGCATCCCGGCGACCGTCTTGGGCGTGAAGGCCTGACTAACCAGTTGCCGCAGCCGGCGGTGGTCGGGCGGATCCTGCCAGGGCAGATTGGCGCTGAGCTTCTCCGCGCCGAAGACCGGCATGAGCCGGCCGATGTTGGAGGAGAAACGGGCCGGGTCGGAGAACACCGCTTGGACGTCGGCGTACCGGAAGACGAAGTAACGGTTGTGCTCGTCGCGCCAGACCGGCCGGTCGTCACGCATTCCCTTCATCCACTCGAGGATTTCGGCGCCGCCGTCGGTGAACGGCGGCATCCGGACAGGCTCATCGGCACTCATCGCGCCTCCCACGTCGGACCGCGCACGGTCTCGCCGAACCTTACGAAGGAACAACAGCAACGGCAAAGCTAGCAAACAATCCAGCCCTTTGTCCCGACCGTTCAGCCCGACGCAAAAATTAGCAGCATTTTAGCTGCCATCTATAGGATTACCATCGCCGCAAGCAGAGGTGATTCGATGCAATTATCGTGCGCCCGCCGGAGATCCGCAGCGTCCCGAAACAGGAGTTGATCATGACCGAGGCCACGACGGCAGCGCACGTCGGCGACCTTCCCGACGTGCCCGACTTCCCGATGCCCCGCGGCTACGCCCTCGATCCCGCGCCGGCCTACGCGCGGCTGCGCCGGGAGCGCCCGGTCACCCAGGTCGCCCTGCCCAGCGGGCAGAAGGCGTGGCTGGTCACCAGCTACGCGCACGTACGCGCCCTGGTCACCGATCCGCGGATCAGCTCCGACCACACCCACCCGAACCTGCCGATGCTGGCGCCGCTGCGCCCGGAGGACATCGACACCCCGCACGAGCCCGTCAACACGCTGGTCGGGCTCGATCCGCCGGAGCACTCCGCGCCGCGCCGTTCCGTCATAGCCGAGTTCACGGTCCGCCGCATCCAGGAGATGCGCCCCCGCATCCAGGAGATCGTGGACGGTTGCGTGGACGAGCTGATCGCGGCCGGCCCCGGCAGCGACCTGGTCAGCACGGTGGCGGTGAGCGTGCCGTCCCAGGTGCTGTCGGAGCTGCTCGGGGTGAACCCGCCCGACCGCGAGTTCTTCCACGTGCGCGCCTCCAAGATGCTCGGCAGGACGACCAGTCCGCAGGAGCGCCGGACGGCCATGATGGAACTGGCCATCTTCATCAACGGCCTGCTCATCGAGAAGGACCGCGAGCCGACGGACGACCTGCTGGGCCGCCTCATCGTCAACAACCGCGAGACGAAGGTCTTCACCCACCAGGGCCTGCTGCACATGGCCTACCTCCTGCTGGTCGCCGGCAACGAGACGACCGCGAACATGATCTCGCTCGGCACCACGGGCCTGCTGGAGAACCCGCACGTCCTGGCCGAGCTGAAGGCCGATCCGAGCCTCATCGGGCGCACCGTCGAGGAGCTGCTCAGGTACTTCACCATCTCGGACGTCCTGGTCCGCGTGGCCAAGGAGGACATCGAGATCGAGGGGGCGACGATCCGGGCGAACGACGGCGTGCTGCTCTGCCTCGGCTCGGCCAACCGCGACGAGACGATCTTCGAAGATCCCGACAAGCTGGACATCCACCGGGGCACGCGGCATCACATGGCCTTCGGTTACGGCATTCACCAGTGCCTCGGGCAGAACCTGGCCCGCGCCGAGCTGGAGATCGTCTTCACCACGCTGTTCGCCCGGCTGCCCAACCTGCGGCTGGCGAAGCCCCTGGCGGAGCTGCCGTTCAAGTTCGACTCCAACACGTACGGCCTCCACGAGCTGCCCGTCCAGTGGTGAGTCGTCGGCTGGACCGTGAGGCGGAGGCGAGGGACATGCGCATCGTTGTCGAGCGGGACGCCTGCATCGGGGCCGGTCAGTGCGTACTGACCGAGCCGCGCGTCTTCCGGCAGAGCGAGGAGGACGGCATGGTGCAGCTGAACACGGATCGGCCGGCTCCGGACACGGCGGAGGCGGTGGAGACCGCGGTCGCCCTCTGCCCGGCCCGGGCGCTCTCCCTTGAGCCCTGACGCGTGGGGCGGGAGGCACCGGCCGTCCGGGGCGTGTGCGGGTCGGTGCGGTGACGGGAGGACCGATGGGTACGGAGAAGGCGTGGCCCCGGGCCGGCACCGGGTTGCGCGGGATGGTCGGCGACCGGGCCGTGGAACTGGGCGATCCGCACGGCTGGCGGGCGCTGGACTGCGACGTGACCGACGCCGCAGCGGTGCGCAGGGCGGTCGCGCAGACGCCGGCCGAGGTCGTCGTCCACTTCGCCGCGTTCACCGATCTCGCCGCCGCCCACGCGCAGACCGGTGAGCGCGGCGGATCCTGCTACCGGGTGAACGTCGACGGGACGCGCAATCTCGCGCACGCCTGCCGGGAGAACGACAAGTACCTCATCCACGTGTCCACCGACTATGTCTTCAGTGGGGCCGAAGAGGAGCCCTATCGGGAGTCGGACGCGCCGGCCCCACAGGACTGGTACAGCCGGACGAAGTACTGGGCCGAGGGCGAGGTGCGCGGGTCGGGATGCCGGTTCTCCATCCTCCGGCCCTCGTTCCCCTTCCGGGCACGGTACGCCCGCAGGGGGGACATCGTCCGGAAGATGATCAGCGGGCTCACCGCCGGGCGGACGCCGCCGATGTTCTGCGACACGCTGGTGAGTCCGGTCTTCGTCGACGAGTTCGTCGCGGCGATCGACCGGGTCGCCGAGCTGCGGCCCCCGGAGGGGCTCTTCCACTGCGCGGGCGGCACCAGCCTGTCGCCCTACGACCTCGCGGTGCTGGTGGCCCGCGTCTTCGACCTGGACAGCTCGCAGGTCTCCCCCGGCCACTACGCCGACTACGCGCGCACGTCCGGCCGGCCCTATCCCCGCTACCTCAACATCTCGAACGAGCGCGCCGCACAGGTGCTCGGCATCCGGTTCTCCCCGATCGAGGCGGCCCTCGAGACGATGCGGGACCAGCTGAGCAGCGCCGGCGCGGGGACGACGGCGGCACCGCCGCCGGGCTGATCGTCAGACCGCCCGCGCCGTGGCGGGCCGGTGCGACCTACGGTCCGCGCGGCCCACGCCGACGCGCCGGCCACGCTGCCGGCGCGACGCCGGAAGCTGGCCGGCGGGCGGCGCGATACCGGAGGGCGGCGACGACGATGCCGCCGCCGCTTGCTGCCCGCTCTCACCGATGCTTGGCCACGAACTCGTGGATCGAGTCGACCACATACTGGATCATCTCGCCCGTGATGCCGGGATACACCCCGATCCAGAACGTGTGCTGGGTGATGATGTCGCTGACCGACAGGTCGCCGGCGATCCGGTACTCGACGTCCGCGTACGCGGGATGACGGGTCAGGTTGCCGCCGAAGAACCGGCGGGTGGCGATGCGCCGGCCCTCCAGGAAGGCGACGAGCTCCTGACGGGTGTACGGCGCGTCCGGCTGCACCGTCAGCACGAAACCGAACCAGCTCGGGTCCGAGCCCGGCGTGGGCTCCGGCAGCAGCAGACCGTCCAGTCCGTCGAGCCCGTCGCGCAGCAGCCGCCAGTTGCGGCGCCGCGCCTCGCCGAACTCGTCGATGCGCTGCAGCTGGGACAGGCCGATCGAGGCGTGCAGGTCCGTGCTCTTCAGGTTGTATCCGACGTGCGAGAAGATGTACTTGTGGTCGTAGCCACGCGGCAGCGAGCCCAGTTGCTGGTCGAAGCGCTTGAGGCACCTGTCGTCCTCGCCGGGTTCACACCAGCAGTCGCGTCCCCAGTCGCGGATCGACTCCACCAGGCGGGCCAGCCCCAGGTCGTTGGTCAGGACGCAGCCGCCCTCGCCGAACGTGATGTGGTGCGCCGGGTAGAAGCTCACCGTGGCGAAGTGCCCGAAGGTGCCGGTCAGCCGGCCCTGGTACAGCGATCCGACCGCGTCGCAGTTGTCCTCGATCAGATACAGGTCGTGCTCCCGGGCCAGCGCGGCGATCTCGGCCACGGCGAAGGGGTTGCCGAGGGCGTGCGCGGTCATGATCGCCCGGGTTCGCGGCCCGATCGCCTCGGCGATGCGTTCCGGAGTCGGGTTGTAGGTCCCCAGCTCGACGTCGACGAACACCGGCTTCAAGCCGTTCTGCAACACGGGATTGACGGTCGTGGGGAACCCGGCGGCGGCGGTGATCACCTCGTCGCCGGGGCGCAGCCGCGCGTCCCCGAGCTGCGGTGACGTCAGCGCGCTCAGCGCCAGCAGATTCGCCGACGACCCCGAGTTCGTCAGGTGCGCCTTGCGGAGTCCGAAGTAGCGCGAGAACTCCCGCTCGAAGCGGCGCGCGCTCGGGCCCGCCGCGATCCGCATCTCCAGCGCCGCCTCGACCAGGGCGACCCGATCGCTCTCCTCCAGCACAGCCCCGGAGGTGAGGACCGGGGTGGTCCCCGGCACGAACCCGTCGACGCGCTGGTCCCGGTGGTATTTCCGGACCAGCTCAAGAATGGCGTCCTTGTCCTCGCCCATGACTGGGTACCTCCATAGCCGTCCTCCGACGCTGTCGCCGGGAAGTCGAGGGTGTTGATCAGGTCTACCGGGCATCGGAACCGGGTCCTCGTCCGCCGCCGCCGACCACCTGGTCTGCCAGTACGAAGCTTGAGCGCCCGCACTAACGGCGGACTAGTCGAGCGCTAAAAGCACCGCACCCGTCCCGTCCCGGGCGCGGGCCTCACCCGAGCTGCTCCAGGACCTGCACCACGTCCGCCGGGGACGGGGTGGCGGCGATCTCCTCCCGCAGCCGCTCGGCGGCATCCCGGATCTTGCCGTCCGTGAGCGCCGCGTCGACCGCCGACGCGATGGTGGCGGTGTCGGCCGTCGCGGCATCCAGCATGGTGCCGGCCCCCGAGGCACTGAAGTTGAACGCCACGGCGGGCGTGTCCGAGGCCTGCGGCAGCATCACCTGCGGCACGCCGTAGCACGCCGCGGTGAGCACCGAGCCGGCGCCGCCCGCGTTGACGACGGCGCCACACGATTCCAGGTACAGGTTGATCGGCACGTTGTCGGCCACGCGTACGTTGTCCGGCAGCGGGCCGAGGCGCTCCCGGTCCGCTCGCACCACCGCGAGGACGACCTCCACGTCGCCAGCCGCCAGCGCGCCGACGACGCGGGCCAGGACGGTGTCGTCCGCGCCGAGCATCGTGGTCGTCGTGCCCCAGGTGACACACACCCGCGGGCGGGAGGGCGGCTCCAGGAGCCAGTCGGGGGCGGCGGCCGCGCCGTTGTGGGGGACGAAACGGGTGGGGATCCGGCCGACGACGTCGGGCAACTGCAGGCTGCCCGGCCACGGGTCGACCGTCCGCACCGGATGGTCGTCGCGGACCTCGACGCCGTACCGGTCGTACAGCTCGACCAGCCCGGGCGGCCACTGCTCCCGTTCGGCTCCGGTGGTCGGCTGCCCCTGCACGGGACACAGGCGACGTAGCAGGTCGGGCCCCGTGAGGTGACGCACCAGCGGAACGCCCAGGGTCTGCGACAGCAGCGGGGCGGCCAGCATCAGTGGATCGGTGACCACGAGGTCCGGCTCCCAACGCCCCGCGAAGCGCAGGAGGTCCGGCGCCATCACGGTGACCGTCTCGACGAGTGGACGCAGCGACTCCTGCTGGATCCGACGACGCTCGTCGACCGGCACGGCGGAGTCGAGGCTCTCCTTGTAACGCTGGGCCTGCTGTCTGTTGCTCAGCTGCTTCAGCATGTCGTAGCCGTGGCCGACCTCGACGGCGGGCAGCCCCAGGCCGACCGTCGCCTCGGTGAGCTCGGGCTGCGCGGCCACCCGTACCTCGTGACCGGCCGTGCGGCAGGCCCAGATCAGGGGGGCGAGTTGGTACAGGTGGGAGCGAACCGCCATCGAGGTGAACAGAATACGCACGGATTAACCTCGCATGGTTGTCGAGAGGACGCGGATCGACCGCTGCCGTGGGCCAACCCAGTACAGGGAGGTTCCCTAAAACCCCGCTGAAAGGACGGGCCGTGCGCCTCGGCCAACCGTCGTCACGTGCGGTCCGGCGACGACGTGGGACCTGTCACAAGCCACAAAAGATACAGATGATGCAAATGCTTCAGAAGCTTATATCGAAGGATCAGTAGGTATCTACAGTAGCCTCCTCGCTACGATCCGTGACGGAAGGGGGCCGTGATGAGCGAGGCGCTGGAGGTGCCGCTGTACATGCGACGCTACGGGTTGGACCCGGGGAAGGAGCTGGACGAGATCCTCGAAACCGAGGGCGTCGTCCAGGTGGCCCTTCCCGACGGTACGCCCGCCTACCTTGTCTGCCGCTACGAGGACGCCCGGCAGGTGCTGTCCGATCCCCAGCGGTTCACCAGCGTCCTGCCGCGCTCGATCGGAGCGCATCTGGACGACGAGGAACGCCGGCGACTGCAGGCCGGGACGATGCTGCTGTTCGATCCGCCCGAACACACCCGCCTGCGGCGCACGATGACACCGCAGTTCACGGCGCGCCGGCTCGAACGCCTGGAGCCGACGATCGCCGCCATCGTGGAGTCCGCGCTGGACGACCTGGAGCGCGCCGGCAGGCCGGCCGACCTCGTGCGCCACTTCGCCCTGCCGGTCCCGCTGCTGGTGATCTGCGAGCTGGTGGGAGTCGAGGGAGACGACCACGCCGAGATGACCGACCGGTTCACCCGCCTGATGGATCTGTCGCTGACGCCGCAACAGCACACGGCGGTGCACGCCGAGAACCGACGCTTCCTGGCGGAGCTGGTCACCCGGGCCCGGGCGGCGCCCGGCGAGAACCTGCTGGGAATGCTCGTGCGCGAGCACGATGCCCAGCTCAGCACGGAAGAGGTGGTCGGCATCGTGGCCTCGTTGCTGATCGGCGGCCACGAGACGACCTCGGGCATGCTCAGCCTCGGCACGCTGGCACTCCTGCAACACCCGGACCAGCTCGCCATGGTGCGTGACGACCCCACGAAGGCCCAGCAGGCCGTGGAGGAGCTGTTGCGCTTCCTGTCGGTCGTGTCGGTCACCGGGCGCACGACGACCACCGACGTGCACCTCGCCGGCCGCACCATCCCCGCCGGCTCGTCGGTGCTGATCTCGCTGCCCCGGGCCAACCGGGACCGGGCCTTCCTCCGGGACGCCGACCGGCTCGACATCGACCGGGCCGCCCCGGGCCACGTGGCCTTCGGCCATGGCGTGCATCGCTGCCTGGGCGCGCCCCTGGCACGCCTGCAGATGCGCGTCGCCTTCCCGGCGCTGCTGCGACGCTTTCCCGGGCTCGCCCTGGCCCAACCGGACGCGGAGCCGGCCTTCCGGCCCTTCGGCGCGGTCTACGGAGTGGACACCCTCCCGGTCACCTGGTGACCGTCGCTCCCGGCCATCGATCGCCGGTGTCGGCGCGCCCAGGGCGACGTCAATGAACCGCTGAGCCGAGTTGCGGGTGGGGCCCGGCCGTCGCCGGACCCCACCCGCGCCGACTCAGCGGCGGCTGCCGATCATCACGCCCCGGTCATCCGACGCGAGCGACGGACGGCGAGTACGGCACCCGTGCCGAGGGTGACCATGCCGGTGCCCAGACCCAGCGTCCACCACAGGCTTGATCCGCTGTCGCCGGTCACCGGCAGGTGCGGGTGGCGCGTCGGGTACGGCGACGCGGTCGGCGACTGCGTCGGCTGGGTGGGCGACGGGGACTCCGTGGGCGTCACGGTGGGCGAGGCCGACGGCTGGGTCGGTGACGCCGTCGGCGTCTCGGTGGGCGAGGCCGACGGCTGCGTCGGGGTGGCCGTCGGCGATGTCGGGGCCAACGGCCGCTCACAGTTGGCCTCGGCGAGGATGACGGTGCCGACCGGGATGTCGATGACCTGGCCGCCGGCGACCGAACCCGTCAACTGGACGGTGGCCAGCACCGCGACCGCGGCGGCGGTGTCGGCTGTGGTCTCCTCCACCGCGGTGAGGGTGACGGTGAGGCTGGCCTCGGTCAGGCCGGGCACCACGACGGCCGCGCTGGCGGTCACCCCGGGGGTGTTCGGCACCAGCACGGCGGGCGCGCCGAACAGGGTCAACCCGACGACGTTGGTGTCGGCGGTGAGCGCGCCACTCTGCGGGCAGTTCACCTCGGCGGTGATCAGGTCGGCGGCGACGACCGGAATGCCCAGGATCCCGAGCGCCAGTTCGGCGATGTCGGAGTTCGCCGACGACGCGGTCGGCCCACGGGTGGCGCTCACCTCCAGCACGGTGCCGCTGGCGGTGACGCCCACCGCACCGGGGATGGTCACGGCGAGTCCGGTGGTGGTGTCGGTCCCGCCGCCGGGCGGCGCGGTCGCGCTGCCGATGGTGGCGTTGGCGGTGATGACCGGCACCCCGAGGACGCTGGCGGAGAGATCCACCACCACACCACGGGCACTGGCGTCACCAGGTGCCGCGACGGCGGGACCACCGGTCGTCAGGGCGACGAGCCCTGCGAACCCCGCTCCGGCGACGGCAACGGTCGCCACTGATGCCATTCGTCTTACCAGTTTCACGCTCTGCCTCTTGTCCATCTGCCCTCCCGCCCTCGGAAGGAATACGCCACATGAGGTTAAACAGGCATATGGCTCAATAGTGCTCTAAACGGGCAAAAGGTCAGCAGCGGCCTCGGCGGCTAGCAATATTGTGTGCCACACACTATCGTGTGAGTCGTGGTAAGCGACGACATCCTGCGGACCCATCTCCAGGAGCTACGCCGGGGCACGGTGGTGGTGGCGAGCCTGGTCGCGCTGCGCCGGCCCGACTACGGCTACGCCCTGCTCCAGCGGCTCACCGACCACGGCTTCCCGGTGGACGCCAACACGCTCTACCCCCTGCTGCGCCGACTGGAGGAGCAGGGCCTGCTGACCAGCGAGTGGAACACCGAGGAGAGCCGGCCCCGGAAGTTCTACCGGACCAGCGACGAGGGGGAGTCGGTGCTGCGCCTGCTGCTCGCCGACTTCTCCGCCGTGCAGAGATCCCTCACCGGCCTGATCGAAGGAGTGGCCCGATGAGTTCCCTGACCGACCGCTATCTCGCCGCCACGCTGCGGGCGGTGCCGGCCCCGCGCCGGGCGGAGATCGCCGACGAGCTGCGGGCCTCCATCGCCGACATGATCGACGGCCGCACCGACGCCGGTCAGGACCGCGAAACCGCCGAGCGCGAGGTGCTCACCGAGCTGGGCAACCCCGAGCGGCTGGCCGCCCGGTACGCCGACCACCGCCTCCAGCTCATCGGCCCCGCCTACTACCTGGCCTGGCGGCGGCTGCTGCGGCTGCTGCTCGCCACCGTGCCGATCGCCATCGGTGCCCTGGTGGCCGTGCTCGACGCCGTCGACGGCGGCAGCGTGGGCTCGGCCATCGGCGTCGGCATCACCACCGGCATCGAGGTGGTGGTCCAGGTCGCCTTCTGGGTCACGCTCACCTTCGCGGTCGTCGAGCGGTTGAGCCTGCCGCTGCACCTGCCCCGGTGGACCGTCGACCAGCTGCCCGAGGACCGACCGGCCGGGCGCGGCGTCCCGCTCGCCGACACGGCCGTGTCGATCGCGGCCCTGGTGCTGCTGATCGCGTTCCTGCCCTGGCAGCACTTCCGGTCCTGGGTGCGCGACGACGGGGGCGACCACATCCCGGTGCTCGACCCCGCGCTGTGGCGGTTCTGGCTGCCGGCGCTCATCGCCCTGCTGGTCGCCGAGATCGTCCTGCAGGTGGCCCGGCACCGCGCCGGCCGCTGGACCTGGCCGCTGGTCGGCGCGAAGGTCACCCTCGACCTGGCGTTCGCCGTGCCGGTGGCGTGGCTCGTCCTCACCGACCGGCTGCTCAACCCCGAGTTCGTGCAGCGCGTCGACTGGCTGCGCGACGGTGCCAACCTCGACGTCGTCTACACGATCGCCCTGGTCGCGGTGGTGGCGTCGCTGGTGCGCAACACCGTGGCCATCGCCGCGCAGGCCCGCCGCCGGGCGGCCTGAGCGCCCCGCGACGCCCGTCCCCGGGCCGGCCCGCCCACGGCGGCCGGCCCGGGCGCGTCGGCGGGGTGCCCGGCCGGGGTCACCAGGGCACGGCCTCCCAGCCGGCGGGCAGCGCCGGCGCCGGCCAGGCGGGGTCGGGCCGCCAGTGCGCCCATGCCGGGTCCCACCAGCGCTCCCCCGCGTCGAGCAGCGCGGCGATCCGGTCACCCTCCGCGCGGATGGCCTCCGCCATCCCCGGATACCGTCCCTCGGTCAGGCGCTGGGCAAACACCTCCACGTCCTTGAAGACGTACCGGTCGGCGTCCGCCGCCCACCACAGGTCCAGCTCGTGGTCGAGGGTGTCCACCCCGATCGGGGTACGCCGCACCGGGTCCTGGAGGTTGAAGTACCAGCCCGCGAACTCCCGCCCCGGACCGGCCCAGAACACGTCGACGGAGTGCGCCTCGCCGGGACGGTGCAGCATCAGCTTGCCGTGCCCGCGCCAGGCCCGCTGCCCGGCCACCTGCCACGGGTGCCGCCCGCACGGGAAGCTCCCCCGCTCGGGGAAGCCGAACTCCGCACCGCCGGGCAGGTAGAGGGCGAGCAGCTCCGCGGAGTCCACGACGCAGATCGTCGGGACCCCGAACCAGACCTCACCGCGCAGGATCTCCCGCCGGACGACCACGTCGCCCGGCGCGAACCGCCGCCCGCCCCCGGCCGCCACGGCTCAGCCGACCGCCGCCATGACCTCATCGGAAACGTCGAAGTTCGCGAATACGTTCTGCACGTCGTCGCAGTCCTCGAGGACGTCGATCAGCTTGAAGACCTTGCGGGCGCCGTCCTCGTCCAGCTGCACGTTGACGCTGGGGATGAGGGACGACTCGGCCGACTCGTACTCGATGCCGGCGTCCTGCAGGGCGGTGCGGACCGCGATCAGGTCGCTCGGCTCGGAGACCACCTCGTACGCCTCACCGAGGTCGTTGACCTCCTCCGCGCCGGCGTCGAGGACGGCCATCATCACGTCGTCCTCGCTGGTGCCCGCCTTGGGGACGATCACCACACCCTTGCGGGAGAACATGTACGACACCGAGCCGGCGTCGGCGAGCGAGCCGCCGTTGCGGGTCAGCGCGGTGCGCACCTCGGTCGCCGCCCGGTTGCGGTTGTCGGTGAGGCACTCGATCAGCATCGCGACGCCGTTCGGGCCGTACCCCTCATACATGATCGTCTGCCAGTCGGCGCCGCCGGCCTCCAGGCCGGAGCCGCGCTTGACCGCCCGGTCGATGTTGTCGTTCGGTACGGAGTTCTTCTTCGCCTTCTGGATGGCGTCGTAGAGCGTCGGGTTGCCGGCCGGGTCGCCGCCGCCGGTGCGGGCCGCGACCTCGACGTTCTTGATCAGCTTGGCGAACATCTTGCCGCGCTTGGCGTCGATCACGGCCTTCTTGTGCTTGGTGGTCGCCCACTTTGAGTGGCCGGACATCTGCTACCTCCGTCTGTTGATCACGCCTGCGTCGACTGCCCGCGCCAACTCCACTTCTCCACCGGCGTACGACGGGCCGGTCGGCTCTGCGTGGATGGCCGCGGCGGGCGCGGAGCCCTGCCGAACCGCGGCAATCCTACCGAGGTGGGGTGCGCCGGTGTCACACCCGGCACCGGCACGCCCGACGGCGCACGTGCCGAGGGGCCCGCCCGGTCGTCCGGGCGGGCCCCTCGGCCACGGCTCAGGCGGCGCGCACCAGGTCCACGAAGTAGCGGTGCAGCCGCAGGTCGCCGGTCAACTCGGGGTGGAAGGAGGTGGCCAGCAGGTTGCCTTGCCGGACCGCGACGATCCGACCGGCGGCCGGCCCCTCGGTCACCTCGCCGAGCACGTCGACGCCGGCGCCGACCCGCTCGACCCAGGGCGCCCGGATGAACACCGCGTGGAACGGCTCCCCCTCGACCCCGGCGATCGTCACCGGGGCCTCGAACGAGTCGACCTGCCGGCCGAACGCGTTGCGCCGGACGGTCATCTCGATGCCGGCGAAGCCCCGCTGGTCGGGGCGGCCGTCGAGCACCTCGGTGGCCAGCATGATCATGCCGGCGCAGGAGCCGTAGACCGGCATGCCGGCGGCGATCCGCTTGTCGATGGGCTCGCGCATGTCGAAGATGTCGGCGAGTTTGCTGATCGTGGTGGACTCGCCGCCCGGGATGACCAGGCCGTCGACCGCGTCCAGCTCCTGCGGCCGGCGTACGGGGCGGGCGTGCGCGCCCGCGCCGGTCAGGGCCGCCACGTGTTCCCGGACGTCGCCCTGGAGCGCGAGCACACCGATGGCGGGTGCTGCCGTCACGTTCGCTCCTCTCCTCGGCTGGTTGGTGAGGAAGGGGCCCTTCCTATGCGGAATGCGTTAACAGGGGGCCCCTCCTTGCGCGTCACCAGCCGCGTTCGGCCAGGCGGTGCGGCTGCGGGATCTCGTCGACGTTGATGCCGACCATCGCCTCGCCGAGGCCCCGGGAGACCTTGGCCAGCACGTCCGGGTCGTCGTGGAAGGTGGTGGCCTTCACGATCGCGGCGGCGCGCTGCGCCGGGTTGCCGGACTTGAAGATGCCGGAGCCGACGAAGACGCCCTCCGCGCCGAGCTGCATCATCATCGCCGCGTCGGCCGGGGTGGCGATGCCGCCGGCGGTGAACAGCACCACCGGGAGCTTGCCGGTCTCGGCGACCTCCCGGACCAGCTCGTACGGCGCCTGGAGCTCCTTGGCCGCGACGAACAGCTCGTCGGCCGGCAGGGAGCTGAGCCGGGCGATCTCCTGGCGGATCTTGCGCATGTGCATGGTGGCGTTGGAGACGTCGCCGGTGCCGGCCTCGCCCTTGGAGCGGATCATGGCCGCGCCCTCGGTGATCCGGCGCAGCGCCTCGCCCAGGTTGGTCGCCCCGCACACGAAGGGGACGGTGAACGCCCACTTGTCGATGTGGTTGGCGTAGTCGGCGGGGGTCAGCACCTCGGACTCGTCGACGTAGTCCACGCCGAGGGCCTGCAGGACCTGGGCCTCGACGAAGTGGCCGATGCGGGCCTTGGCCATGACCGGGATCGACACGGCGTCGATGATGCCGTCGATCATGTCGGGGTCGCTCATCCGGGACACCCCGCCCTGGGCGCGGATGTCGGCGGGGACCCGCTCCAGGGCCATCACCGCGACGGCGCCGGCGTCCTCAGCGATCTTGGCCTGCTCGGGGGTGACCACGTCCATGATCACGCCGCCCTTGAGCATCTCGGCCATGCCGCGCTTGACGCGGGCGGTCCCGACGACGGGGGTGGCGCTGGCGTTCGGGGAGGTGGTTTCGGGCACGGGTCATCGCTCCTCGGCGTGCTCGGGGGGTGGCGGCTAGCTGAATGCTACGACGGGCGTAACGCCGGTCCGACAGCCAATCAGACCCACGGTGGCCTGCCCTGTGGCCGTCGTCACCCGGCCGGCGCGGCTCAGGCGGGCACGTCGGCGGGGAGCTCCAGGGTCGGGTCGTCGATGTCGAAGTAGCGCGGCCAGGGGTGCCGTCGCCCCATCCGCAACAGCCGCACCAGGGGTCGGCCCCGGGCCGACCGGGCGTCGCGGACCAGGTCGGTGTGCACCTGGCGGGCCAGCGCGAGCCGGCGGCTCGCGGCGATCACCGCCTCGCAGTCCGGTTCGCTCGGGTCCAGCCGCACCGCCCGCAACTGCCGGGTGAGGTCGTTCTCGGCGGCCTCCCGCTCCTGCGGCTCGGCGTCGAGGGCGATCCGGGCCGCCGCGTACAGCTCCACGCCGTAGCGCCGCTCGGCCAGCACGGCCGCCGCCGCGGCGCGGCGCAGCAGGTGCGCGTCGAGGGCCCGGGCGGCGGACTCCGCGCGGACGCGCAGCCGCTCGACCCGGCCGGCGGTCCAGATCAGGTACGCCGCGACGAGCCCGACGACCAGGCTCGCGCCCACCACCCACCACATGCCCGGCATCGTAGTGCTGCTCCGTTCGCCTCGTCCGGGGTGCGGCCGACGCGGCCGGCGGTCACTCCCGTCACGGAAGCCACCCCGGTCACACCACTCAGCCCAGCCCCGCCCACTCCTGGTCGATGACCCGCCCGTCGGTCGCCTCGATCGCCGCCGCGTAGACCTCCAGGACCCGGCGGGCGACCACGGGCCAGTCGAAGTGCGCCACCACCTGGTCGCCGCAGGCGGTCAGCTCGGCCCGCCGCCCCGGATCGTCGAGCAGCGCCGCGAGGGCCGCCCGCAGCGCCACGGCGTCGCCGGTGGGGAAGAGCTGCCCGGCCCGGCCGCCGTCGAGCACCCGGCGGAACGCGTCGAGGTCGCTGGCCACCACGGTCGTGCCGGCGGCCAGGGCCTCGGTGAGGATCATGCCGAACGACTCGCCGCCGGTGTTCGGGGCCACGTAGAGGTGGACGCTGCGCAGCATCCGCGCCTTGTCGGCCTCGGAGACCAGGCCGAGGAACGTGACCCGGTCGCGCAGCGGGGCGGGAAACCGGTCGAACAGGTCGTCCGGGTCGCCCGGCCCGGCGACCAGCAGCCGCAGCCCGGGCCGGGTGCCGGCCAGCTCGACGAACGCGTCGCGCAGGATCGGGAAGCCCTTGCGGGCCTCGGTGAACCGGCCGAGGAAGCCCAGCGTGCCGCCCTCGCCGGGCCCGCACTCCCCGGGCCAGCCGGGCAGCGGTGCCGCGTGGCTGAACTTGGCGACGGTGACGCCGTTGGGGATCTCCACCGCACCGCCGTCCATGTGCTCGACCTGGACCTTGCGGGCCAGCGCGCTGACCGCGATGCGGGCGGTGATCCGCTCCAGCACGATCTGGAGCACGCCCTGGGCGGCGGCGAGCACCCGGGACCGGGTCATCGCGGTGTGGAAGGTGGCCACCACCGGCCCCTTGGCCGACAGCACGGCCAGCATCGACAGGCTGAGGGTCAGCGGCTCGTGCACGTGCAGCACGTCGAACTCGCCCCGGGCGATCCAGCGCCGGACGCGGGCGGAGGAGACCGGGCCGAACGCGATCCGGGCCACCGACCCGTTGTACGGCAGCGGCACGGCCCGGCCCGCCGGCACCACGTACGGCGGCAGCGGGGAGTCCTCGTCGGCGGGGGCGAGGACGCTCACCTCGTGCCCGAGCCCGAGCAGCGCCTCCGCCAGGTCCATCACGTGGTTCTGCACCCCGCCGGGCACGTCGAAGGAGTATGGGCACACGATGCCGATCCGCATTCCCGCGCCCCTTCGCCTCAGGCCGTCCCGGTGGCGGCCGGCGGGCCGGCGGCGGGCCGGGACCCGTCGTCGCCGGTGCCGCGCTGGTCCAGCCACATCCGCTGCAACATGTGCCAGTCTTCCGGATGCCGGGCGATGCCCGCCGACAGACCGTCGGCAATGTGCTGGGTCAGCACCCGGACCCGCTGGTCCAGCGGCCCGCTGTCGGCGTCGGGCAGGGGCAGCGGGCCGGCGATCGAGGCGCATGCGGCGTCCGTTTCGTACCACATCGAGGCGACGTAGAGCGGCGCGCCGGTGCGGATGGCCAGCAGCGCCGGGCCGGCGGGCATCCGGGTCCGCGCGCCGAAGAAGTCGACCTCGATCCCCCGGGCCGAGAGGTCCCGGTCGGCCAGCAGCGGCACCACCGCGCCGCTGCGCAGCCGGTCGACCAGCACGTCGAAGGCGGGGCGGTCCCCGCCGTGGGTGGGCAGGATCTCCATGCCCAGGCCCCGGCGGAAGGCGAGGAAGCGCTGGTAGACGGCCTCGGGCTTGAGCCGCTCGGCGACCGTGGTGATCGGCCAGCCGGTGGCGGCCACCCAGGCGCCGGCGGCGTCCCAGTTGCCGGCGTGCGGCAGCGCCACCACCGCGCCCCGGCCGGCGGCCACGTCGGCGGCGAGCCGGTCGACGCCGTCCGGGGCGAGGCGGAACCCGGTGAGGATCTGCTCGCGGCTCAGCGACGGCAGCCGGAACGCCTCCATCCAGTAGCGGGCGTAGGAGCGCAGGCCCCGGCGGACCAGGTCGTCCAGTTCCGCCTCGGGCAGCTCGGGGCCGACGACCCGGCGCAGGTTGGCGCGCAGTCGGGCCGTACCCCCGCCGCCGGCGCGGTGGGCGCGGTCGGCGCCCGCCCGGAAGGCCGCGGCCACGACGGGCCGGGGCAGCGCGCGGGCCAGGCGCCAGCCGGCGACGTAGCCCAGCTCGGTGAGGTTCACCCCCGGGACCCGCTCGGCGTGTTCGCCTGGGCCTGCCGGTAGACGTGGGCCATCCGCTGGCCCACGGTGAAGATCGAGACGGCGGCCAGCAGCCAGAGCGCGACCTGGAGGGCGTACGGGACGCCGACGCCGGTGAGCAGGCCGCCGACGCCGACGATGAGCAGCCGCTCGGTGCGCTCGGCGATGCCGACGTTGCAGGTCATCCCGAGCCCCTCGGCGCGGGCCTTGACGTAGGAGACGAGGCCCCCGGCGGCCAGGCAGAGCAGCGCGGCGGCGACGCCGGCGTGGTCGCCCTGGGTGGCCAGCCAGTAGGCGACCGCGCCGAAGACGGCGCTGTCGGCGACCCGGTCCATGCTCGAGTCGAGGAAAGCGCCGAACCGCGTCGAGCCGCCGCTCATCCGGGCCATCGTGCCGTCGAGCAGGTCGGTGAGCGCGAAGAACGTCACGACCAGCGCGCCGGCGACGAGGTGGCCGCGGGCGCCGAGGCCGAGCGCGCCGACGAGCACCCCGAGGGTGCCGGTCACGGTGACGGCGTTCGGGGTCACGCCTGCGCGGAGCAGGCGGCGCGCGATCGGCTCGACGACGCGGGTCATCCCCGCGCGGGCCGACACTTGGAAGATCTTCGCCATGGCGGTCCCACGATAACGGCCGGCACCCCGCGGCGGTACGCCCCGGTCGCCGACCCGCCCGGGGAAGTCTTGTGCCGGCTCCGCAAGAGGTGTGAGATCGGGTGTGTGGGTGAGTTAGCTCACCCGCCGGACCGTCCCGTATCAGTCGTGCAGCCGATCACCGGAGGATGTCGCCGCGGCAGCAGCATCGGGCCGCTTCCCGTCGCGCGCGGCGGTCGTCACCCACCACCGGCCAAGGGAGGTGCGCCCCATGGCGCAGAAGAGTCAGGACAAGGGGGCCGCCGGCGGCGCGCCGACGGTCACCGAGCCCGGCGGGATACGCAACGTGGTGCTCGTCGGGCACTCCGGGGCGGGCAAGACGACCCTGGTCGAGGCGCTGCTCGCCGCCACCGGCACGATCGGCCGGGCCGGCTCGGTCGCCGACGGCACCACGGTCTGCGACCACGACCCGGCGGCGGTGCGCCAGCAGCGCTCGGTGAGCCTGGCCTGCGCCCCGCTGGTGCACCAGGGCGTCAAGATCAACCTGCTGGACACCCCCGGCTACGCCGACTTCGTCGGCGAGCTGCGCGCCGGCCTGCGGGCCGCGGACGCCGCCCTGTTCGTGGTCTCCGCTGTCGACGGGATGGACGCCACCACCGCCGCGCTGTGGGAGGAGTGCGCCGCCGTCGGCATGCCCCGGGCGGTCGCGGTGACCCGGCTGGACCACCCGCGCGCCGACTTCGACGAGGCCGTGGCGCTGTGCCAGCGGGTCTTCGGCGACAACGTGCTCCCGCTGCACCTGACCATGCTCGGCGACGACGGCGAGTCGGTCGCGGGGCTGCTCGGCCTCGTCACCCGCCGGGTCTTCGACTACACCGCCGGCCTGCCGGCGCAGGTGCGCGAGCCGGACCCGGAGCACCTGCCGGCGATCGCCGAGTCCCGCAACGAGCTCATCGAGGGCATCATCGCCGAGAGCGAGGACGAGTCCCTCATGGACCGCTACCTCGCCGGCGAGGAGATCGACACCGCCGTGCTGATCGCCGACCTGGAGAAGGCCGTCGCCCGGGGGCACTTCCACCCGGTGCTGCCGGTCTGCGCGGCCACCGGGGTCGGGCTGGACGTGCTGCTCGACGGCCTGGTGTCGGCGTTCCCCTCACCGTTGGAGCACGAGCTGCCCGCCGTCACCGGGGTCGACGGCTCGCCCCGGCCGCCGCTGACCTGCGACCCGTCCGGGCCGCTCGTCGCCGAGGTGGTCCGCACGACCGTGGACCGGCACGTCGGCCGGGTGTCGCTGGTCCGGGTCTTCTCCGGCACGCTGCGCCCCGAGCTGACCGTGCACGTCGCCGGCCACGGCATGGCCGAGCGGGGGCACCCCGACCACGACGCCGACGAGCGGGTCGGGCACATCTACACCCCGCTGGGCGCGAGCCTGCGCGAGGTGGGCGCGTGCGTGGCCGGCGACATCTGCGCGGTCACCAAGTCGGGCAGCGCGGAGACCGGCGACACCATCTCCGCCAAGGACGACCCGCTGCTGGTCGCCCCCTGGGAGATGCCCGAGCCGCTGCTGCCGGTGGCCGTCGTCGCGCGCAGCCGCGCCGACGAGGACGCGCTGGCCCGCAACCTGGCCCGGCTCGTCGCCGGCGACCCGACCCTGCGGCTGGAACGTAACCCGGAGACCCACCAGCTCGTGCTGTGGTGCATGGGCGAGGCGCACGCCGACGTGGTGCTCGACCGGCTGCGCGGCGGCGGCGTCGAGCTGGACACCGAGCCGGTGCGGGTGCCGCTGCGGGAGACCCTCGCCGCGCCCGCGAAGGGGCACGGCCGGCACGTCAAGCAGTCCGGCGGCCACGGCCAGTACGCCGTCTGCGACATCGAGGTCGAGCCGCTGCCCCGGGGCACGGGGTTCGAGTTCGTCGACCGGGTCGTCGGCGGCGCGGTGCCGCACCAGTACGTCCCGTCGGTGGAGAAGGGCGTCCGGGCGCAGCTGGAGCGGGGCCTGGTCGCCGGGCACCCGGTGGTGGACCTGCGGGTGACCCTGGTCGACGGCAAGGCGCACAGCGTCGACTCCTCCGACGCGGCGTTCCAGACCGCCGGGGCGCTCGCGCTGCGCGACGCCGCCGAGAAGGGCCAGCCCGTCCTGCTGGAGCCGATCGACGAGGTGGTCGTGCGGGTGCCGGGGCACGCCGTCGGCGCGGTGCTGGGCGACCTGGCCGGCCGGCGCGGCCGGGTGCTCGGCACCGAGCCCGACCCGGACGCCGAGGGGCAGACGCTGGTGCGCGCCGAGGTGCCGGCCGTCGAGCTGCTGCGCTACGCCGTCGAGCTGCGCTCGCTCACCTCGGGGACGGGCACCTTCCGCCGCCGGTTCGCCCGCTACGAGCCCGCCCCCACCCACTGACCCGCGGTCAGGGGCGGGTGGGCGGGGTCGGCGGCATGGGCCAGTAGGGGCGGTCGGCGGAGCGCAGGGCCGCCGACCGCAGCGCCGCCAGTTGGCGTTCCACCTCGGCGAAGTGGTCCGGGGCCAGCGGGCCGAGGGCCATGGCGGCGGCGTTCTCCTCCACCTGGGCGACCGTGCGGCAGCCGGGGATCGGGATCGCGCGGTCGCTGCGGGCCCAGAGCCAGCCCAGCGCCCCCTGGGCGAGGGTGCGGCCGTCGGCGGTCAGCGCCGCCCGGACCGCGCCGACCCGGCGCAGCCACTCCGGGGCGGGCCGGCCGCTGCGGAACCACTCCAGCCAGGTCGCCGTCGCCCCCCGCACGTCGTCGCGGGGCAGGGTGGAGCCGGCGGCGTACTTGCCGGTGAGCAGGCCCATGCCCAGCGGGGCGCGGTTGATGCTGGCCAGGTCGTACTTGTCGCACACGGCGAGCATGTCGGGGGTGTCACGCAGCACGGACAGGTCGTGCTGCACGGCGGTGCCGGGGCGGGCGCCCTGGCCGAGGGCGTCGGCCCGGTCCACCCGGTCGGTGCTCCACCCGTACGCCCGGATCAGCCCCTCGGCGACGAGGTCGTCGCAGGCCGCGAAGAGCGCCTGCGCGCGCGGCACCGGCAGGTCGCCCAGGTGCAGCTGGTAGAGGTCGATGCGGTCGGTGCCGAGGCGACGCAGCGAGTCGACCACGGCCCGGCGCAGGTGCGCCGGCGAGGCGTCCTGCCCGGTGGCCTGGCGGGTCGGGGGGTCGAACGTGTAGCCCCACTTGGTGGCGATCACGGCCTCGTCTCGGCGGCCGGCGAGGGCCCGGCCGAGGACCTGCTCGCCGTGCCCGGCGCCGTACGTGTCGGCGGTGTCGAAGAGGGTCACGCCGAGATCGAGCGCCCGGCGGACCGCGCGGATCGACTCGGCGTCGTCGACCGCGCCCCAGCCCAGCGGCTGGGTGCCCTCGGCCCAGGGGCCGCCGATGGCCCAGCAGCCCATGCCGAGGGCGCTGACCTCGATGCCGCTGCGACCCAATGTCCGTGTCGTCACTGCCACCGCCAGATCGTGCCACTCGGAGCGCCGCCGCGGGCGGCCGTTTCACCGGAACGAGACGACCCGGCCACGCAGGGTCAGCTCGGCCAGGCGTGGCGGAACAGGTCGCGGGTGTCGGTGAGCAGCTGGGGCAGCACCTTCGTCCGCCCGATCACCGGCATGAAGTTGGCGTCGCCGCCCCACCGGGGCACCACGTGCTGGTGCAGGTGCTCGGCGATGCCGGCCCCGGCGACGCCGCCCTGGTTCATCCCCAGGTTGAACCCGTGGGCGTTGCTGACCCGCCGCACCACCCGCATCGCGGTCTGGGTGAAGGCCGCCAGCTCGGCGGTCTCGGCGAGGTCGAGGTCGGTGTAGTCGGGCACGTGCCGGTAGGGGCAGATCAGCAGGTGCCCCGGGTTGTAGGGGTAGAGGTTGAGCACCGCGAAGACCCGCTCACCCCGGGCCACCACCAGGCTCTCCTCGGCCGGCAGGCCGGGGGCCAGGCAGAACGGACAGCCGCCGGGCTTGTCGTAGCCGCCCTCCGGGCGGTCGGAACCGGAGACGTACGTCATCCGGTGCGGAGTCCAGAGCCGTTCCAGCCCGTCGGTCATGCCGTTGCCCGTGTGCCGTTCCTCCCCTGTCACGCCGTCGATCCTACGGTCCCGGCGGCGGATAGGGGGTGAAGAATCTTGACGAAGAGACGTTGATCAATGAAGCTTCCAGTCAGGAGAAAGCTCGACAATCGTCGATGGGAGATCACGTGAAGACCGCACTCCGACGGCTCGGCAGGGCCCTGGCCGCCTGCGCTCTCGCCGCCGCCACCACCCTGGTGGGGCTGACCGTGACGACCGGCGCCGCGCACGCCGACGGGTGCTACACGTGGGGCCGGGCGCTGACCTCCGGCGCCACCGGCGAGGACGTCCGGCAGCTCCAGATCCGCCTCGCCGGCTACCCCGGCTACGGCGCGGTCCTCAGCCTCGACGGCTCGTTCGGCCCGGCCACCCGCTCGGCGCTGATCCGCTTCCAGCAGGCGTACGGCCTGTCCGCCGACGGCTCCGCCGGCCCGCAGACCTTCAACATGCTGTACGCGCTCCAGGACGACGACTGCACGCCGGTCAACTTCAGCTACGCCGAGCTGAACAACTGCAACAGCGACTGGTCCGGCGGGGCGGTGTCGGCGAGCACCGCGCGGTTCAACGCCCTCGTGTCGATGTGGAAGCTCCAGGCCCTGCGGCACGCCCTCGGCGACCAGTCGATCCGGATCACCAGCGGCTTCCGCAGCTACGCCTGCAACAGCGCGGTCGGCGGCGCGTCCAACAGCCGGCACCTCTACGGCGACGGCGTCGACATGGGCTCCGGCCCGCACTCGCTGTGCCGGCTGGCCCAGCAGGCCCGCAACCACGGCTTCGCGCAGATCCTCGGCCCCGGCTACCCCGACCACAACGACCACGTCCACGTCGGAGCGGCGGGCGGCTGGTCGGCCCCGAGCTGCGGCATCTGACGGTCACCGGGCAAGAAGGGTTCCCTTCTCACGGCTGCCGTGAGAGGGGAACCCTTCTCTACCGAATGCGTTAAGAGGGGGCCCTTCCTTAGCCCTCCGCCGACGGGCCGGCGTTGGTGCGGGAGTTGACCACGTCGAGCACGTGGGCCACCGCCTCGTCGACCGGCACGCCGTTGCGCTGCGAGCCGTCCCGGTAGCGGAACGACACCGTGCCGGCGGCCACGTCGTCGTCCCCGGCGATCACCATGAACGGGATCTTCTGCTGCTGGGCGTTGCGGATCTTCTTCTGCATCCGGTCGTCGCCCGCGTCCACCTGGGCCCGGATGCCCTCGGCGCGCAGCGCCGCCACGAACCCGTGCAGGTAGTCGGTGTGGTCCTCGCGGATCGGGATGCCCACCACCTGCACCGGGGCCAGCCAGGCCGGGAACGCCCCCGCGTAGTGCTCGGTGAGCACCCCGAAGAACCGCTCGATCGACCCGAACAGCGCGCGGTGGATCATCACGGGCCGCTGCCGGCTGCCGTCGGCCGCCTGGTACTCCAGGCCGAAGCGCTCCGGCAGGTTGAAGTCGACCTGGATGGTGGACATCTGCCAGGTCCGGCCGATGGCGTCCTTGGCCTGCACGGAGATCTTCGGTCCGTAGAAGGCCGCGCCGCCCGGGTCGGGCACCAGGTTGAGGCCGGACTCCTGCGCCGCCGAGCGCAGCGCCTCGGTCGCCCGCTCCCAGTTCTCGTCGGTGCCGACCGACTTCTCCGGGTTACGGGTCGACAACTCCAGGTAGAAGTCGTCCAGGCCGTAGTCGCGCAGCAGTTCGAGCACGAAGGCGAGCAGGGACTTCAGCTCCCCGGCCATCTGCTCCTCGGTGCAGAAGATGTGCGCGTCGTCCTGGGTCATGCCCCGCACCCGGGTCAGGCCGTGCACCACACCGGACTTCTCGTACCGGTAGACCGTGCCGAACTCGAACATCCGCAGCGGCAGCTCGCGGTAGGAGCGGCCCCGGGACCGGAAGATCAGGTCGTGCATCGGGCAGTTCATCGGCTTGAGGTAGTAGTTCGCGCCCTCGACCTCCATGGGCGGGAACATGCCGTCGGCGTACCAGTCGAGGTGCCCGGAGACCTCGTACAGGTGCCCCTTGGTGATGTGCGGGGTGTTGACGAAGGAGTAGCCGGCCTGCTCGTGCTTGATCCGCGAGTAGTTCTCCATCTCCCGGCGGATGATGCCGCCCTTAGGGTGGAAGACCGCCAGGCCGGAGCCCAGCTCGTCGGGGAAGCTGAACAGGTCCAGGTCGACGCCGAGCTTGCGGTGGTCGCGGCGGGCGGCCTCCTCCAGGAGCTTCAGGTACGCCTTCAGCTCGTCGCGGGTCGGCCAGGCGGTGCCGTACACCCGCTGCAGCTGCGGGTTCTTCTCGCTGCCCCGCCAGTACGCGGCGGCCGACCGCATCAGCTTGAACGCGCCGATCAGCCGGGTGTTCGGCAGGTGCGGGCCCCGGCACAGGTCCGACCAGCAGACCTTGTCCTCCTTGGCGGCGAGGTTGTCGTAGATGGTCAGCTCGCCGCCGCCCACCTCCATCACCTCGGAGGAGTCCAGCCCCTCGCCCTTGACGTCGATCAGCTCCAGCTTGAACGGCTCGGCGGCCAGCTCGGCCTTCGCCTCGTCGAGGCTGGCGAACCGCCGCCGCCGGAACCGCTGCCCGGACTTGACGATCTCCTGCATCCGCTTCTCGAGCTTCGCCAGGTCGTCGGGCTGGAACGGCTTGTCGACGGCGAAGTCGTAGTAGAAGCCGTTCTCGATCGGCGGGCCGATGCCGAGCTTCGCGTCGGGGAAGACGTCCTGCACCGCCTGGGCGAGCACGTGCGCGGTCGAGTGGCGCAGCACGTTGAGCCCGTCCGGGGTGTCGAGGGCGACCGGCTCGACGACGGTCTCCTCGGCGGGCGCCCAGTCCAGGTCGCGCAGGTTGCCCTGCGGGTCGCGGACCACGACGACCGCCTTCGGGCCGGTGGACGGCAGCCCGGCCGCGGCCACCGCGTCGGCCGCCGTCGTCCCGGCGGCGACGACGACGGGGTCGGCCACGACGGGGGTACGGGGTGCGGACACGGTGACTCCTCCAGAGGACGACAAACAGCGGCCGGCCGGCCGCCCCCGCTGATGCTAGCGGGCAAGGAAGGGCCCCTTCTTATCGCATTCGGTAGTGGAAGGGCCCCTTATTAACGCCGAGGGCCGGGCGACGCGGCGCACGGCGGCGGGCCGGCGGGCGGGGGCGGCGGGCA